>NZ_JBJNLV010000003.1:0-380769 GCF_052168875.1 Serratia sp. CY38905 | reverse complement strand
CCGGCCTTGTTCGGCGAACCGAAGCCGATAACGGTCTTGCACATCAGCAGCGACGGCTTGTCGGTCACCTTGCGGGCTTCTTCAATCGCGGCCTTGATGGCGTCCGGGTTGTGGCCGTCGACGTTGCGCACCACGTGCCAGCCGTAGGCTTCGAAGCGCAGGGCGGTGTCGTCGGTGAACCAGCCGTCGACGTGGCCGTCGATGGAGATGCCGTTGTCATCGTAGAAAGCGGTCAGCTTGCCGAGCTTGAGGGTACCGGCCAGAGAGCAGACTTCGTGCGAGATGCCTTCCATCATGCAGCCGTCGCCCATGAAGGCGTAAGTGTGGTGGTCAACGATGTCGTGGCCCGGGCGGTTGAACTGCGCCGCCAGGGTGCGTTCGGCGATGGCGAAGCCGACGGCGTTGGCAATGCCCTGGCCCAGCGGGCCGGTGGTGGTCTCAACGCCCGGGGTGTAGCCGTACTCCGGGTGCCCTGGGGTTTTGGAATGCAGCTGACGGAAGTTTTCCAGCTCGCGCATCGGCAGGTCATAGCCAGTGAGATGCAGGAGGCTGTAAATCAACATGGAGCCGTGGCCGTTGGAGAGCACGAAACGGTCGCGGTCAGCCCAGTGCGGGTTAGTCGGGTTGTGGTTGAGGTAGTCACGCCACAGGACTTCGGCGATGTCCGCCATGCCCATAGGGGCACCGGGGTGGCCGGAATTGGCTTTTTGTACGGCGTCCATGCTGAGTGCGCGGATGGCGTTGGCAAGCTCTTTACGAGAGGACATAACGAAACTCCAGTGCGGTTACAGTTGAGCGGCCAACATGTCTTCCAGCTTCTGCTGGTCGACGGCGAACAGGCGAATGCCTTCGGCGAGTTTTTCCACCGCCATGGCGTCCTGGTTGTGCAGCCAGCGGAACTCCGCTTCGGCCAGCGGGGCCGGTTGGTGGAAGCCCTCGGTGGACGGGGTCAGCTTGCGCTCGACCGGCCGGTCACTGTTTTTCAGCTGTTCCAAAAGGTTCGGCGCGATGGTCAGGCGATCGCAGCCGGCCAGCGCCAGGATCTGCTCAACCTTGCGGAAGCTGGCGCCCATGATCACCGTCTGGTAACGATGACGCTTGTAGTATTCATAGATGGTGCGCACCGATTTCACGCCCGGATCCTGCTCGGCATCGTAGTCGGCGGCAGGCTGTTTGGCCTGATACCAGTCATAGATGCGGCCGACGAACGGCGAGATCAGATACACGCCGGCTTCGGCGCAGGCGCGGGCCTGGGCGAAGGAGAACAGCAGCGTCAGGTTGGTGTTGATGCCTTCTTTTTCCAGCTCCTCGGCGGCTTTGATGCCTTCCCAGGTGGAAGCCAGTTTGATCAGGATGCGCGATTTGTCGATGCCCTGTTCTTGATACATGGCGATCAGCTTGCGCGCTTTGGCGACGCACATGCCGCGATCGAACGACAGGCGGGCGTCCACTTCGGTGGAGATGCGGCCCGGCACGCTTTTGAGGATCTCGACGCCGATATTGACCGCCAGCTTATCGCTGGCGTTGATCAGCTGGGTTTCCTTGCTGCCGCCCTGGCGGCGGGCATAGTCCAGCGCTTCGGTGATCAGCGCCTTGTACTGCGGCAGCGCGGCGGCTTTCAGGATCAGCGAAGGGTTGGTGGTAGCGTCCTGGGGTTCGAACTGGCGGATGGATTCGATATCGCCACTGTCGGCGACCACCGTGGTCAGCTGCTTGAGTGCGTCTAATTGATTCATTGATAAGCTCCTTGACCAAGCTCAACGTAGGGAAATGAGAACCTTTTTCATCATAGGGGGAACACACTGCATCATCGGGTTGGGAATGAAAATGCGCTTTTTCTGATTGTTGCGATGGATAATAACAATGAATGCCGAGTAAACCCAGGCGGGGCGCGGTTTACGGCGGGGGAGGTGAGGGGGGCGGTGGCGCGAGAGCCAAAAAAAGAAGGGTTCAGCGCCAGGCTGAACCCTCAAAGATGGCCTCATTTGGCCGATTATTTGCTCAGGTTGACGTCGATCGCCTGATAGAAGGCGTTGGCGGTGTCGGCTACATCCCACACGGCAAGGATCACGTGCGAACCGCTGCGATCTGCCGGTATATTGCACTGGTGGGTAACCTGTGCGGCAGGGATGGCGCCGCCGTCGTTGAACTGGCAGAACGGCGTCAGATCAAAGGAGGCGCGGGTCAGCGGCTGCGAAGCGTCCCAGTTCGGCTTGGTGATGAAATAGCGCCAGCTGGTGGTGCTGTGACGCGCGGTCAGCTTCCAGGTAAAGGAGTTCGGGCCGGTTTTCAGGTTGAGCTTGTTCCAGCGCGTCGGCGTTTGCTGATCCAGTTCGAAGAAGGTGGACTTGTCGGCGCTGGCGATGTGGCCGTCAGCCGGACCGGCCTGCGGGAAACCTTTCAGGCCTTCGACGCTCTGCGGTTCATACTGCACGCTGCCGCACTGGGTGTTGAGCTGCAGTTTGCACTGATAGGCGCGGCTGGCCGGCGATTCGACATAACCGTGAGCATTCGCCTGTTGCGAAACGCCGAACATGGCTGCGCTCAGCAGGCCCAGAGAGAATAGGGTACGGGAAGTTTTGTTCATAAGTCACTCCTGACTGAAATTATGTTGTAAGTTGAGCGTATTTCACCGACAAAATGAGAGGCTAATAACGTAATTGGAAATAACCCTTCTTGTCGGCTTGTTTTATTTTTATCATTCTGGTCGTGCGGCAGAGCGGAATGTTTTAACGGCTATTAACGAAAATTATTATGATGACGATCTTTGATCGTTAGGCTGAATTTATTTAACTGTCACAATGCAAAAATAGAGCGCTATGATGAATTTTATATCAGGTCGTGATGAATAGTATTTAAGATAGCGCTCTCATTTATGAAGTATATTGCTTGTTGCCTTGAGTATCCTTGTTCGATTTGATCGATTTTTGTGCGCCACCACCTTGGGAATTTAGTGTCATTTTTCTTGTTTTATTTTAAAGAGGAATTTGTATGACTAGATTATCCCTGGACGCGATTAAAATAATCAGCACCATTAAGAGCACCGGCTCTTTCTCTATGGCGGCGGAGGCGCTGCATAAAACGCCTTCGGCAATCTCTTATCGGGTTTCCAATATTGAAAGCAAACTCTGCGTGAAACTTTTTCATCGCAATGGCCCCATGATTACCCTGACGGATGAAGGGGAATTTCTCCTGCAGGAGGGCAGCTGGATATTAAATGCGGTGCAGGATCTGGAAAGCCGGGTAAGAAACATCCCCAAGCTGGACAATAATATCCGCCTGGCGGTGGACACCTTCTTCCCGTTGGAGACCCTGACGCAGGATATCCGCGACTATATTCAGCATTGCCCGAACGCCAATATCTCGGTGCAGCGGGAAGCGCTGAACGGCACCTGGGATGCGCTGAAGAACAACCGGGCGGATCTGATCATCGCCATCGGCCAAATCCCCGACAGCGTACAGGCCAAAACCCTGATGCTCGGCAAGCTCAACTTTGTGCTGTGCGTATCGCCCTCGCATCCGTTCGCGGCGCAGAAAAAGCCGGTGTGCAAGAAGCAGCGCTTGAACGACATCGTGGTTGCGATCGCCGACAGCAGCCATGAACTGCCCAAACGCAATCACGGCACGTTGCCTTTGCAGCGCCAACTGGTGGTGTGCGACGTGGAAAGCAACCTGGCGCTGCTCAAACGCGGCATCGGCCACGCTTTTCTGCCGCCGTCGCTGATCGAAAAGGAACTGGCCAGCGGCGAACTGGTGACGGTGCCGGTGGAGATGCAAAAGGGCGACGAAATGATTTGGCTAGCGTGGCATCCGGCCAGCAAGGGCGCCGGGTTTAACTGGTGGCATGAGCGGCTGACGCGCAAAAGCGATGTTTACAGCCTGATGGGCCGCGAAGTGGTGCGGGATGGCGGCTATCCTTGGTGCCACAACTGAAGGAATAGAGACGAAGGGACGCGAAAATCAAACGGTTAACTCAATGAAAACCCCGCAGCGCTCGGCTACGGGGTTTTTTTATGGTTTACGCTACGCGGCCCACCTTCAGCCAGGCGCTGTCGGAACCGGGCGCCGAGGTGATGTAACCCCATTTGGTCTGCCAGACGTAACCCTGATAGGACACCAGCGCGCCCTGCGCGTAAGTGGTGCCCGGCACGTAGGCCGGCGCGGTCATGATCGGCAGGTTGCCGGGGCCGACGCCGGTGTAACGCAGGCCGGTGCCCATATCCAGCTGGCTGTCGTCGTAGTCCGCGGCGTTGAAATAGCGATCCAGCGCGGCCAGCAGATCGCCGTTGCGGTTGTCTTGCCCCAGATGCCAGAACATCACGCCGCCCAGCTGCTGCTGCTTGATGTACTTCGCTTTGTATTTGAAGCTTTCGGCATCGTCATAGGTGACGAACAGCCCGTTCTGCGCATGATACAGGTAAGGGGTTTTGGTCTTGTCGTTCCACAACCGCTGATAGCCGTAGTTGCCCTGCAGCATCTGCTCCAGCTGGCGATAGGAGGCGATGCGCGGATCCTTGTCGCGCACGCACTCTTCACAGCCCACCAGCCAGTAATCGGTGCCCGGATACGGATCTTCGCCCGGCGTGCTGTGGCTGCTGTACTGGCCGCCGTTGCTGCCGCTGACGCCCCTGAAGGCGCGGCCGTAGAAGGGGACACCCATCACGATCTTGGCGCTCGGCACGCCTTCCATCATCAGGTGTTGCTGCACCGCGGCGTCGACCGTCAGGCTGAACGGGCTGGGGAAGGCGCGGGTCAGCTCTTCCCAGCTCCAGCCCAGATTGGCTTCGCGCAGCGCGTTGTAGAAGGTCGGCCCGGCCGCGTCGCCGAACAGCGCCGCCTGGTGGTTGGTGATCTTCTCCCAGGGGCCGGCCAGATCGTAGGTCATCAGGTTGATGTAATCGAGCGGCGCGACGATCTGCGCCAGCTTGCTGTAATAGCGCGACAGGAAGAAGGCGCCGCCGGCGCCGGCGATAGTCAACTGATACGGCAGCGCCTGGCGACCGTCGGCGACGGTTTGCTGATTCAGCAGGGTGCGGATCTCTTGCAGCGCGGCGATGAAACCGTCCACTTCTGATGCTTGCGGGTACTCCCAGTCGATGTCCACGCCGTCGAAGCCGTAATCCTTCATGATGCGCACGCAGGATTGGGCAAACTTGGTGCGCGAGGCCGGGGTTTTCACCGCGTTGACGTAGTTGGCGTGCGACACGCCCAGATCGTTGGAGTAGTACCAACCGCCGATGGAGAACATGATGCGCAGGCTGGGATTGTGCGCCTTGAGCGCGGTCAGGCGGTTGACCACATCGCGCGCCTTGGCATCGTTGGTGGCCGGATCCCAGGCGCATTCCAGGTTGCTGTTGATATCCAGGAACGAGAAGTTGATGTGCGTCAGCTGTTTGGCTTTGGCCGGCGTGATGTTGGATACCGGGAACGGCACGATGGACGTATCGGACTCGGTGTAATTATTGATTTGGTTGGTCGGAATAAAATAATACCCAATAACGGCTTTGCGTGTGGACATGGTATTTCTCCAGAGTGGATGTTTTTAAGATGGGACATATTTCCCGCAGCCATTAATGTTTATTTTTCGTGAAAACGAAAGTCGAAATAAATCACGATAACAATGAAAATTTATTCATTGCCGTCAACATTGGCGCTTATGCGTTGTGCCAACGCTCAGCATGAATGAATTCGACCATAGGGCCTGTATTTATTCATTTGCTTTGTAATAGCATCCTTAACTAGATTCTGATTATCCGATGTCCCACCGGCCGTGATTGGCATTTAATTAAAAATAAAAAAGGAGATGAGCTATGTCCAGCATAGAGCCTGACGCTGTTGGCTTAATAGTCCAGCGAGTATGTGAATATCTTCAGCCGGTATTAAACGCCATTTTGGCCGGCGTTATGGCGCTATTGCACGGCGCTTACCGCAACGTGGGCATTCGGCGCCGTTTATTGAATGCGGCGATGTGCGCGTTATTGGCCTGGACGGTGCGCGATGCGCTGGCGCTGATGGGCCTGGAATTAAAGTGGGCGAATTTGGCCAGCGTACTGATTGGCTTTATGGGGGCAGATTACATCAACGCCTTAATTAAAAAGTTCATCGGCAAAAAGACGGGGTTTAAAAATGTTAAATGACATCGAAGAGATTCGTTTTACCGCCCGCAGCGAAGAGAACCTGCGCGGCGTGCACCCGGATCTGGTGCGCGTTATTCGTCTGGCGCTGCGTTATTCGCTGGTGCCGTTTTCCGTCAGCGAGGGGCTGCGCAGCATGGCGCGCCAACGGGAAATGGTGCGCGCCGGCAGCAGCCAAACGCTGCGCAGCCGCCATCTGACCGGCCACGCGGTGGACGTGGTGGCGATGCCGGCGGGTGTGGTCTCCTGGGAGTGGGATTACTACGCGCAGATTGCGGTGGCGGTGCGGCGCGCGGCGCGTGAATGCGGGATCAACGTCGAATGGGGCGGCGAGTGGAAAACCCTCAAGGATGGCCCGCACTTCCAGCTGGCGTTCCGGGACTATCCGGCATGAGCGGCTGGCTGCAAAAACTGATGCAGGGCGGGTTGCTGCTGCTGTTGCTGGCGGCCATCTGCCTCGGCGGCTACAGCTCGCTGCTGTCGCACCAGTTGGCGTCCGCGCGCCAACAGGCGGCGGAGCTACAGAAAAGCCTGGCGCAGCAGGCCGGGCTGATCGCCACCCTGCAGACCCAGGATGCGCAAAACCGTGCGCTGATGGCGGCGCAGCAGCGGCAGGAACGGCAGCTGCGCCAACAACACGAGGCTTATCAGAGGAAATACCGTGAAGCGATTAAAAACGATCCCTGCGCCGCTCAGCCTCTGCCTGGCGCTGTGCTTGAGCTCCTGCGCCCGGCCGCCGGCGCCGCAGGCCGTGCCGCTGTTGCCCCCTGAATCGGTGTTCGCGCCCTGTGAGCAACCGCAGCTGCAAGGGGAGACCTGGGGCGATGCGGTAAGCTATACCCTGGCGTTACAAACCTCGTTACACATTTGCGCCGGCCAGGTGGAGACGCTCAACGCCTGGCGCGCCACGCTGCCGCCACGCTGACGGCAGCGCTTCTTCGACTCGTCTCGCGATCCTTTTTTTACTTTTAAAACGGTCTTTCGGCCAAGGTTATGGCGCGCTTCAAAGTTTGTGATGTTTCTCTCACTATACTTCAAGGCTGCGCCCTGTCATTGTACTTGGGCGCCACGGCCCACGGCAGGGCGCAGCCTCAAAGCCTTACCTCAACATAAAAGCAAAAAACAAAGGAATCCATAATGGACGAACAGCTCAAACAGAGTGCCCTTGATTTCCATCAGTTTCCTGTCCCAGGGAAGATCCAGGTTTCCCCCACCAAACCGTTGGCGACCCAGCGCGATCTGGCGTTGGCCTATTCGCCGGGCGTCGCCGCGCCTTGCCTCGAGATCGCCGAAGATCCGTTGGCAGCCTACAAATACACCGCGCGCGGCAACCTGGTGGCGGTGATTTCCAACGGCACGGCGGTACTGGGTCTGGGCAATATTGGCGCGTTGGCCGGTAAGCCGGTGATGGAAGGCAAGGGTGTTTTGTTCAAGAAGTTTTCCGGTATCGATGTGTTTGATATCGAAGTGGATGAGCATAACCCTGACAAATTGATCGACATTATCGCCGCGCTGGAACCGACCTTCGGCGGCATCAACCTGGAAGACATTAAGGCGCCGGAGTGTTTCTATATCGAACAGAAACTGCGCGAGCGCATGAAGATCCCGGTGTTCCACGACGACCAGCACGGCACGGCGATCATTACCACTGCGGCGGTGCTCAACGGCCTGCGCGTGGTGAAGAAGAATATCTCCGACGTACGCCTGGTGGTGTCCGGCGCCGGCGCGGCCTCCATCGCCTGCCTGAACCTGCTGGTGGCGCTGGGGCTGCGGCAACAGAACATCACCGTTTGCGACTCCAAGGGCGTCATCTATAAAGGCCGCGACGCCAATATGGAGCAGACCAAAGCCGCCTACGCCATCGAGGATAACGGCCAGCGCACGCTGGGCGACGCCATCCCGAACGCCGACATCTTCCTCGGCTGCTCCGGCCCGGGCGTCTTGACGCAGGATATGGTGAAAACCATGGCGCGCGATCCGCTGATCATGGCGCTGGCTAACCCGGAACCGGAAATTCTGCCGCCGCTGGCCAAAGCGGTGCGTCCGGACGCCATCATCTGCACCGGTCGTTCCGATTACCCGAACCAGGTGAACAACGTCCTGTGCTTCCCGTTCATCTTCCGCGGCGCGCTGGACGTGGGCGCGACCACCATCAACGAAGAGATGAAGCTGGCCTGCGTGCACGCCATCGCCGATCTGGCGCTGGCGGAGCAGAGCGACGTGGTGGCTTCCGCCTATGACGATCAGGATCTCTCCTTCGGGCCGGAATACATCATCCCGAAACCGTTCGATCCGCGCCTGATCGTCAAGATCGCGCCGGCGGTAGCCAAGGCGGCGATGGATTCCGGCGTGGCGACGCGCCCGATCGAAGACTTCGACGCTTACGTCGAGAAGCTGGCGGAGTTCGTCTACAAAACCAACCTGTTTATGAAGCCGATCTTCTCGCAGGCGCGCAAAGAGGTGAAACGGGTGGTGCTGGCGGAAGGCGAGGAAGAGCGCGTGCTGCACGCCACGCAGGAGCTGGTGTCGCAGGGGCTGGCCTTCCCGATCCTGGTCGGCCGCCCGAGCGTGATCGAGATGCGCCTGAAAAAGCTGGGTCTGCAGCTGACGCCGGGCAAGGATTTCGAAGTGGTAAACAACGAGTCGGATCCGCGCTTTAACGAATACTGGGGCGAGTACTACCAGATCATGAAACGCCGCGGCGTCTCGCAAGAGCAGGCGCGCCGTGCGGTGATCGGCAACCCGACGCTGATCGCCGCCATCATGCTGCACCGCGGCGAAGCGGACGCGATGATCTGCGGCACCATCGGCAGCTACCACGAGCATTACGATGTGGTGAAGAACGTGTTCGGCTTCCGTGAAGGCGCGCACGTCGCCGGCGCGATGAACGCGCTGCTGCTGCCGAGCGGCAACACCTTTATCGCCGACACCTACGTCAACGACGATCCGACCCCGGAACAGCTGGCGGAGATCACCCTGATGGCGGCGGAAACCGTGCGCCGCTTCGGTATCGAGCCGAAGGTGGCGCTGCTGTCTCACTCCAGCTTCGGCTCTTCCGACTGCCCGGCGGCGCGCAAGATGCGCAAAACGCTGGAGCTGGTGAACGAGCTGGCGCCCGAGCTGGAGATCGACGGCGAAATGCACGGCGACGCCGCATTGGTGGAAAGCATCCGTCACGATCTGATGCCGGACAGCCCGCTGAAAGGCTCGGCCAACCTGCTGATCATGCCGAACATGGAAGCGGCGCGCATCAGCTACAACCTGCTGCGTGTCTCCTGCTCGGAAGGGGTGACCGTCGGGCCGGTGCTGATGGGGGTCGCCAAGCCGGTGCACATCCTGACGCCGATCGCCTCGGTACGCCGCATCGTCAACATGGTGGCGCTGGCGGTGGTGGAAGCCCAGACCGAACCGCTGTAAGCCCGGGTTGAGTGACTGGCCCCCTGCGCCGCTGGCGCCGGGGGCTTTTTTTATGCCTTGCAGCGCGCAGCGATGGCGCGGATATCCTGCGGGGTGGTGCGGCAACAGCCGCCGATCAATTGTGCGCCGAGCGCGCGCCACTCCGTCGCCTGATCGGCCAGGCTGCCGTGCTCGCCGCCGCAGGCGTGCCAGGTTTTGCTTACCGCATCGTAATGCTCGCCGGAGTTCGGGTAAACCAGCAGCGGCTTGTCGGCCAGCGCGTTCAGCTGACGCAGCGCCGGGGCGACCTTGTCCAGCGCGATGCAGTTGATGCCGATGGCCAACACCTGCGGGTTGCCGCGCAGCGCGGACAGGACCTCCGTCAGCGGCGTACCGTCGCTGAGGTGTTGGCTGTCGCGCAGGGTGAAGGCGAACCAGGCGCCGAGCATCGGGAATTCCTGCAGCAGCGTCAGCAGCGCCTGCAGTTCGGCGAACGACGGCAGCGTTTCGCAGGCCAGCAGATCGACGCCGGCGGCCGCTAGGGCGGCGATGCGCGGGCGGTGAAAGGCCATCATGTCATCCTGCGCCAGCCGGTAATCGCCGCGGTATTCCGAGCCGTCGGCCAGATAGGCGCCGTACGGGCCCACCGAACCGGCGATCAGCAGCGGTGCCGCCTGCGGGTGTTCGGCCAGATAATCGCGGCGCGCCCGCTGCGCCAGCTGCACGCTTTTGGCGATCAGCGCCAGCGATTGATCCTGATCCAGGCCGCGGCGCAAGAAGCCCTGCGGCGTGGCCTGATAGCTGGCGGTGATGGCGCATTGGGCGCCGGCGTTGAAATAATCGAGATGCACCTGATAGATAAGCTCGGGATTTTCAATCAGCACCTTGGCCGACCACAGCGGATCGGTCAGATCGCAGCCGCGCGCTTCCAGCTCGGTGGCCAGCGCGCCGTCCAGGATCAGCGTGGGATGTTCGGCCAGCAGGCGGGCGACGGGGTTGTTAACCGACATGTTGTTCTCCCAAAGCGGTTTTTTGCCCGGCGCGCCGGGTCAGGAAATAGGTGAGGTAGCACAGGGCGACGAACGGCAGCCCACAGTAGAGCGCAATGCGCTGCTCCGGATCGAACGCTAGCCCGATACAAGCCAGCAGGCACAGCGCAAAGCCGAGGATCGGCGTCAATGGGTAGCCGGGCGCGCGGTATTTCAGGCCGCTTATCGGCTGGCCGCTGCGCAGGTAGGCGCGGCGGAAAGTAAGGTGGGCCGCGCAGATGCTCAGCCACACCGCCACCACCGCAAAGCCGGAGATCGCCGACAGGGCGACAAACACCGTGTCCGGCGCGATCACGCTGGTCAGCAGCGCCAGCACGCCGCCGAGCATGCTGAAGGTCAGGGCGTTGATCGGAATGCCGCGCGCATTGACGCGCGCAAAGTAGGCCGGCAGGGTGCGCTGGTGGGCCAGCGACCACAGCATGCGCCCCGAGGCGTACAGGCCGGAGTTGGCCGCCGACAGGATGGCGGTCAGGATCACGAAGTTGAAGATATCGGCGGCGTAAGGCACGCCGATGCGTTCAAACACCAGCACGAACGGGCTTTTGACGATCCCCGCCTGATCCATCGGGATCAGCGCTGCCAGCACGAAGACCGTGCCGATAAAGAACAGCATCAGGCGGATCACCGTGGTGCGGATCGCCAGCGGCACGACTTTTTCCGGGTTCTCGGTTTCGCCGGCGGCGATGCCGATCAGTTCCGTGCCGGAGAAGGCGAAGTTCACCGCCACCATGGTCATCAGGATTGGCAGCGTGCCGTGCGGCAGCCAGCCGGAAGCGGTCAGGTTATGCAGGAACGGCGCCGGGGTACCGTCTTTCATCGGCAGCAGGCCGAACATGGCGGCGCCGCCCAGAATGATAAACGCCAGAATGGTCACCACTTTGATCAGCGAAAACCAGAATTCGCTTTCGGCGAAAAAGCGGGTGGTCACCACGTTAAGCAGGAAAATGGCCACGCAGAAGATCAAACACCACAGCCACACCGGCGACTGCGGGAACCAGTACTGCATGCAGAATCCGGCGGCGGTCAGGCTGGAGCCGAGCGCCACCGTCCAGGTGAGCCAATACAGCCAGGCGACGGTATAGCCGGTGGCCGGCCCCAGATAGCGCGAAGCATAGACGTGAAAAGCGCCGGTTTCCGGCATCGCCACCGACAGCTCGCCCAGGCACAACATCACCAGATACACCACCAGCGCGCCGATCAGGTAGGCCAGCAGCGTGCCGAGCGCCCCGGTGGTGGAGATGATGTAGCCGGTGTTGAAAAACAGCCCGGTGCCGATCACGCCGCCCAGCGACAGCATCACCAGGTGCCGGGCCTTCATGCTGCGTTTGAACTGTCCTGCGGCGGGTGCCGATGGTTGCATAATAATCTATCCGTATAGACGTCTAAATATCTGAATGGCTATTGGTTATACCCGCAATGCTTTTTCAACGCAATGCGCAGCCGGCGATCGGCGCGTAAAAAAATCATTAAGCCGGATCTATATGCAAATGATAATTATTATCTATAATGTCGCCATTTTCGATAATGGGGCAACATGATGAGATACCTGATTTTATTGGCGGCGTTGGCGCTCGGCGCCTGCAGCCAGGCGCCGGTGAAGGCGCCGGCCAACGACGTCGCGAGTTTGGGGAGCATCACCGATCTGCACAGCGGCGCGACCCTGACGCCGGAGCAGCTGTTGACGCGACTGGCGCAGCAGCCGCGGGTGATCCTGGGTGAGAAACATGACAATCCTTACCACCATCAGATTGAGCAATGGCTGGTGCAGCAGCTGCCGCAGCGGCGGCCGCAGGGCAGCGTGCTGATGGAGATGATCAACCCGAACCAACAGGCGCAGGTCGACAAGGTCAAGCAGTGGTTGCAGAGCGATCCGACGGTGCGCGACGGCCGCGTAGCGGAGCTGATCGCCTGGCAGCCGGGCTGGAAGTGGGCGCTGTATGGCGGGGTGACGATGGCGGCGATGCGCGCGCCTTACCCGCTGTGGTCGGCCAACCTGGATCGCAGCGAGATTACTGCGTTCTATCAGCAGCCGCAATTCCCGGCGGGGCAGCTATCGGCGCAGCCGGCGGTGCGCAAGGCGCTGGAAGAGACCATCCGTACTTCGCACGGCGGCAAGATTGAGGCCGACCAGTTGCGTGCGATGCTGGCGATCCAGCAGCAGCGCGACCGGCGCATGGCTGAGCGCCTGCTGGCGGCGCCCACGCCCGCGCTGTTGATCGCCGGTGGCTATCACGCCGCCAAATCGGTGGGGGTGCCGCTGCACGTGCGGGATCTGCAACCGGCGGCGGCGCTGACGGTGATGATGCTGGCGGAGCCGGGCGTACAGGTCGATGCGAACACCGCAGACTACCTGTGGATCACACCATCAGTGAAATGAATACGTTAAGAGAGTGAAAAGGGGTGTTAATTATAGTTGCAAATGATTATCATTAGTAAATGTGATCTGCAATCATTCGCAATTAAGCAAGCTAATGCCCCTATGTTAAGTCAGTCTTACTCCCTCCCGGCCTTTGAACTGCCGCAGCCGCGCTGGGCGCGCGGCCTGCTGCTCGCTCTGGCGGCGCACGCGGCGTTGGTGCTGTTGTTTTACTGGCCGCAGACGGCGCTGGAGCCGGTGGTGTTGCCACCGCCGGCGGTGATGATGAGCTGGGCGGCGCAGATTGAAGCGCCGGAAAGCAAGCCGCTGCCGCTGGGCGTGCAGCAGGCGGAATCCGCTGCGGCGCAGCCGGCGGAGCAGCAGCAACAGCCGGATCTGCCCAAGCTGGCGCGCGCCGAGAAAGCGAAAATCGTGACGGCGCAGAAGAAGCGCGCCGAACGCCGCCCCCCGCAAAAAACGCAGCCGCAGCCTAAGCCGCAGGAACAGGCCAAAGAGACGCGCAACGCCGCCGCGTCCAGCGCCGCCGCGCCGCAGGCGCAGACGCTCTCTCACCAGACCGCCGCACCGATCAACAGCGACGCCAACAGCAACGCGCAGGCCAAACTGTCGTGGGAGAGCCTGGTGAAAGGCAAACTGAACCGCATCAAGGATTACCCTTTGGATGCCCGCAGCCGCCGGCGCAGCGGCATGCCGCAGGTCAGTTTCAGCGTCGACGCGCAGGGGCGGGTCTCGAACGTTACGCTGCTGGTGCGCTCCGGCACTGCGTCGCTGGATCGGGAAGCGGTAGCGGTGGTGTCGCGCGCTCAGCCGTTGCCGCCGCCGCCGCCGGAGATGCTGCAGCAGGGGGCCGTCAGGGTGACGATGCCGATCGATTTCAATCTGGCGGAGCTGAATGCCCGCCGTTAATGCCCGCAGGCGCCGTATCGCCGTCGTGCGCCTTTTCAAACTTCGTGAGGGATTATGAATCCGCTGTTATCCACCCCGCGCCGTCGCATCGCGGCCGCGCTCTGGCTTTCTTTAGGCGTCGCCGGCGCCGCGCTGGCGCAACCGCAGCCGCCGTTGGCGGAACGCGCGCCGAAAGCGCTGACCGCCCACGGCGAGACGCGCACCGACGATTACTACTGGCTGCGCGACGACAGCCGAAAAGAGCAGAAGGTGCTGGACTATCTGAAGGCGGAGAACCGCTACACCGAGCAGATGATGGCGCCGTACCAGAAGCTGCGCGCCACGCTGTATCAGGAGATGCTGGGCCGCATGAACCCTGACGATCGTTCGGTGCCGTATCAGCTCAACGGCTATCGCTATCAGGAAAGCTACGCCGCCGGTAAAGATTTCGCGCGGTATCAGCGCCAGGCGCTGACCGCCGACGCGCCGTGGCAAACCTTGCTGGACGCCAATCAGCGCGCGGCCGGCCACGCCTACTATCGCCTGGGGGCGATGGACGTCAGCCAGGACAACCGCCGGCTGGCGGTGGCCGAAGATCTGCAGGGCCGCCGCCAATACCGCATCTCCCTGCGCGAGATAGGCAGCGAACGCTGGTCGCCGGAAACGCTGGAAAACACCTCCGGCAACATGGTGTGGGCCAACGACAACCAAACCCTGTTCTACGTGCGCAACCACCCGCAAACGCTGTTGCCATACCAGGTCTATCGCCATCAGTACGGTACGCCGACGGCGGAAGATAAGCTGGTGTACCAGGAAAACGATCCGGCGTTCTACCTCAGCCTCGGCCGCTCGTCCTCGCGCGATTACCTGATTCTGACCATCAGCGGCAACACCACCTCCGAAGTGCGCCTGATCGACGCCAACCAGCCGCAGCGCGAGCCGCAGCTGTTCGCCGCCCGGCAGAACGGCCGCGAGTATTATCTCGATCACTACCGCGGCGAGTTCTATCTGCGTTCCAACCATCAGGATCCGAACTTTGGCCTGTACCGCACGGCGGCGGCGGGCAAACCCTGGCAGACGCTGATCGCGCCGCAGGCGCAGCACGAGGTGGAGAGCTTCAGCCTGTTCCGCGACTGGCTGGTGGTGCAGGAGCGCGCCAACGGGCTGGTGCAGCTGCGGCAAATCAGCTGGGACGGCAAAACCGAGCGCGCCATCCCGTTCGACGACGCCAGCTACATGGCCTGGCTGGGCTATAACCCCGAGCCGGACAGCGATCGGTTGCGCTACGGCTATTCGGCGATGACCACGCCGACCCGCACCTATGAGTGGGATCTGAACAAGGGCGAGCGCACCCTGCTGAAGCAGCAAGAGGTGAAAGGCGTCGATCCGAGCCTGTATCACAGCGAGCGCATCTGGGTAACGGCGCGCGACGGCGTGAAGGTGCCGGTCTCGCTGGTGTACCGCACATCGCTGTTCAAAAACGGGCATAACCCGCTGCTGGTGTACGGCTACGGCGCTTACGGCATGAGCATGGATCCAGCGTTCAGCGCCAACCGCATCAGCCTGCTGGATCGCGGCTTCGTCTATGCGCTGATCCACGTGCGCGGCGGCGGCGAGCTGGGGCAGAGCTGGTACAAACAGGGCAAGCTGACGCACAAACCGAACAGTTTCAACGATTTCATCGACGCCACCCAGGCGCTGATCAAAGACGGCTACGGCCAACCAGGGCGCATCTACGCCATGGGCGGCAGCGCCGGCGGCTTGCTGATGGGGGCGGTGATCAATCAGGCGCCGCAGTTGTACAACGCGGTGGTGGCGCAGGTGCCGTTCGTCGACGTGGTGACCACCATGCTGGACGACAGCATTCCGCTCACCACTGGGGAGTACGAGGAGTGGGGCAACCCGCACCAGCCGGCCGCCTATGCGCTGATGAAGTCCTACAGCCCGTACGACAACGTGCGCAAGCAGCGTTACCCGAACCTGCTGGTTACCAGCGGCTTGTACGACTCCCAGGTGCAGTATTGGGAGCCGGCCAAATGGGTGGCGAAGCTGCGGCGCTTCAAGCAGGGCGATTCGCTGCTGCTGCTCTCCACCGACATGACCGCCGGCCACGGCGGCAAGTCGGGCCGCCTGGCGCGGCTGGAAAACGGCGCGCTGGAGTACGCCTTTATTTTGGCGGCGGACCGGCAGGCGCAGAAATAACCTTTAGCGCCGCAGCACGCTGCGGCGCAATAAAACAATAAAAACCTTTAGCCGCGCTTTCGGCGGGCTTTTTGCTGGGCATTGTCGGCCATCAAACCTTATTGGCTATTTCTGGGGATATATGAAAATCAAAATGATAGCGAGCCTGATCGGCGCGGGACTGGCGCTGTACGGGCAGGCTGCGGCCGCGCAGGAACAGGCGGAAAATAATAAAGGCAGCGTGGCGTTCAGCCCGCTGAACGTCTCGGCCGCCGACAGCGGCAAAAGCAGCGAAAAAGACGCGCTGGCCCGGCCGGGCGCGTTCAGCTCGCGCGACGAAAACAAGAATCTGGAGTCGGTGGACAGCATTCTGCGCAGCATGCCGGGCACCTATACCCAGATCGATCCCGGCCAGGGATCGGTCAGCGTCAATATCCGCGGCCTGAGCGGCTTTGGCCGGGTCAACACCATGGTCGACGGCATCACGCAAAACTACTACGGCAACTCGCCGAGCGACGCAGCGCACGGGGGATTGCCCACCAGCCAGTTCGGGGCGCTGATCGATCCTAACTTTATCGTCGGCGTCGACGTGGCGCGCGGCAATGCCACCGGCTCCGCTGGGGTGAACGCCCTGGCGGGCAGCGCCAACTTCCGCACTATCGGCGTGGACGACGTAGTATTTTCCGATAACCCGTTCGGCGTGCGCACCAAATTCTCGGTGGGCAATAACGGCATCGGCCGCAGCGGCATGATCGCCGTGGGCGCCAAAACCGCCGCCTTTGCCGACGGCGGCAGCCTGGGAGCGATGGCGGCCATCAGCGGCAGCTCCATCACCTCCAACTACAAAAACGGCGCCGGTTTCGACAGCGAGGTGTTCAACGTCGATAAAACCTATCGTCAGAACCCGAAATCCCAGCTGTTCAAGGTGGACATCAAGCCGGATGCCTTCAACAGCATCGAACTGTCGGCGCGCAGCTACCAGAATAAAATCACCCGCCGCCACATCGACAGCGACGATTTTTACCTTAAATATCACTACGCGCCGTTCTCGGAACTGATCGATTTCAACCTGACCGCCAGCACCAGCCGCGGCAAACAGCAATTTATGTCCGACAACATGGCGGGATTCAGCGACAGCACGGCGAAAAACATCTCCGATGCGCTGGATATCAACAACACCAGCCGTTTCAGCCTGCAGGATGTCGATTTCGCCTTCAGCTACGGCGGCAAGCTGGTGCGCAACGAGTATAAGAAAAAGGCCTCCGGTTTGGTGACGGATGACAATCAGGCGGAAAGCATGCCGGTGGGCATTGCCGGCAAACAAGATATCTCCAGCCTGTACAGTGGGTTGCAGGCCAACTACGGCATCTGGCAGGGGAATTTCGATCTGAACTACACCGCCTATCGCCTCTCCGGCTATAAGCCGGCCTGTGACGAACGTGTAGAGTGCTTCCCGCAGGGCGCCAGCAATATCACTCGCAATGAACAGGGTTTCAATCCGTCGGTCATGCTGTCGGCGCAGGTGACGCCGTGGCTGCAGCCGTTCGTCAGCTACAGCAAGTCGATGCGCGGGCCGAATATCCAGGAGGTGTTCTTCGCCAACAGCGGCGGCCAGTCGATGAACCCGTTCCTGAAAGGCGAAAAAGCGGAGACCTGGCAGGGCGGTTTCAACGCCAATGCCCACGATCTGTTGTTCAAGCAGGACAGCTTCCAACTGAAAGCGGTCTATTTCGAAACCAGGATCAAAAACTACATATCCAGCCAAACCTACCTGGTGTGTAAAAACCGCCAGAAATGCAACCGTTCGCAGGCGACGCAGGAAGAGTGGGATAACGCGGACGTCAACGTCAGCATGACCATGTACAGCAACGCCCCAGAACCGGTCAAAATGCGCGGGGTGGAGCTCGAAGCGCTGTACGACGCCGGTTTCGCCTTTACCAAGCTGTCGTTAAGCAAGGAGCATACCTCCCAGCCGACCAACCAGGCCAGCAACGTGTTCGGCGCGGGTGATGTCAGCGAACTGCCGGAATTCTACTTCACGCTGGACAGCGGGGTGCGCCTGCTGGACGAGACATTGACGCTGGGCGGGGTGGTGAAATACACCGGCAAGTCGGTGCGCCTGTCGCCTGATTCCACTCTCGATGAAAACGAACAGTTGATGAAGGAGCCGGCGCCGCATATTCCGACCATTATCGATCTGTACGGCACCTATCAGGTGAATCGCAATCTGCTGCTGAAGCTCAGCGTGCAAAACTTGATGGACAAGGACTACTCGGACGCGCTGAACAAGATGAATTCGCTGCCGTCGCAGTCACAAGATTTCACGCCGACCAACACCGCCCGTGGGCGGACTTATATCTTCGGGGGGGAGTTGCGCTTCTAAACCGCAGCAGAGCAGGGCGCAGTTCATTCATCACTGCGCCCGCTTTGCTTGCAGCAGCCATTTGTCCAGCTCGTTGGCGAACTGCTGGCGGTCGCGCTGGTTCAGCGCGTTCGGGCCGCCGGTCTGGATGCCGCTGGCGCGCAGGGTATCCATAAAATCGCGCATGTTGAGGCGCTCGCGGATGGTGTCCGGCGTATAGCGCTCGCCGCGCGGGTTCAGCGCCACCGCGCCTTTCTCTATCACCTCCGCCGCCAGCGGGATATCGGCGGTGATCACCAGATCGCCCGCTTCGCAGCGGCGCACGATCTCGTTGTCGGCCACGTCGAAGCCGGCCGCCACCTGCAGTGAACGGATGTACTTCGACGGCGGTGTGCGCAATGGCTGGTTCGCCACCAGCGTTACGGTGATGGCGGTACGATCGGCGGCGCGGAACAGCACCTCTTTGATCACGTTCGGACAGGCGTCTGCATCGACCCAAATCTGCATCATTTCGGCTCCTGCAGCCAGTCGCGCACCGGCAGGAAATCGCGCGCCAGCGCCGCTTCCGGGCTATCGGCGTCCGGCTGGTAGTTATATTCCCAACGCACCAACGGCGGCATCGACATCAGAATGGACTCGGTGCGCCCGCCGGTTTGCAGCCCGAACAGCGTGCCGCGATCCCATACCAGGTTGAACTCCACATAGCGGCCGCGGCGATACAGCTGGAACTGACGCTCGCGCTCGCCCCAGGTCAAGGCCTTGCGTTTTTCCACGATCGGCAGATAGGCGTCGAGGAAGCCCTGGCCCACCGCGCGGGTGAAGGCGAAGCAGTGGTCGAAGTCCGGGGTGTTCAGATCGTCATAGAACAGGCCGCCGATGCCGCGCGCTTCGTTGCGGTGCTTGATGAAGAAGTAATCGTCGCACCACTGTTTGTATTTGGGGTAGACCTCGTCGCCGAACGGCGCGCACAGCTCGGCCGCGGTGCGGTGCCAATGCACGGCATCCTCTGCGAAACCGTAGAACGGCGTCAGATCAAAGCCGCCGCCGAACCACCACACCGGCGCCTCGCCCGGCTTTTCGGCGATGAAGAAGCGCACGTTGGCGTGGCTGGTGGGCACGTAGGGGCTGAGCGGGTGGATAACCAATGAGACGCCCATCGCCTGGAAGCTGCGCCCGGCCAGCTCCGGCCGGTGCGCGGTCGCCGAGGCCGGCAGGGTGGCGCCGGAGACGTGCGAGAAGTTGACCCCCGCCTGTTCGAACACCGCGCCGTTGGTCAACACGCGGCTGCGGCCACCGCCGCCTTCTTCACGCGTCCATTGGTCTTCGGTGAACGCGGCGCCGCCGTCGGCCTGGGCGAGCTGCGCGCAGATGTGATCCTGCAGCGCCAGCAGGAAGGATTTTACTTCAGCGATGTTAGGTAAACTCATGCGGGGTCTTTATAGCGTCTGGCTGAACAAGGCGCTGAGTATACTCTTATTCGCCGCCCGCGGCATCAGCGGGGTTTGCGTTGGTGGGCGTCGAAGTAGTCGAAGAAGTTAACGATGCCGTCCGCGATGGCGCGGGCAATCTTCTCGCGAAACGCGGTGGTGCCCAGCAGCCGCTCTTCGTTCGGGTTGGTGATGAACGAGGTTTCCACCAGCACCGAGGGAATGGACGGCGATTTCAACACCGCAAACGCCGCCTGTTCGGTGCTGTCGCTGTGCAGGTGGTGTACTGGGCGGATCTGGCCGAGCACGTGGCGGCCGAGCGTCAGGCTGTTGTTGATGGTGTCGGTTTGCACCAGATCGAACAGCACCTGCTGCAGGTAGTTGTCCTGATCCTTGTATTTGCCGCCCGCCACGTCGTCGGCGGCGTTTTCACGGTTGGACAGGTAGCGCGCCATGGCGCTGCTGGCGCCGCGGTTGGACAGGGCGAACACCGAAGCGCCGGAGGCCGACGGGCTGGTAAAGCCGTCGGCGTGAATCGAAATGAACAGGTCGGCCTGGTGCTGGTGGGCGATCTCCACCCGCTGGAACAGCGGAATGAACTCGTCTTCTTCACGCGTCAGGCGCGCCTCGACGTGATCGCGCTCATGCAGGAAACGGCGCACGTGGTTGGCGATTTCCAGCACGATGTGTTTTTCCTGCGAGCCTTCGTGGCCGACCGCGCCGGAGTCGATGCCGCCGTGGCCGGGATCGATCATCACCAGCTTCTTGGCTCCGGCCGGTTTCGCCGCCGGCTTGCTGTGCTGATTGCGCAGCAGGCCTTCCGCCCTGGCGCGTTGGCTTTTCACGCCGAGCAGCGCCACCGCCAGGCCGGAAAGCAAAAGTTGGCGTCGCGTCGGAGAAACGGCAAGCGGTTTAAAATTGAGGAAGGGTTTACCCTGCTTTTTCATTACGCAACGCTCCGTCGACGTTTCTATTTTGCGACGTTATATCGTATTGATAATCATTAATCGACCCGATAACTATTTCCATTTATTACGCCTGTTACCGGCGATTTCTGGGCAAATAGCGCGGTAAATCGCAGTTTGATATTGCGTAAGTGAATAATCACGCGATAATCAGATAAACACCTTAATTAACAGCGGCCAACATCGATGGAAATTCGCGTATTTCGACAAGACGACTTTGAAGAAGTCATTACCCTGTGGGAGCGCTGCGATCTGCTGCGGCCCTGGAACGATCCGGAAATGGACATCGAGCGCAAGCTGAACCACGATCCGGAGCTGTTCCTGGTGGCGGAAGTCGGCGGCGAAGTGGTCGGTTCGGTGATGGGCGGCTATGACGGCCACCGCGGCTCGGCGTATTACCTCGGGGTGCATCCCGACTATCGCGGGCGCGGCATCGCCAATGCGTTGATCAACCGTCTGGAGAAGAAGTTGATCGCCCGTGGCTGCCCGAAAATCCAGATTATGGTGCGCGAAGACAACGACACGGTGGTCGAGATGTACGAGAAGCTCGGCTACGAGATCCAGGGCATCACCAGCCTGGGCAAGCGGTTGATCGAAGATCAGGAATATTGAGCGGGCGGCGGGCGGCGGCGTTGCACCGCCCGCCGCAGTGCATTACGGCAGCTTTTTGACGGTTTTCACGTCCACTTCGACGCTGCTCCAGTCTTTATCCACTTTGCCTTCCAACTGCACCTTGTCTTTCGGCGTAACGGTTTGGCCGTTCCAGCGCTTGCGATCGATTTCGACCGTCAGCGTGCCGGTGGCATCGCGGAAGGTATAGGTGTCGTCGCCGATGCGCTGCTCGATATTGCCCTGCAGCATCACCCAGGTGTCATCGCTCAGCGATTTCACCTTGTCCACGGTGGTCAGCGCCGCGCTGGGGCCGGAGAAACCGCCCTGAGGAGCGGGTTGCGTTTGGGCCTGCGGCGCGGCCGGATCGAGGAACCCGCCTTGTTGCGCCAGTACCGGTGCGCTGCACAGCGCGATCAGAGCGGCCAGAGTCAGTTTTTTCATGTTGCGCTTCCTTATCATCGTTATCGAAAATCACATCCCGCTGATATCGGGCTGCTTGTTAAGTGCTAACGATTAAAACACACCGATCTTAAGAGCTTCTTAAGCCGACGCATTGAAATTCCCGCCGCCGGCGCCCATCTGTAGCCATAGTCTTTATTCTGTTGGCAAGGAACGATCGTTGAAGCCATTCTCACCCCGGTTTTCCCCGGACGATTACGACCAGCACGGCGCGCTGCGGCTGCCGCTGGGATTTTGGGCCGTGTTGATTTTGCAGGCGCGCACCTGGCTGCTGTTCGTGATGGCCGGCGCTTCGCGCGAGCAGGGCGAAAGCTTGCTGGCGCTATTTTATCCGGATACCCAACGTTTTTGGTACGGCATGCTGCTCGGCCTGCCGGCGGCGCTGGCGTTTTTGCTGAGCGGCCGCCGCCACCAATGGCCGCGGCTGTGGCGCGGCTGGCGCTGGGGGCTGGCTGTCTCCCTGCTGGCGTCGCTCGGCGGCTCGCTGTTCAGCCTGTGGCGCCAGGACGGCGATGCGCCGGGGCTGGAACTGGCGTTGGCGCTGCTCGATGCGCTGGCGCTAAGCTATCTGTTGCTGAATGCGCGCCTGAAAGCCTGCTTTGCGCCGGCGGAGCACGCCGACTAATTGCCGAGAAGTGCGGCACTTTTCGCATTTTCCGCACTCCAAGCTGGCAACCGTTGGCGTAGTGCGGGCCGTTGTGAGAGGCTGGCACGCAGCAAAATGCCGAGTGCGGCGGGGGCGGATTACCGCCCCGTGCCATTGATGTTTAAGGAGCTAGAGATGAATATTCGCCCCCTGCTGTTAGGGCTTCCGCTGTTACTGACCGGCTGTTCGAGCATGTCCAATTTCTCCTGGTCCAGCCTGTCGCCGTTCAACTGGTTCGGCAGCAGCCTGGAGGTCGGCGCCAAGGGCGTCGGCAAGCTCAACGCCGGCACGCCGATGTCGGAAAGCGCCATCAACGATGGGCTGGACGGCAACTACCGCCTACGCGGCGGCATGGCGACCAGCAACGGCCAGATCGTCTCTTATTACCAGGCGCTGTCCGGCGACGAGGTGAAGCTGGTGATCACCGGCGAACCGAAAGGGCGCCTGCAGCGGGTAGACGTGCTGGATCCGCAAGTGGCGACGGAGTGGGGCAACAAGCTCGGCACGCCGTTCGGCGACATGTACAGCAAGGCGTTCGGTTCCTGTAAACCGGGCAGCGGCGAAGACGCCGGTAAAGTGGAGTGCGTGGCGGAGCAGAGCAAGTACGTCACCTACATCTTCAGCGGCAAGTGGGCCGGGGCGCAGGATATCATCCCGCCGGACGACACTCTGAAAAGCTGGACGGTCAGCAAAATCATCTGGCACGCCAAGCCGCAGCAGTAACGCGTTCAACGGGCGTCGGTTCGCGGCGCCTGTCTTTTCAAGCCATTACCCCTATTTTCTTTGCGCTGCTGCAAGGCAATCGCCCGTGCTTGCGGTATGATAGCGCGCGTTTGTAACAGGGAACCCGCGCGTCAACCGCCATACCTTACCTGTTGCCGGATTCTGTATTGAGGATAACAACATGACACAGGTTCAGAGCGGCATTCTGCTGGAGCACTGCCGTTTCGCCATTTTTATGGAAGCCAGCGTACAGGGCGAGTTCGCCGACTTGCGCCAGGGCTGCAAGCAGTTTTGTCAGACGCTGAGCGAGCTGCAGCAGCAGTTCCCCGATGCGCGCCTCGGCGCGGTGATCGCTTTCGGCTACGATGTTTGGCACGATCTCTCCAGCGGCCAGGGCGCGCAAGAGCTGAAGCCGTTCACGCCGCTCGGCAAAGGGCTGGCGCCGGCCACCCAGCGCGATATGCTGATCCACATCCAGTCGCTGCGTCATGACGTCAACTTCACGCTGGCGCAGGCCGCGCTGGCGGCGTTTGGCAACGCCATCAAGATCGAAGAAGAAACCCACGGTTTCCGCTGGGTGGAAGAGCGCGATTTGAGCGGCTTTATCGACGGCACCGAAAATCCGCAGGGCGAGCAGCGCCCGGCAGTGGCGACGATCGCCGAAGGCGAAGAGGACGCAGGCGGTAGCTACGTGCTGGTGCAGCGCTACGAGCACAACCTGCGCCAGTGGCAGCGCTTTACCACCGAACAACAGGAACAGATTATCGGCCGCACCAAGCACGACAGCGAAGAGCTGCCGGCCGATCAGCGCCCGGATACCTCGCACGTCAGCCGCGTCGATCTGAAAGAGAACGGCAAAGGCCTGAAAATTTTGCGCCAGAGCCTGCCTTACGGCACCGCCAGCGGTAAGCACGGCCTGTTCTTCATCGCGTATTGCGCGCGCCTGCACAATATCGAGCAGCAGCTGCTGAGCATGTTCGGCGATCTGGACGGCAAACGCGACGCGATGCTGCGTTTCAGCCGTGCAGTGACCGGCAGCTACTACTTCGCGCCATCGCTGACTCGCCTGCTGTCACTTTGACGCCGTTGCCGAAGCCGGCTCGCCCGGCTTCGGTCCGTTTTCCCGCCCCAAAGCGCCTCGCATTCCCTGCCTTATAGCGTTTGATGCTTGTAAATCACTAAACGGTATATAAAAGCGTTACAGCTCCGCACCGAGTTATAAATACACTGGTCGTCAATAAGGCGAAAGCCTGAAGGAATGACTCAGTGATAAGGTGCAGAATGAAACAAAACCGGGTTAAAAATCTCGTGCTGAAAGGTTGGCTGGCGGCTGCACTGTTGGCGAGCGGCGCCGCGTCGGCGGCGGAATTGCTGAACAGCTCTTATGACGTTTCCCGTGAATTGTTCGTCGCGCTGAATCCCGGCTTTGAACAGCAGTGGAATCAACAGCATCCGAACGATAAGCTGACCATCAAACAATCGCATGCCGGTTCCTCCAAGCAGGCGCTGGCGATCCTGCAGGGCCTGCGCGCCGACGTGGTGACGTACAACCAGGTCACCGACGTGCAAATCCTGCACGATCGCGGGCAGCTGATCCCGGCGGACTGGCAGGCGCGCCTGCCGAACAACAGTTCGCCGTTCTACTCCACCATGGCGTTTCTGGTGCGCAAGGACAACCCGAAGGGCATCCACACCTGGAACGATCTGGTGCGCGACGACGTGAAGCTGGTGTTCCCGAACCCGAAAACCTCCGGCAACGGCCGTTACACCTATCTGGCCGCCTGGGGCGCCGCCAGCCAGGCCGACGGCAACGACGCGGCCAAGACCCGCGCCTTCATGACCCGCTTCCTGAAAAACGTGCTGGTGTTCGATACCGGCGGCCGCGGCGCGACCACCACCTTCGTCGAGCGCGGCTTGGGCGACGTGCTGATCAGCTTCGAGTCCGAAGTGAACAACATCCGCAAGCAGTACGGTGAAGACAAGTACGAAGTGATCGTGCCGCCGGTCGATATTCTGGCGGAGTTCCCGGTGGCCTGGATCGACAAAAACGTCGAGCGCAACGGCACCGAACAGGCGGCCAAAGCCTATCTGAACTATCTCTACAGCCCGGCGGCGCAGCAGGTGATCACCAGCTTCTACTACCGCGTGTACGACCAGAAAGCGATGGCGGCGGCGAAGGGGCAATTCCCGGATACCCAACTGTTCCGCGTGGAAGATCAATTCGGCGGCTGGCCGCAGGTGATGAAAACCCACTTCGCCACCGGCGGCGAGCTGGATCAGCTGTTAGCGGCAGGGCGCAAGTAAATGTTGGCGTTGTCGTCCAGTAAGCGTGTGCTGCCCGGATTTGGCCTCAGCCTCGGCAGCAGCCTGTTTTATACCTGTTTGATCCTGCTGCTGCCGCTCACCGCGCTGGTGATGCAGCTGGCGCAGATGAGCCTGGCGCAATACTGGGAAGTGATTTCCAACCCGCAGGTGGTGGCGGCGTATAAAGTGACGCTGCTGGCGGCCGGCGTCGCCAGCCTGTTCAACGCGGTGTTCGGTATGCTGATGGCCTGGATCCTGACGCGCTACCGTTTTCCCGGCCGCTCGCTGCTGGATGGCCTGATCGATCTGCCGTTCGCGCTGCCGACCGCGGTGGCCGGCCTGACGCTGGCGGGGCTGTTTTCCACCACCGGCTGGTACGGTCAGTGGCTGGCGCACTTCGACATCAAGGTCACCTTTACCTGGCTTGGGATCGCGGTAGCGATGGCGTTCACCAGCCTGCCGTTTGTGGTGCGCACCGTGCAGCCGGTTCTGGAAGAGCTGGGGCCGGAATACGAAGAGGCGGCCGAGACGCTGGGCGCCACGCGCTGGCAGAGCTTCCGCCGCGTGGTATTGCCCGAGGTGGCGCCGGCGCTGCTGGCCGGCACCGCCATTTCCTTTACCCGCAGCCTGGGCGAGTTTGGCGCGGTGATTTTCATCGCCGGCAATATCGCCTGGAA
This sequence comes from Serratia sp. CY38905, assembly GCF_052168875.1. NCBI lineage: Bacteria > Pseudomonadati > Pseudomonadota > Gammaproteobacteria > Enterobacterales > Yersiniaceae > Serratia > Serratia sp. CY38905. Next base: position 354,572 of record NZ_JBJNLV010000003.1, on the reverse strand, counting down.
GACGGAAGTGACCTCGCTGATGATTTTTGTGCGTTTACAGGAGTTCGATTATCCGGCGGCCAGCGCCATCGCCTCGGTGATCCTGGCGGCGTCGCTGCTGCTGCTGTTCAGCATTAACGTCTTGCAAAGCCGCTTCGGCAGACGCTTGGGAGGAGGGCACTGATGGCTGATGTTTCCGCCTTCAACGGCGCCGAGCGCCCGCGCGTCAACTGGGGCAAGTGGACGCTGATCGCCATCGGTGCGCTGTTCTCGGTGCTGCTGCTGGTGGTGCCGATGATATCGATTTTCGCCGAGGCCTTTTCCAAAGGATTCGGCGCGATGTGGAGCAACTTGCTCGATCCGGACATGCTGCACGCCATTTGGCTGACGGTGTTGATCGCGCTGATCACCGTGCCGTTCAACCTGGTGTTCGGCACGTTGCTGGCGTGGCTGGTGACGCGCTTCACTTTCCCCGGCCGCCAGCTGCTGCTGACGCTGATCGATATCCCGTTCGCCGTTTCACCGGTGGTGGCGGGGCTGATTTACCTGCTGTTTTATGGCAGCAACGGCCTGCTGGGCGGCTGGCTGGATGCGCATAACATCCAGATCATGTTCTCCTGGCCGGGCATGGTGCTGGTGACCATTTTCGTCACCTGCCCCTTCGTGGTGCGCGAGCTGGTGCCGATGATGCTCAGCCAGGGCAGCCAGGAAGACGAGGCCGCCATTCTGCTGGGGGCGTCCGGCTGGCAAATGTTCCGCCGCGTGACGCTGCCCAACATTCGCTGGGCGCTGCTGTATGGCGTGGTGCTGACCAACGCGCGCGCCATCGGCGAGTTCGGCGCGGTGTCGGTGGTGTCCGGTTCGATTCGCGGCGAAACCTACAGCTTGCCGCTGCAGGTCGAGCTGTTGCAGCAGGATTACAACACCGTCGGCTCCTTTACCGCCGCCGCCCTGTTGACCCTGATGGCGATCGTTACCCTATTTTTGAAGAGCGCGCTGCAGTGGCGTCTGGAACGTCAAAACGCGCGTCTCGAGCGGGAGGAAAATCATGAGCATTGAGATTAACGGCATCAACAAGTACTTCGGTCGCACCAAGGTATTGAACGATATCTCGCTCGATATTGCTTCCGGTGAGATGGTGGCTCTGCTCGGGCCGTCCGGTTCAGGCAAGACCACGCTGCTGCGCATTATCGCCGGGCTGGAAAGCCAGAGCGGCGGCAAGCTGGGCTTCCACGGCACTGACGTCAGCCACATGCACGCGCGCGACAGGCGCGTGGGCTTCGTATTTCAGCACTATGCGCTGTTCCGCCATATGACGGTGTTCGACAACATCGCCTTCGGCCTGACCGTGCTGCCGCGTCGCGAGCGGCCGAACGCCGCGGCGATCAAACAGAAAGTCACCCAGCTGCTGGAAATGGTGCAGCTGGCCCACCTGGCCAACCGCTATCCGTCGCAGCTGTCCGGCGGCCAGAAACAGCGCGTGGCGTTGGCGCGCGCCCTGGCGGTGGAACCGCAAATTCTGCTGCTGGACGAACCGTTCGGCGCGTTGGATGCGCAGGTGCGCAAAGAGCTGCGCCGCTGGCTGCGTCAGCTGCACGAAGAGCTGAAGTTCACCAGCGTGTTCGTCACCCACGATCAGGAAGAGGCGATGGAAGTGGCCGACCGCATCGTGGTGATGAGCCAGGGCAATATCGAACAGGTAGGCTCGCCGGAAGAGATCATGCGCGAACCGGCCAGCCGCTTCGTGCTGGAGTTCATGGGGGAAGTGAACCGCCTGAACGGCGAGATCCGCGGCTCCCAGCTGTTCGTCGGCGCGCACCAGTGGCCGCTGTCGTTCCAGCCGATGCACCAGGGCAGCGTCGATCTGTTCCTGCGCCCGTGGGAAATGGAAGTGGCGACCGAAAGCAGCGAGCGCTGCCCGCTGCCGGTGCAGGTGCTGGAAGTCAGCCCGCGTGGCCACTTCTGGCAGTTGACGGTGCAGCCAATCGGCTGGCATCAGGAGCCGATCGGCGTGGTGTTGCCGGAAGGCAACCCAACCCCGGTGCGCGGCGGCCGTTATTACGTCGGCAGCCTCAATGCGCGGCTGTATGCCGGCGATCAACTGCTGCAACCTGTTGCGTTAGCCAAAAGCGCCTGATAGGTTTTAGCTGCCCTTTTATTCAAGGCAACCCCCGGGTTGCCTTTTTACTTTACGCACACCAACACACAGGCAAAGATCGTGACAACGCTCGAACAATGCATCGGGAATACCCCGCTGGTACAACTGCAACGGCTGGCCGCCCAGGCGGGCAGCGAGGTATGGGTCAAACTGGAAGGCAATAACCCGGCGGGCTCGGTGAAGGATCGCGCTGCGTTGGCGATGATCCAGCAGGCGGAGCTGCGCGGCGAGATCAAGCCCGGTGACGTGCTGATCGAGGCCACCAGCGGCAACACCGGCATTGCGCTGGCGATGATCGCCGCGCTCAAAGGCTATACGCTGAAGCTGCTGATGCCGGAGAACATGAGCCTGGAGCGGCAGGCGGCGATGCGTGCCTACGGCGCCGAGCTGATCCTGGTCAGCCGTGAGCAGGGAATGGAAGGAGCGCGCGATCTGGCGCTGGAGATGCAGCGCCAGGGGCAGGGCAAGGTGCTGGACCAGTTCAACAACCTCGACAACCCCTACGCCCACTTCACCACCACTGGCCCGGAGATCTGGCGCCAGACCGAAGGGCGCATCACCCACTTTGTTTCCAGCATGGGCACCACCGGCACCATTACCGGCGTAGGCGGTTACCTGAAGAGCCAGAATCCGCAGGTGCAGATCATCGGCCTGCAGCCGGCGGAAGGCAGCAGCATCCCCGGCATTCGCCGTTGGGCGCCCGCTTACCTGCCGGGCATTTTCCGCCCGGAGCTGGTGGATCAGGTGCTGGATATCGAGCAGCGCGATGCCGAGCAGACCATGCGCCAGCTGGCGCAGCGTGAAGGCATCTTCTGCGGCGTCAGCTCCGGCGGCGCGGTGGCCGGTGCCCTGCGCGTCGCGGCGGCCCACCCCGGCAGCGTCGTGGTGGCGATCGTCTGCGATCGCGGTGACCGTTACCTCTCCACCGGCGTGTTCGACTGAATGTGCCCTCCCGGCGGCGCGTTCCGCCGGGAAACCCCTTCGCACTTCCCTTTTGACCGACGGCATATCCGCCCCGCCAGCATGGCGGCTGGCGCCTGCCTGCATGCCAATGCCCTGACAGAAGTAGAGAAATCGCGCGACAGCAGCCACACTAACGGTGGCGAGACGCGAACCGCGATGTGTAAGGATTGAGTAAAACCGGCTGCGGGCCGGCGGAATTGGCGGGAAAATAACGAAAATCGGTGAAGGAGCAAGGCATGAAAATTTTACTGGTCGACGATGACCTGGAGCTTGGCACCATGCTGAGCGAATACCTGACGGGCGAAGGCTTCGACGCCACGCTGGTGCTGACCGGCAAGGCGGGAGTAGAGGGCGCGCTGTCGGGCGACTATACCGCGATGATCCTCGATATCATGCTGCCGGACATGAGCGGCATCGACGTGCTGCGCGACGTGCGTAAAAAGAGCCGGCTGCCGATCATCATGCTGACCGCCAAAGGCGACAACATCGATCGGGTGATTGGCCTGGAGATGGGCGCCGACGATTACATGCCCAAGCCGTGCTACCCGCGCGAACTGGTGGCGCGTCTGCGCGCGGTGCTGCGCCGGTTCGAAGAGCGGCCGCAGGAGGCGGACGACGAGGCCGCCATCAGCTTCGGCGAGCTGACGCTGAACCCTTCAACCCGCAGCAGCGAATGGCGCGGCAAGGCGTTTGATCTGACCGCTTCGGAATTCAATCTGCTGGAGCTGTTGCTGCGCGCGCCGGATCGCGTGGTGTCGAAGGACGAACTGTCCGAGAAGGGGCTGGGGCGCCCGCGCGAGGCCTATGACCGCAGCGTGGACGTGCACATCAGCAATATCCGCCAGAAGCTGAGCGCGTTGGCTGGCAGTAAGCTCATTATCGAGACGGTGCGCAGCATCGGCTATCGCATTCGGTAACCTGATATGCGCGGAAGACTGTTCTGGAAAATTTTGCTCGGCTTTTGGCTGACTTTCCTCATCATGACGCAGGCGCTGTGGGTGGCGTTTTCTCTCTATGGCGATCGCTATGTGCCGCCGGAGAACGCCATGGCGCGGCGGGTGATCGGCCTGCAGCTGACCTCTGCCGCCACCCAGTTGCGCAGCGGTGGCATGCCGGCGCTGGAAGCCCTGATGCGCGATTGGCCCGAGGACGACAGGCGTTTGCTGTCGGTGACGCCGATGACCCAACCGCCGCCGCCCGCGCCGGAAGAACCGGCGTTTGAAGGGCGGCGGATGCCGAAAGAGATCTCTGCCTGGGTGCAGACCGGGGAAGGGCAGGGATACTGGCTGAGTTATAACGTGCGTGCGTTGCGGGAAGAGTATCGGCCGGAGCGGCGTTCCCACTTCTTCAACATTCCTGCGCCGATGCTGTGGGTCGGCGGGCTGGGCGGTTTGCTGTTCAGCGCCGTACTGGCCTGGAACCTGACCCGGCCGATGCGTCAGCTGCGCGGCGGCCTGGATCGGGTGGCGCAGGGCGATCTCTCGGTGCGGCTGTTCCCGAAGATGCGGCGCCGCCATGACGAGCTGTCCGACGTGGCGCGCGATTTCGACACCATGGCCGAGCGGCTGGAGCTGCTGGTTAGCGCCCGCGAGCAGCTGTTGCACGACGTTTCGCATGAGCTGCGTTCGCCGCTGGCGCGCCTGCAGCTGGCGATCGGTCTGGCGCGGCAGAATGCCGGCAATGTCGAAACCTCGCTCAAGCGCATCGAACACGAGTCGGGGCGGCTGGACAAAATGATCGGCGAGCTGCTGGCGTTGTCGCGTACCGAACACAGCAGCCTGCCGGACGAAGAGTATTTCGATCTCTATGGGTTAGTGGACGCGGTGGTGAGCGATGCGCGCTACGAGGCGCAGGTGCCCGGCGTGGATATCGTGCTGCAGGCCGAATCGGACGTGGAGTACACCGTCAAGGGCAATGCGGAGCTGATGCGGCGTGCGGTGGACAACATCGTGCGCAATGCGCTGCGCTTTTCCAGCCACGGCCAGCGGGTGACGGTAGCGCTGACGCGCGTCGATAACCAGTTCCAGATCGCCGTCAGCGATCAGGGGCCGGGGGTCGAGGAGGCGAAGCTGTCGAGCATCTTCGATCCGTTCGTGCGCGTGAAGTCGGCGCTGTCGGGCAAGGGTTACGGCCTGGGGCTGGCGATTACCCGCAAGGTGGTGCTGGCGCACGGCGGCCAGGTTGAGGCGCGCAACGGCGATAAAGAGGGGCTGGTCATTACCCTGCGCATCCCGCGCTGGCCGTCATAACGTAGCGAAATCGGGATACGACGAAGGGGATAAAAAAAACGGCGCCGAGGGCGCCGTTTTCTTGCTCATTCGCGATTACTTCTTGATGCGGATGATCGGGGTTTCGCCAACGGTCACGCTGCCGGACAGTTTGATCAGCTCTTTGATCTCGTCCATGTTAGAGATAACGACCGGCGTCAGGGTAGACTTGGCTTTCTCTTCCAGCAGTGGCAGGTTGAACTCGATAACCACGTCACCTTTCTTGACGCGCTGGCCTTCTTCGGCGATGCGTTTGAAGCCTTCGCCTTTCAGTTCTACGGTATCGATGCCGAAGTGGACGAACAGCTCAATGCCGCTGTCGGATTCGATAGAGAATGCATGGTTGGTTTCGAAAATCTTGCCGATGGTGCCGTCAACCGGAGCAACCATTTTGTTGCCGGCCGGTTTGATGGCGATACCGTCGCCAACGATTTTTTCAGCGAACACTACGTCCGGCACATCTTCGATATTGACGATTTCGCCAGAAAGGGGAGCGACGATCTCGATAGTGCCCGTGTCTTTCTTGTCATCAGAAACCAGAGATTTCAGTTTATCGAACAAACCCATGATCTTCTCCTAAGCATTAAATTGGGCGGCGTTCCAGTGTCGTGGAAGTTTAGCAGAGCGTTTTTTCTTCGATGAATTTATTGACGCAATTCATCAGGTCTTGTGCCGTTGGCTGTGCCAAGGCCTGCGCTGCCAACGCCTTCACATCTTCGAAATTCGTGTTACGAATAATTTTCTTGATGCGCGGGATTGAAATCGCACTCATGCTGAACTCATCCAGCCCCATGCCCAATAACAACAGTGTAGCACGCTCATCGCCAGCCAGTTCGCCGCACATGCCGGTCCACTTGCCTTCCGCGTGAGATGCATCAATAACCTGTTTGATCAGGCCTAGCACTGATGGGGACATCGGGTTATAGAGATGAGAAATCAGCTCGTTGCCGCGATCTACCGCCAGAGTATACTGGGTTAGATCGTTTGTCCCAATACTAAAGAAGTCGACTTCTTTCGCCAGGTGGTGAGCGATGACCGCCGCAGCCGGTGTTTCCACCATCACGCCCACTTCGATGCTCTCGTCAAACGCCTTGCCTTCTTCGCGCAGCTGCGCCTTCAGCGTCTCGATTTCGCCTTTCAGATCGCGCACTTCCTCCACGGAGATGATCATCGGGAACATGATGCGCAGTTTGCCGAACGCCGAGGCGCGCAGGATGGCGCGCAGCTGGGCGTGCAGGATTTCACGGCGGTCCATCGCGATGCGGATGGCGCGCCAGCCGAGGAACGGGTTCTCTTCCTTCGGCAGATTCATGTACGGCAGGTCTTTGTCGCCGCCGATGTCCATGGTGCGGACGATCACGGCCTGCGAGCCCATGGCTTCCGCCACGGCTTTATAAGCCTGGAACTGCTCGTCTTCGGTCGGCAGCGAGTCGCGGTCCATGAACAGGAATTCGGTACGATACAGGCCGACGCCTTCCGCGCCGTTGCGCTCTGCACCCGCGACGTCGCGCACGGTGCCGATGTTGGCGCAGACTTCAACCTGATGGCCGTCCAGCGTAATCGCCGGCAGGTCCTTCAGCTTGGCCAGATCGTTTTTCTCGGTGATGTATTGGTTCTGGGCGGCTTTCAGCTGATCGATAACGTCAGCGGTCGGGTTAACGTAAATCTGGTTGTTAACCGCATCCAGAATCAGGTAGTCGTCGTTCTTCACCTGCTTGGTCACGTCGCTGGTGCCGACGATCGCCGGCAGCTCCAGGGAGCGCGCCATGATAGAGGTGTGGGAAGTCCGGCCGCCGAGATCGGTAATGAAGCCCAGCACTTTGTCCAGGTTCAGCTGCGCGGTCTCGGACGGGGTCAGATCGGTGGCCACCAGGATCACTTCGTCCTGAATGGAGCCCAGATCGACGATCGGCATGCCCAGAATGTTCTGCAGCAGGCGCTTGCCGATGTCGCGCACGTCGGCGGCGCGTTCTTTCAGGTACTCGTCGTCCAGCTCTTCCAGCGCTTTCGCCTGACCTTCGATCACGGTGTAGGCGGCGGCGTCTGCGGAGGCCAGATCGTCTTTGATTAGGGCTATGATTTCCTGCTCAAGCTCTTCGTCTTCCAGCAACATGATGTGGCCTTCGAAGATAGCTTCCTTCTCTTCGCCGAAGGTTTCGCCAGCTTTGGTCTTGATCGCTTCCAGCTGTTCGGACGCTTTCGCGCGGCCGGCCAGAAAACGCGAGACTTCCTGCTCTACTTGATCAGCAGAGATTTTCTTCCGGTTGATGACGATGTCGTCTTCTTTCAGCAAGAGAGCCTTACCAAAAGCGATGCCCGGTGATACTAAAATGCCTGAAATCATAACCCTACCTTACTCTTGACTGGTGTTAACTAAAAAGACGGGCCGATTACTCAAGCTCTGCCATCAGTTTTACCAAGTGCTCAACGGCTTTCTGCTCGTCTTCACCTTCAGCGGAGATTGTCACTACGGTCCCTTGAGTCAGCCCCAGAGTTTGCAGTTTGAACAGGCTTTTAGCGCTGGCGCTTTTGCCGTTGGAGGTCACGGTGATGTCAGACGCGAAGCCTTTGGCTTCTTTAACGAACTGAGCGGCAGGGCGAGTATGCAGACCATTCGGAGCGGTAATAGTAACTTCTTGCTGGAACATTGATGTTTCCCCAACTTATTGGATTAATGTTGTGGAGCTAAAGTTTAGCCCAGGGGCCTGACTTTAGCTTGTCTGGTTATAGCGCCTGACTATGGACAGGGGCGAACGTTGATGCAACAGAAAACGACGCGTTAGGCACTTCAGATCAAAAAACTCGGCTTTAGACGTCGTTCCAATCCGCTCCCCATTATGCCCGATTCGCCGCGTCGGCGACAGATGAGTAAATCGATTCAGCCTTGACCGGGCTCAGGGGGGATTAATTTTGCGCATCGAAATAATGCACCGTTAAATACTAAAGCCGGCGGGCAAAAGCAATCTTGGACTGCTATAAAGTTTGATCCAGTCCACAAAAAAGCACCCCGCAGGGTGCTTTTTTAGCGATTTGTGCAGTGGCGGAATTACTGCTGCAATTCCTGCTCGGTGAACAGATCGGCAAACAGTGCGGTGCTCAGGTAACGTTCGCCGGAAGAGGGCAGGATCACCACGATGGTCTTGTCGGCGAACGCCGGTTCTTCGGCCAGTTTCACCGCCGCCGCGACCGCTGCGCCTGAGGAAATGCCCGCCAGGATGCCTTCTTCGTCCATCAGGCGGCGCGCCATGCTGATGGCCTCGTCGTTGGAGACTTTCTCGACGCGATCCACCAGGTCCAGATCGAGGTTGCCCGGAATGAAGCCGGCGCCGATGCCCTGGATCTTGTGCGGGCCCGGTTTCAGCTCTTCACCGGCCAGCGCCTGGCTGATGACCGGCGAGTCGGTCGGCTCGACCGCCACGGTGGTGATGGCCTTGCCTTTGGTGTTCTTGATGTAGCGGCTGACGCCGGTCAGCGTGCCGCCGGTGCCGACGCCGGAGATGAATACGTCGACGTCGCCGTCGGTGTCTTCCCAGATTTCCGGGCCGGTGGTTTTTTCATGGATCGCCGGGTTGGCCGGGTTGCTGAACTGTTGCAGGATCAGGTAACGATTCGGATCGGTGGCGACGATCTCTTCCGCTTTGGCGATGGCGCCTTTCATGCCTTTCGCCCCTTCGGTCAGCACCAGATTGGCGCCCAGCGCCTTGAGCAGCTTGCGGCGCTCGATGCTCATGGTTTCCGGCATGGTCAGCGTCAGCTTGTAACCGCGTGCGGCGGCAACGAAGGCCAGCGCGATGCCGGTGTTGCCGCTGGTCGGCTCCACCAGCTCTTTGCCGGCGGTCAACACGCCGCGTTGTTCCGCATCCCAAATCATATTGGCACCGATGCGGCATTTGACGCTGAAGCTCGGGTTGCGTGATTCAACCTTGGCCAGAATGCGTCCGTTGCCGATACGGTTCAGACGAACCAGCGGCGTATGGCCGATTGTTAATGAGTTGTCTTCATATATCTTGCTCATAGCCCGTCCTTTAACTCTATGAAAATGTGGGGAACATCGAAAGCATACGCTAACAGTACCGGCAGGGAAGTAAAGAATTGGTATATCTATATGTTATTAGGAAATAAGTTTTAAGCACAATGATAAGGGCGCGAAATGCGCCCCCTGTCGAAAATTCCCGCGCTATCGGCGGTAAAAAGCGGCGGTTATCGGACGAACTGTGAGCGGTAGCGATCGACCCACATGGCGGTGGCGCCGCAGACGGCGACCGGCAGGATCACAAGGTTGAGGATCGGGATCATGGTGAACAGGCTGACCAGCGCGCCGAACTGCAGGTTAGCGGGTTTGTGCTGGCGCAAGGCGCGGCGCATGTCGGCAAAGCTCACCTTGTGGTTGTCGAACGGGTAGTCGCAATACTGGATCGCCAGCATCCAGGCGCTGAACAGGAACCACAGCACCGGCGCCACCGTCTGGCCGATGCCGGGCACGAAGTACAGCGCCAGCAGCAGCAGCGCGCGCGGCAGGTAATACATCAACTTGCGCCATTCGCGCGCCATGATGCGCGGCAAATCTTTGGCGATGCCGAGCAGGCCGGTGTCCGGCAGCGGTTTGCCGGTCAGGCTGCCTTCGAGCTGCTCGGCCAGCAGGCCGCAGAACGGCGCGGCGATCAGGTTGGTGATGGTGCTGAACAGATAGCTGAACACCAACAGCACCGAAATGACCACCAGCGGCCACAGCAGGTAGCTCAACCATTGCAGCCAGTCGGGAACGTGGCTCATCATCGCCGGGATCCAGTCGCCGAGTTGGCTGAACAGCCACCAGAAAGCGGAACCCATCAGCAGCACGTTGACCAGCAACGGCAGGACCACATAGCGTTTAATCCCCGGGCGCGAAATCAGGCGCCAACCCTCGGCGAAATAGTGAATGCCGCTGGTCGAACGGGAAGGGGGCTGCGTATAGGACATATCTTAAGTTATCTCGTTGTCTGAACAGGCATCATTATCATATAGGGATGATTTTCCACTGGCTAGGGTAGGGTTGGCTGAAAAACCAGCAGAAAAAGGCAGTATAATCATCTTTATTGGCATAAAGTTCAGCACGGACTTGCACTTGTGTGCGCGGGCAAATAGAGTTAAAGAGTGAATGTTTGCCGCGGTGGCAATGTATTGGAACAACAGAGATAGCAATGATGCAGGATTTGCGTCTGATATTAATCGTTGTTGGCGCGATCGCCATAATAGCGCTGTTATTGCACGGTCTGTGGACCAGTCGCAAAGAACGGTCAGCGCTCTTCCGCGATCGCCCAGCCAAACGTTCCCAAAAGGAACGTGAACAAACTCCGATCGACGATCTCGAAGAAGGCGTCGGTGAGGTGCGCGTACGCGCCGCTCACCCGCAAGACGAGCCGTCATTCGGCCATTTCGATGCCGCACGCGAAGAACCCGTGGCCGCGCCGAAGCCCGCTCCGGCGGCTGCGCCAGCGCCCCGCGCCGTTCAGCCGGCTGCCCATCAGACGCCGCCTCCGCTGTCTCAGCGGCCGGAGTATGATGACATCCTGCTGAACAACTACGCGCCGGACGAAGAACCGGCCGAACCGCAGCAACCGCAACCGGCCGCGCGCCGTGAGCCGCGCGTCGACGATCTGCCGCATGAACATGAGGCGCCGCAGGTGGCGGAACCGGCATTCCACGCCGAGCCGGCCCCTGTGCAGCCAGCGCCGGAAGTGAAGCCTGCGCCGGAACCTGCACCGCAGCCGGCGGCTGCGCCAATTCAGGCTAAACTGAAAGAGACCGTGCTGGTGCTGCACGTCGCGGCCCACCAGGGCGGCGTGATCGGCGGCGAAGTGCTGCTGCAGAGCGTGTTGCAGGCCGGCTTCCAGTTTGGCGAAATGGGCATCTTCCACCGCCATATCAGCCCGGCCGGCAGCGGCCCGGTGCTGTTCAGCCTGGCGAACATGGTCAAGCCGGGATCGTTCGATCCTGACATGATGTCCGACTTCTCCACGCCGGGCGTGTCGATGTTCATGATGGTGCCGTCTTACGGCGACGCCAATCAGAACTTCAAGCTGATGCTGCAGTCGGCACAGCGCATCGCCGACGACGTGGGCGGCGTGGTGCTGGACGACGAGCGCCGCATGATGACGCCGCAGAAGCTGGAAACCTACAAAGCGCGCATCCGTGAAGTGTTGGAAAACAACGCCTGACCGGGTTGCCGCGCGCACAGAACATCCGTAACAACAAAGCCCCCGCTAGCCGGGGGTTTTTTATCTTTGATGGTGAGCCATGGAATCGATAATCCAACAAATCAATCAACTACGAGCCACATTGCGCCATCATGAATACCAGTATCATGTGCTGGATGCGCCGGAAGTGCCGGATGCGGAATATGACCGCCTGATGCGCGAACTGCGCGAGCTGGAGAGCGCGCATCCGGCGTTGATCACCGCCGATTCGCCGACCCAGCGCGTGGGCGCCGCACCGCTGGCGGCGTTTGACCAGGTGCGCCACGAAGTGCCGATGCTGTCGCTGGACAACGTGTTCGACGAAGAAAGCTTCCTGGCGTTTTACAAGCGCGTGCAGGACAGGCTCAAAAGCAGCGATCCGCTGACCTTCTGCTGCGAGCTGAAGCTGGACGGCCTGGCGGTCAGCCTGCTGTACGAAGACGGTGAGCTGGTGCGCGCGGCGACGCGCGGCGACGGCACCACCGGCGAAAACATCACCTCCAACGTGCGCACCATTCGCGCCATTCCGCTGCGCCTGACCGGCGACAACATCCCGCGCCGGCTGGAAGTGCGCGGGGAAGTGTTCATGCCGCAGGCTGGTTTTGAACAGATGAACGAAGAAGCCCGGCGCAAAGACGGCAAGGTGTTCGCCAACCCGCGCAACGCCGCCGCCGGCTCGCTGCGCCAGCTCGATCCGCGCATTACCGCCAAACGCCCGCTGACCTTCTTCTGCTACGGCGTCGGCCTGCTGGAAGGCGGCGAACTGCCGCGCAGCCACTTTGAGCGCCTGATGCAGTTCAAGGCCTGGGGCCTGCCGGTCAGCGATCGCGCCCAGCGCCGCACCGGCAGCGAGGAAGTGCTGGCGTTTTATCGCCAGGTCGAGCAGGACCGCGCGCAGCTCGGTTTCGACATCGACGGCGTGGTGATCAAGATTGACGACATCGATCTACAGGAAACGCTGGGCTTCGTGGCGCGTGCGCCGCGCTGGGCGACGGCGTTCAAATTCCCGGCGCAGGAGCAGATCACCGTAGTGCGCGAAGTGGAGTTTCAGGTTGGCCGCACCGGCGCGATTACGCCGGTGGCGCGCCTTGAGCCGGTGCTGGTGGCCGGGGTGACCGTCAGCAACGCCACCTTGCACAACGCCGATGAAATTGAGCGTTTGGGGCTGCGCATCGGCGATACGGTGATCGTGCGCCGCGCCGGCGACGTGATCCCGCAGGTGGTGGGGGTGCTGGAAGACCGGCGGCCACAGGATGCGCGCGAAGTGGTGTTCCCGCTGCACTGCCCGGTGTGCGGCTCCGACGTTGAGCGCGTGGAAGGCGAGGCGGTAGCGCGCTGCACCGGCGGTCTTATCTGCGGCGCGCAGCGCAAAGAGGCGTTGAAGCACTTCGTTTCCCGCCGCGCGCTGGACGTTGAAGGCATGGGCGACAAGATCATCGAGCAGCTGGTGGACAAAGAGTACGTGAAGAACCCGGCCGATCTGTTCCGCTTGTCCGCCGGCATTCTGACCGGCCTGGATCGCATGGGGCCGAAATCGGCGCAGAATCTGGTCAATGCGCTGGAGAAATCCAAGCAGACCACCTTCGCCCGTTTCCTGTATGCGCTGGGCATTCGCGAGGTCGGCGAAGCGACCGCCGCCAATCTGGCGGCGCATTTCGGATCGCTCGAGAAGCTGTTCGCCGCCGATATCGAGGCGCTGAAAGAGGTGCCGGACGTCGGCGAAGTGGTGGCCAAACACACCCGCAATTTCCTTGATGAAGCGCTCAATCAGCAGGTGATCAACGAGCTGGTGGGCGCCGAGATCGGCATTCACTGGCCGGCGCCGGTGGTGGTGGTCGCCGAAGAGATAGACAGCCCGTTCGCCGGCAAAACCGTGGTGCTGACCGGCTCGCTGAGCCAGCTGTCGCGCGACGAGGCCAAAGATCGCCTGACGGCGCTGGGCGCCAAGGTCAGCGGCAGCGTGTCGAAGAAAACCGATTTGGTGATCGCCGGCGAAGCGGCCGGCTCCAAGCTGGCGAAGGCGCAGGAGCTGGGTATCGCCGTGATCGACGAAGCGGAGATGATCCGCCTGCTGGGTGACTGATGGAAAAGGAAAACCTGCTGGAGATCGCCAATACCGTGATGCCGTTCGGCAAGTACCAGGGACGGGTGCTGATCGATCTGCCTGAAGAGTACCTGCTGTGGTTCGCCCGCAAGGGTGAATTTCCCAAAGGCAAGCTCGGCATGCTGATGGAGATGACGCTGGCGATTAAAATCGAAGGGCTTGACCACCTGGTCAAGCCGCTGAAGAAAAGTTGAACTGACGGGCCCCGGCCCGTCTTTTTTTACCCGCGCGAGGCCTGCGCGTTGGCGTTGGGCACCGCCTGTTGCGCCTGCTGCTTGCGCTGATACCTTTTCGCCAGCACCGCACAGGTCATCAGCTGCACCTGATGGAACACCATCAGCGGCAGCACCATGATCCCCACCGTCGCCGCCGGGAACAGGATATTGGCCATCGGAATGCCGTTCGCCAGGCTCTTCTTCGAGCCGCAGAACACGATGGTGATCTCGTCCGCCTTGCTGAATCCCAGCCAGCGCGCCATATAGGTGTTCACCACCAGCACGATCGTCAGCAGCACGATGCTGCCGCCGACGATAAACGCCAGCGAACCGATCCCCACCTGATGCCAGATGCCGTGTGTGACCGCCTCGCTGAAGGCGGCGTACACCACCAGCAGAATCGAGGTCTGGTCGGTTTTGCCGATCAGCGGGCGATGGCGCTCGATCCAGCCGCCGATCAGCGGCCGCAGCAGGTGGCCGGCGACGAACGGCACCAGCAGTTGCAGCACGATCGAGCCCACCTGCCGCAGGCTGCCGGTATCGCCGTGCACGTTCATCAGCAGGCCAACCAACAGCGGCGACACGAAGATCCCCAGCAGGCTGGAGGCGGAGGCGCTGCACACCGCCGCCGCCACGTTGCCGCCCGCCAGCGAGGTGAAGGCGATGGCCGATTGCACGGTGGCGGGCAGGATGCACAGGTAGATGAAACCGGCGTACAGCTCGGGGCTGACGTCGATCGGCGCCCACCAGGCGAACAGCATCCCCAGCGCCGGAAAAATGATGAAGGTGCTGAACATCACCCACAGATGCAGCCGCCAGTTATTGCTGCCGGCCAGGATGGCCTCGCGCGACAGCTTGGCGCCGTGCATGAAGAACAGCAGGGCGATGGCGGCGATGGTCAGGACGTTGAGCCAGCCGACGAACTCGCCGCGCGCCGGCAGGAAAGAAGCCAGCAGCACGGTGGCGATCAGCGTCAGGGTAAAACGATCGGGCAGGAATCTCATGGCGATGCGCTCGGGTAGAAAATCGATGGGGCTATTCTCCCGCGTGGGCATATAATAATTAAATTGATTTATTTAATTTATATATGAATAAAACACATGAATTACTCACTCAAACAGCTGCGGGTGTTCGTCGCTGTCGCCCGCCACGGCAGCTTCAGCCGCGCCGGCGAGGCGATCGGCCTGACGCAATCGGCGGTCAGCCACAGCGTGAAAGAGCTGGAGGCGGAGGTCGGCGTGCGCCTGCTGGATCGCACCACGCGTGAAGTGGTGTTGACCGATGCCGGCCTGCGGCTGGCCAACCGGGTCGAACGGCTGCTGGACGAACTGCAGGCCGCGTTGCTGGATGCGCGCAGCTTTGGCGTACAGCGCAGCGGCACGGTGCGGGTGGCGACCAGCCAGACCATTTCCGCCCACCTGATGCCGCAGTGCATCGCCGCCGGCGAACGCGAATACCCGGAGATCCGCATCATGCTGCGCGATCAGGCGCAGCAGCAGGTACTGCACAGCGTGCGCAACGCCGAGGTGGATTTCGGCATCGTGGTCGATCCGGTGCAGGCGGTGGATCTGGAGTGCGAAGCGGTGCTGCATGAACCGTTCCTGCTGCTGTGCCGCGACGACCACCCGTTTGCTGCGCAGCAAGAGGTGCGTTGGTCGGCGTTAAACGGCTGCCGCCTGGTGTTGCAGGATTACGCGTCGGGCAGCCGGCCGTTGATCGACAGCGCGCTGAGGCAGCAGGGCGTCGAGGCGCAGGTGGTGCAAGAAATCGGCCATCCGGCCACGCTGTTTCCGATGGTGGCGGAGGGGATCGGCATCAGCATCTTCCCGGCGTTGGCGCTGCCGCTGCCGGAAGGGGGGCGGCTCCGGGTGCGGCGGCTGGTGCCGGAGATCAATCGCGCGCTGATGCTGGTGCGGCGTAAAAATCGCTCGCTGACGCCGGCGGCGGAGGCCATCTGGCAGGTCGCGCGTCAGCAGGCGGCGCTGCTGCACCAGCGCCGGCAGGAAAACGCGGAATATTGACTCAGATATAGACGTCCACCGCGTTGAGCGGCGTCGGGCGGTTTACGCCGTCGCCGGCTTGCGCCGCGGCTTTTTCCATTTGCTCCTGCTGCTGCTTTTCCATTTCTTCTTTCTGGATGCGCGCGATCTCGGCCTGCAGCATCTTGATCTGCGCTTCGATCAGCTGTTTCTGCTTCTCGATCTCTTTGGGATCGGCGCTGGAGTCCTTCAGCTCCACCAGCTTTTGCTGCAGAGCCTGAATCTGCCGGTTCAGCGCCTTGATGCGCGCCGAGGCGCGGCTTTCGTTGAGATTTGCCGGTTCGTCATTGCCGTTGGCACCTTCGCTTTTCTTCGCCTTGCCGCCTTCCGGCTGGTTGTTGACCGGTTTGGCCATCAGCAATTCGCCCTGATGGCCCGGCGCGCTGAAGACGTTGCTGACGCCGGGAACGGTATTTTTGATCGGTACGATCATGGTGATGCTGGTCGACATGGATGCTCTCCCTGAGTCGGTATATCGCTGTTCAGGGTATCGGCAGCGGCGGCTAAATCTTTACCTGCCGCAGGCGCGGCCAATGCTGCAGCCAGCCTTTGTCGAGCACCCGCTGGGCATAGGCAGCGCGATCGCCGTTTTTCACGTTGAAGGTGATGGTGTCGCCGAACAGCGCCGCGAGCCCGAAGGGAGCCACCAGCGTGAGGCTGTCGTCGGCGTTCAGGCGCGCGCCGATCGCCGTTTCCACTTCGGTCCAGAAGCTGATGGCCTCTTCGCTGTTGCGGTAAGGCGCCCGGCCGCCGCGCAGATGCATGCGCGCCTGATTCTTGACCGACCACGGCTGCGGCAGCCATTGCTGCAGCCGCGCCTCCAGCATGCGATCGCGCTCGGCGTCCGCACGCTCCGCATCGAAGTGGATCACGTCGATATCGTTGAGCGGCGTGGGCTCCACATAACCGTGGCGCCGATCCCACACCAGATTGCGTACGAAGCCGGCGCCGAGGCACCAGTCATTCAGGCCGAGCCGGCGCACGGTGCGCAGGGCGGCCATGCGCGCGTCATCTTGTTGCAGCCAGTCGATAATTTGCCGTTGCGGATCCATCACCCCTCCTGTTTTCGCGGCTACTGTAACCCGAAGCGGCGGCGGGTGAAATGGCGGGAAGCGCGATGACGGCGATCGCAGGCAAATTAATTTTCTTCTCTCACTGACTACACTTGGTGCAGGGCTTTTATCTCGTCACTCGGGGCAAGGGAGGGGGGCTATGTATCAGGCAACGGTGGGCCAACGTGGCTATCGCTTCGGCGATCTGCGTCAGCTGATGGCGAAGGCTTCGCCGGCGCGTTCCGGCGATTATCTGGCGGAGGTGGCGGCGCACAGCGCCGAAGAGCGCATGGCGGCGCGCATCGCGCTGGCGGACTTGCCGCTCAAGACGTTCCTGCAGCAGGCGCTGGTGCCCTACGAACAGGACGAGGTGACGCGCCTGATTATCGACGGCCACGATGGTGCCGCCTTCGAGCCCATCTCGCACCTCACGGTCGGCGATTTTCGCGACTGGCTGTTGAGCGAGCAGGCGGACAGCGCCATGCTGGCGCAGGTGGCGGCCGGCATCACGCCGGAGATGGCGGCGGCGGTGAGCAAGATCATGCGCAATCAGGATCTGATTTTGGTGGCCAAGAAGTGCCGGGTGGTGACGCGCTTTCGCAATACGATTGGCCTGCCGGGCCACCTCAGCGTGCGGCTGCAGCCCAATCACCCGACCGACAGCCTGCAGGGCATCGCCGCCAGCATGCTGGACGGCCTGCTGTACGGCAGCGGCGACGCGGTGGTCGGCATCAATCCGGCCAGCGACAGCCTGCCGCTGCTGGAAAAGCTCAACTACATGCTGGACGACGTGATCCAGCGCTTTGCCATTCCCACCCAATCCTGCGTGCTGACCCACGTGACCAACACGCTGCGGCTGATAGAGCGCGGCGCGCCGGTGGATCTGGTGTTTCAGTCGATCGCCGGTACCGAAGCGGCCAATCGCGGTTTCGGCATCAGTTTGGCGCTGCTGGCGGAAGCGCAGCAGGCGGCGCTGAGCCTCAGGCGCGGCACGCTGGGCGACAACGTGATGTATTTCGAAACCGGGCAGGGCAGCTGCCTGTCGGCCAACGCCCATCACGGCGTCGATCAGCAAACCTGCGAGGCGCGCGCCTATGCGGTGGCGCGCCATTTCTCGCCGCTGCTGATCAACACCGTGGTAGGGTTTATCGGCCCCGAATACCTGTATGACGGCAAGCAAATTATCCGCGCCGGGCTGGAGGATCACTTCTGCGGCAAGCTGCTCGGCCTGCCGCTGGGCTGCGACGTCTGCTACACCAACCATGCCGAAGCCGATCAGGACGACATGGACACGCTGCTGACGCTGTTGGCCGCCGCCGGGTTGACGTTCCTGATCGGCGTGCCGGGCGCGGACGACATCATGCTCAACTACCAAAGCACGTCGTTCCATGACGCGCTCTATATCCGCGAGCTGCTGGGGCTGAAGCACGCGCCAGAGTTCGCCGCCTGGTTGGCGGCGACGAACATCACCGACGAACGCGGGCGGCTGCGCGATGCCGCCGCCAATCATCCGCTGCTACTGGCGCTGCAGGGAGAACGCACATGAGCAAACCGGTTCACGTCAACAGCTGGGACGCGCTGCGCGCCTTTACCGATGCGCGCATCGCGCTGGGGCGCACCGGCGCCAGCCTGCCGACCGACGAACTGCTGCGCTTCGGCCTGGCTCATGCCCAGGCGCGCGACGCGGTGCATCAGCCTTTCGACAGCGAGCGGCTGGCGGCGGATCTGCACGATGCCGGTTGGCCCACGCTGGCGGTGCACAGCCAGGCCGCCGACCGCGCCGCCTATCTGCGCCGGCCGGATCTGGGGCGGCGGTTGGCGTCGGATAGCCGCAGCCTGCTGCTCGGTTCGCCATCGCGCCGCGTCGATCTGCTGCTGATAGTGGCGGACGGCCTCTCCTCCAAGGCGGTGCACCGCCAGGCGCTGCCGCTGCTGCAGGCGCTGCGGCCCTATCTCGATACGCTGGGGCTGACCGTTGCGCCGGTGGTGCTGGCGCATCAGGCGCGGGTGGCGCTGGGGGATGAGATCGGCGAATGCCTGCAGGCCCGGGCGGTGGCGGTGCTGATTGGCGAACGGCCGGGGCTGTCGTCGCCGGACAGCCTGGGTGTCTATTTGACCTGGGGGCCGAACGCGCGCAGAACGGACG
This sequence comes from Serratia sp. CY38905, assembly GCF_052168875.1. Lineage (NCBI taxonomy): Bacteria > Pseudomonadati > Pseudomonadota > Gammaproteobacteria > Enterobacterales > Yersiniaceae > Serratia > Serratia sp. CY38905. The sequence continues at coordinate 335,434 of NZ_JBJNLV010000003.1, read as the reverse complement.
CCGAGCGCAATTGCATCTCCAACGTGCGCCCCGAGGGGCTGGATTACCCGCAGGCGGCGTTCAAATTGGCCTGGCTGCTGGAGCAGGCGTTCCAGCGCCGGCTGACCGGCGTCGAACTGAAAGACGAGAGTGACAACCCGGCGCTGCGCGGCCGGGTAACGCCGCTTTACCCCCAGTTGGGCGGCTGACCGAGGGTTTGCTGCAGCAGGGCGGTGAAGGCCGCCAGCCGGGCGGACACCTTCGCCATCGGGCGCAGCAGATAGATGCCTTGCTGCTCATGGCGCGGATCTTGTAGCATCTGCACCAGTTGCCCGTGTTGCACGTCCGGCCCCACCACCCAGTTGGGCAGAAAGGCGATGCCGAGCCCGAGCAGCGCGGCCTGGCGCTGCGCGGTGAAGTCGTCGCAGCGCAGCGCCATAGTGCAGCGGTTCATCAGCGCCGCGTCGAGGATCTGCGCCCAGCAGGCCGGCTGCTGCTTGTGGTAGCGGGCGATCAGCCGATGCTGCGGCAGCGCTTCCAGATCGGCCGGCAGGCCATAGCGGGCGACGTAGGCGGGGCTAGCGCACATCACCCAGCGTTGGGTGGCGATGCGGCTGGCATACAGCGCGCTGTCCTTCTGTTCGCCGATGCGGAGGGCGGCGTCGAGCCGCTCCTGCGTCGGATCGGTCTGGCGTTCGGTCAGATCGAGGTCGACCGACAGCTGCGGGTAGCGTTCCGCCAGCGTCGGCAGCAGCGGCAGCACATAGGTTTTGCCGAAGGTTGGCAGGCAGCTGATGCGCAGCGTGCCCTGCGGCGTTTCGTTCAGCGCGCTCAGCTCGGCGCGAAGGCCGGTGATGTCCGTCATCAGCGCGGCGGCGCGCGTCAGCAGCAGTTCGCCGGCGTCGGTCAGCAGCAGGCCACGGGTGGAGCGCACGAACAGCGCGGCGCCGAGCGCGCTTTCCAGGGCATCGATGTGGCGCACCAGCGAGGAGGGCACCATGCCCAGCCGGCGCGCAGCTGCGGAAAAGCTGCCCAGGCGGGCGACGTCGAGAAAAATTGGCAGATGTTCTACATAGCGGGCGTCATTCATTTTTGCATTATATGCAAAAGCGTTTCTTATGAATACCCGCTTCTCTGCCGGCGGCGCGGCGGCTACTCTGGCTGCGGGTTGACGACGGGCTTCGGCGCCGTCCCATCCCGGCCGCATAGAGAGAAAACGCATAAACCTCGCGGCGCTTAGCACCAAATAGCAGATGTTTTTCCCAGGCCGCGTGAGCCGCCTGCGGAGTTGATTGCCGCTCCAACACCAGATTAACCGTTCAATTTGATAACCGGTTCAGTCTTAATGATTAGTAAGCCTTTACTTTATCTCATTCTGATCTGATGCCTGGTTATCGGCCGGCCAGCCGTGCCGGTTTTTTTGTCGCCTCAGGCTGAATCGTTCCAACTGATGAACGCGCCTTGGGGGGCATCTTGGCTCACCGTCGGTGGGTCTTTTGAACGCGCGGAACCGCGGTTTCGCGCTGGTGGAGGAGTCAGTCATGAACGAAAAACACGGGTGTGCCTGTGCGCGCCATTTGGCGCAGGGTTTTGCCAGGCAGTCGATCAACGCCGGGGAGGGCGAAATCTATCAAATCTCGCTGATGAGCGCGCTCATCGACGGGGTCTACGAGGGTGAAACAACTATTGCCGAGCTGCTCAAGCACGGCGATTTCGGCCTCGGCACCTTCAATCACCTGGACGGCGAACTGATCGCTTTCGACCAGGAAATACACCAGCTGCGCGCCGACGGCAGCGCCCGGCCGGCCGGCCTGCAACAGCAAACCCCCTTCGCCGTCGTCACCTTTTTCCAGCCCAGCGTCAGCCAGCAGTTCGACCGGCCGATCACCAAGGCGCAGCTGCACCAGTGCATCGACGAGCAGGTCGCTTCGCCGAACCTGTTTTGCGCGGTGCGGGTCGACGGTGAGTTCAGCCACGTGGAAACCCGCACCGTGCCGCGCCAGGAGCGGCCCTACCGCCCGATGCTGGAGGCGATAGAAGAGCAGCCGACCTTCTCGTTCCATCAGCGGCGCGGCACGCTGGTCGGCTTCCGCTCGCCAGATTACATGCAGGGCATCGGCGTGGCCGGCTATCACGAACACTTCGTTACCGACGACCGCAGCGGCGGCGGCCACGTGCTGGACTACCAGCTCGATCATGGCCGTCTGCAGTTCGGCGTCATCACGCGTCTCAATCTTCAGTTGCCGCATGATGCGGATTTCTTGCGCGCCAACCTCTGTCCAGAGGATTTGGATCGCGCGATTCGTTCCGCCGAGGGCTAACCCCGGCGATCGTTTTCTTAGGAGGTGGAACCATGGCACAGGAAAAAACAGGCAATGACTGGCAATGCGGCGCCGATTTGGTGGTGAAAAACCTGGAAGCGCAGGGCGTCAAACACGTTTTCGGCATTCCGGGCGCCAAGATCGATCGGGTGTTCGACTCGCTGGAGGACGCGCCATCGATTGAAACGGTGGTGGTGCGGCATGAGGCCAACGCGGCCTTTATGGCGGCGGCGGTCGGCCGCCTGACCGGCAAAGCCGGGGTGGCGCTGGTTACCTCCGGGCCGGGCAGCTCCAACCTGATAACCGGGCTGGCCACCGCCACTTCGGAAGGGGACGCGGTGGTGGCCTTCGGCGGGGCGGTGAAGCGCGCCGACAGCCTGAAACAGACGCACCAGAGCATGGATACCGTCAGCATGTTCCGGCCGGTGACCAAGTATTGCGCCGAAGTGCATGCCGGTTCGGCAATTTCCGAGGTGATCGCCAACGCCTTTCGCCGCGCCGAGTTCGGCCGGCCGGGGGCGTCGTTCGTTAGCCTGCCGATGGATATCGTCAATGAACCGGTGAGCGCGCCGGTGCTGGCCGGCTGCCGCTTGCCGCGCATGGGGGCCGCGGCGGCGGACGACATTCAGGCGGCGGTGAAACTGATCCGGCAGGCCAAATGCCCGGTATTGCTGCTCGGCCTGCAGGCCAGCCGGCCGGAGAACAGCGAGGCGGTGCGCCATCTGCTGTACCGCACCCATATGCCGGTGGTCGGCACCTATCAGGCGGCGGGGGTGATCGACGTCAACCACTTCGCCCGTTTCGCCGGCCGCGTCGGCCTGTTCAACAACCAGCCGGCCGATCAGCTGTTGCAGAAGGCCGATCTGGTGGTCAGCGTCGGCTATGATCCGATCGAATACGATCCCTGCATGTGGAACAGCCACGGGCGGCTGAAACTGGTGCACATCGACGTGCTGCCGGCGGATATCGACACCTGCTATCGGCCGGACGTCGAGCTGGTGGGCAACATCAGCGCCACGCTGAACATGATGACCGAAACGTTCACTGAGGCGGTCTGCGTGCCGCCGGAGGTGGAGCTGATCCTCACCGATCTCGGCCGCCAACGCACGGAACTGGCGGAGCGCGCCGCGCGCCGCGGCGGCATGCCGATCCACCCGCTGCGCATCGTCAAGGAGCTGCAGGACATCGTCAGCGACGACGTAACCCTGTGCGTGGACATGGGCAGCTTCCATATCTGGATCGCCCGCTACCTGTACAGCTTCCGCGCCCGTCAGCTGTTGATCTCCAACGGCCAGCAAACCATGGGGGTGGCGCTGCCGTGGGCCATCGGCGCGGCGCTGGTGCGCCCCGGCGATAAAGTGGTGTCTATCTCCGGCGACGGCGGGTTCATGCAGTCGAGCATGGAGCTGGAGACCGCGGTGCGACTGAAAAACAACATCGTGCACGTCATCTGGGTCGATAACGCCTACAACATGGTGGAGATGCAGGAAGTGAACAAATACCAGCGCAAATCCGGCGTGGAGTTTGGGCCGATCGACTTCAAAGCCTACGCGGAATCCTGCGGCGCGGTCGGTTTCGCCGTGCAGTCGGTGGACGATCTGCGGCCGATGCTGCGCAAGGCGATGGCGATCCAGGGGCCGGTGGTGGTGGCCATTCCGGTCGACTACGCCGACAACTATAAGCTGATGGCGCAGATGAACTTCAGCCAGATGATTTAATTTCATCATCCTCGCGCCGTTTCACCGGGCAGGCCGCATGCGCGCCTGCCCGTTTTTATGCGCGGAATTTGTCCTTTACATCGCTAACCGCATGATTTATTGCTAACCGTTGGGCTGTTTTTTCACCACTGGGGATAGCGCAATGAAAAGAAAAGCAATAACGATCGGGCTGCTGGCGTTGGCGATTGCCGGCGGCGCGCGGGCCAATACGCTGGTCTACTGTTCCGAAGGCTCGCCGGAAGGCTTCAACCCGCAGCTGTTCACCTCCGGCACCACGGTGGACGCCAGTTCGGCGGCGATCTACAACCGGCTGGTGGACTTCAAACCCGGCACCGTCGAGCTGCAACCCAGCCTGGCGGAAAGCTGGGAGGTGAGCGAGGACGGCAAGCGCTATACCTTCCACCTGCGCAAGGGCGTGGCATTCCAGAGCAATAAATATTTTACGCCCACCCGCGATTTCAACGCCGATGACGTCATCTTCTCGTTTATGCGGCAAAAGGACGCCAACAACCCGTATCACAAGGTCTCCAACGGCGCCTACACCAACTTCGAGTCGATGGAGTTCGGCACGCTGATCGACCGGATCGTCAAGGTGGACGACAACACCGTGCGCTTTGAGCTCTCCCGCGCCGAGGCGCCGTTCGTCGCCGATCTGGGCATGTACTTCGCCACCATTTTTTCGGCGGAATATGCCGACGCGATGCTGAAGGCCGGTACGCCGCAGCGGGTGGACAACGATCCGATCGGCACCGGGCCGTTCCAACTGGTGCAGTATCAGAAAGACGCGAAAATCCTCTACAAGGCGTTCGATCGTTACTGGGAAGGCAAACCGAAGATCGACCGGCTGGTGTTTTCGATCACGCCGGATGCGACGGTGCGTTACGCCAAGCTGCAAAAGAACGAGTGTCAGGTGATGCCGTTCCCCAATCCGGCGGATCTGGCGCGCATGCGGCAGGACGGCAACCTTCAGGTGATGGAAAAATCCGGCTTGAATATCGGCTTCCTGGCGTTCAACACCCAGAAGAAACCGTTGGATAACGTCAAGGTGCGCCAGGCGTTGGCGCTGGCGGTCAACAAGCCGGCGATCATCGAGGCGGTGTTCCACGGCGCCGGCCAGCCGGCCAAGAATCTGCTGCCGCCGACCCAGTGGGGCAGCAACGCGCAGCTTGAAGACTACCCGTATTCGCCGGAGCGGGCGAAGCAGCTGTTGCAGGAGGCCGGGCTGGGGCAGGGGTTCGACATCGATCTGTGGGCGATGCCGGTGCAGCGGCCCTATAACCCCAACGCCAAACGCATGGCGGAGATGATCCAGGCCGACTGGGCCAAAATCGGCGTGCGCGCCAAAATCGTCACCTTCGAGTGGGGCGAATATTTGCAGCGGATTAAAAACGGCGAGCACCAGACGGCGCTAATGGGCTGGACCACCGCCAACGGCGATCCGGACAACTTCTTCGGGCCGCTGTTCACCTGCGCTTCGCTCGGTGGTTCGAACTCGGCGAAATGGTGCTATAAACCGTTCGACCAGCTGATCCTGCAGGCGCGCGAAGAGAACGATCACGCCAAGCGGGTGGCGATGTACCAGCAGGCGCAGGTGATGATGCACGATCAGATGCCGGCGCTGATGATCGCGCACTCGACCATCTTCGAACCGGTGCGCAAGGAAGTGAAAGGCTACGAGATAGACCCGTTCGGCAAACACATCTTCAAGCAGGTATCGCTGGAGAAATAAAGCAGGGCGCCGCGGCAATGCGGCGCCCAAAGGTTTTACCAGCTGTAGCTGACCGTGGCGGTGACGGTGCGGCCGCTGCCGTAGAAACAGGCGTCCATGCCGCCGCAGGACGAAACGTAATGCTTGTCGGTCAGGTTGTTGACGTTAACCTGCAGCGCGGCGCCTGCCAGGCTCGGAGCCACTTCTGCCAATTCGTAGCGCGCCATCCAGTCATACAGCGTAAAGGCCGGCACTTTGTAGGTGTTGGTCGCATCGCCTTGGCTGGCGCCGTTGTAACGTACCCCAGCGCCGGTGGAGAAGCCTTTCAGCGGCCCTTGCAGGAAGCTGTAGGTTCCCCAGGCGGAGGCGGCGTGCGTCGGCACCATCACCAGCGTCTTGCCGCGCTGATCGTCGACATAGGTTTCTTTGGTAACGATGTCGGTATAGGTGTAGGCCGCCATGAGCGCGATGGCCGGGGTGAGCTGTGAATGCACTTCGGCTTCCAGCCCCTTGGAGCGCACTTTGCCGATCTGCTCCTTGTATTTGGTTACCGGGTTGGTGGAGCTGACGTTTTTCTGCGTCAGATCGAACAACGCCAGCGTCAGCAGCGTGTTGCTGTTCTTCGGCTGGAATTTCACGCCGATTTCGGTTTGTTCACCGGTGGTGGGCTTGAACGGATCGGTGCCCGGCGCGCCGGTATCGAGGTTGGGTTCAAACGATGTGCTGTAGCTGATGTACGGGGCAATACCGTTGTCAAAGGCGTACAGCAGGCCGCTGCGGCCAGTCAGCTTGGTGTCGTTTTGCTGACTGTCGCTGGATCTCAACATGTCCTGAGTGCGCAGCTCGGTCCAGTCGTTACGCAGCGACAACAACAAGTTCCAACCGCCGTAGCTCATCTGATCCTGCAGATAAACGCCGAGTTGATCCAGCACCTTGCGGTTATCGGTGACCTTCGGCAATGCGCTTTCGTTGACCGGCATGCCGTAAACCGGCCGAGTCCAGTCGAGGAAATAGCCCGCGCTGTCGCCGCGCCAGTTTTGGGTATTGACCTTGCTCCACTTGTAGTCAAGGCCGGTCAACACGCTGTGCTCGACGTCGCCGGTGCTGAATTGCGCTTTCAGTTGGTTGTCCAACCCCAGCTCATGGGATTTGACGATATCTTTTTGCGGACGGCGCTGCAGCAGCGTGCTGTTTTTGGCTTGCGACATGAACACCAGATATTTGTAACGTTCATCCACCGTGGTGTAACGCATGTTCTGCTGGAAAGAGAAAACGTCGTTAATATAGTGCTCGAAGATATAGCCGAACGAGGTTTGTTCGCGGCGAGCCTGATTGAAACCGGGATCGCTGACGTTGAAATCATACGGCAGATAGCCGGCGCTGCTTTTGATCGCCACGCCGGAGGTCGGCAGGAAGTTGCGGTAGCCGTTCTCCGGTTCCTTTTGATAGCTGGTCAACAGGGTGAACGTCGTGTCTTCATTGGCGATATAGGTCAGCGCCGGTGCGATGGCGAAGCGTTTTTCCTTGTGATCTTTGATACCGGTCTCTTTGGTGCCGGCGATGCCGTTAAGGCGATACAGCAGTTTGGCATCTTCGTCCAATGCGCCGCCGAAGTCGAAAGCGGCCTCTCCTTGATGCAGGTTGCCCGCGCTCAATTGCAGTTTGCGAATAGCCTGGGCGACGGGCCGCTTGCTGGTCATCGCCACCAGCCCACCCGGGTTGGCCTGGCCGTACAGCACAGAAGCCGGGCCGCGCACCACCTCAACGCGTTCAAGCAGCCAGGGGTCGATCTGGCCGCTTTGATAGCTCAGGCCGTCCAGATATTTTGGGGCGTAACGAAAGCCGCGTACGATCACTTCGTCGCTGCGGTTAGAGGTGCCGCGGTATTCCGCCACGACGCCGCTGGAGTATCGCAGCGCCTGAGCGACGGAAGCCGCATCCTGCTGATCCATTTGATCGCGCGTGACGACGGTGATGGCCTGCGGCGTTTTTACCAACGGCGCGGCGCTTTTGGTTCCCGCCGCGCTTTCTTTGGCGACGATGCCCTGCAGCGGCGCGGTGACGCTTTCCTGTGCGCCGGCGACGACGGTGATATCACGCTCAACGTTGTCGGTTCCGGCCTGTACGCCCGGCGCCAGCAGCATGGCTGAGGTCAGCAAGAGCTTGGCGGCTGGGTGACGCAGAGGTTGATTGGCGGTATTTTGGGGGTGTTCTGACATTTTTCATCCCTTAAAAAACAATTTTATATCAAGCTATTGCTGTCTTTTTTCATTTGGCGCCGCCGAGAAGGGCTGCGCAGTTCCTTGCCATAAATGAACGGTGGACGAATCGCTTACCGTTTTGCAGAGCCACGCTTCGAAGTGGCCTTGTTGACCCCAGGCGCGTTGATTTATAATTGGTTACATTTTATTGAAAATACAAATGATTCTCAATACCATTTGCATTATTCAAGAAAACAAAAAACGCCGGGTGCGGTGAACAGGGGAAAAAGGAAAAATGCATTCGCTTCATGCCGATGGCCTGGTGCTCAACCTGCTGCAAAGGCCCGATCTCGGCGGAGAAGATTGGTGGCGTCAGGTCGCGGAGTTGGGAACGCCGCTCGTCGAATCGCTGCCCGCAGCGCAGGTGCGCGTTACCTTTTTCTGGCGCGACCCGTGGGGCGATGAACGGCGCTCGCCGATTAAAAAGGTGTATGTCGATATCAACTGTGTGACCAACCATCACAGCCCTTCGCCACAGAGTCTGGAACGCCGGCCGGGTAGCGATATTTGGTGGTGGCAGTTCACTGTTCGCGAAGATTGGCGAGGCAGTTACAGTTTTATACCCATTGAGACGGCGCAACTGCCGCCCGCTTTTACCGGCGATGCGGCTCAGCGTCGGCAGCAGCAGCGTCAGTGGTGGTGTTCGTTGTTTCCGTTGATGCGCCATGATCCGCTCAATCCGGTGGCGCCGCACTGCAGCAGCCGCGGCTTCCCGTTGTCTGCGATACATTTGCCGGCGGCGCCGGATCAATCAGCGTGGCGGGCGTTGGACGCCGGGCAAGCATTGCCCGCCGCGTCTGGGCGTTTGCAGCACTTCTTTTGGCACAGCGAACGATTGGCTAACCGACGCAACATCTGGCTGTACGCCACCGGCGCAGGGGAAGACCGCCCGTTAGTCGTACTGCTGGACGGGCAATTTTGGCTGCATGGCATACCGATTTTTTCCGCACTGGACGCCGAGACGCTTAACGGAAGGCTGCCGTCGGCGCTTTATCTGTTTATCGACGTGATAGACATGGCGCGGCGTGCGGAAGAATTGGCCTGCAATGCGGCTTTCTGGCGGGCGGTGCAAGAGGAGCTGCTGCCGCAGGTGGCGGCGCGTACGCCTTACAGCGACGATCCGCAGCGCACGGTGGTGGCGGGGCAGAGTTACGGCGGGTTGGCGGCGTTGTATGCCGGGTTGCATTGGCCGCAGCGTTTCGGCTGCGTATTGACCCAGTCGGGTTCTTTCTGGTGGCCGCACATTGAAGCGATGATTAACCCGGCTGAGGAGTATGACGCCGACGTCGGCTGGTTGACTGAACAGGTGCGGCGGGGCTTGTGCGCCGCGACGCCGCTGCGCGTCTTTCAGGAAGCCGGTGAAGGGGAGAGGGATATTCATCAGGTCAATCGCCAAATGCATCGGGCGCTGGTGGAGGCGGGGCATCGGGTCGATTATCGCGTATTCGCCGGCGGGCATGATGCCGTCTGCTGGCGCGGCGGTTTGCTCGACGGATTGCGGGCGCTGTTGGCTCCCTAGTCATGGATAAACGAAGGCCGGGCTAACCCGGCCTTTTTCATGCCTGCGGCGTGTCGCAGTGGTAGCGGCCGCGCGGGATCACCAGCGGCGTGTGAGACAGCGGATCGTCGATGATCATGCACGGCATGCCGAATACCCGTTCCACCAGCTCGGCGGTGATGATCTCCGCCGGTTTCCCCTCCGCCACGATCTTGCCGTCGCGCATAGCGATGATGTGATCGGCATAGCGGCAGGCGTGGTTGAGATCGTGCAGCACCGCGATGAGGGTTTGGCCGTGCTCGCGGTTGAGCTGGCGGAACAGATCCAGCAGCTCGATCTGATGCGCGATGTCCAGATAGGTGGTCGGTTCATCCAGCAGCAGCAGCGGCGTTTGCTGCGCCAGCGCCATCGCCACCCAGACGCGCTGGCGCTGCCCGCCGGACAGCTCGTCGACGCTGCGGTCCGCCAGCTGGCCGACGTTGGTGGCCGCCATGGCGGCTTCCACCGCCTGTTTGTCGGCCTGAGTCCACTGTTTCAGCAGGCTCTGGTGCGGGTAGCGGCCGCGCGACACCAGGTCCGCCACGGTAATGCTGTCCGGTGCGATCGAGGTTTGCGGCAGCAGCCCAAGCTCGCGCGCCAGCGCCTTGGTGGCGAAGTTGCTGATGTTCTTGCCGTCCAGCATCACCTCGCCGGCGCTGGGTTTCAGCAGGCGGCATAGGGCGCGCAACAGCGTCGATTTGCCGCAGGCGTTCGGCCCGACGATCACCGTGAAGGCGCCGTCGGGGATCGCCACGCTCAGATCGTCAGCGATGATTTTATTGTCGTAGCCCAGCTTCAGATGCGAGGCGTGCAGGCGGTGGCTCATGGCATTGTCATTCTTCATTATCTGCGGGCCTCACGGATGAGCAGCCAAATCAGGTACAGACCGCCGATGCAGACGGTCACGACCCCGACCGGCAGTTGGATCGGTGCGAAAAGATGTTGGGACACTACGTCGGCGCCGAGCAGCAGCGCCGCACCCATCAGCGCCGAGGACGTCAGGGTGACCGAGGATTGGCCGGCCAGGCGGCGGGCGATCTGCGGCGCCGCCAGCGCGATGAAGGAAATCGGCCCGGCGGTGGCGGTGACGGCGGCGGTGAGGGTGACGCCGAACAGCATCAGCCACAGCCGGCTGCCTTCGGCGTTCACGCCCAGCGCGCGCGCCGTATCGTCGCCCATTTCCAGCAGCTGCAGCCGTTTGCCCATCAGCAGCGCGGCCGCGGCCGCCAGCACGATGAACGCCGTGGCGGGCTGGGCCTTCTGCCAGGTCATGCCGTTGAGCGAACCGGCCTGCCACATGGCGGCGTCCATGGCGCGCTCCAGCGAGGCGGTGATGATCAGCCAGGTATTGGTGGAGACCAATACCGCGCTGATGGCGATGCCGACGATGATCAGCCGGAAGCCGGCGATGCCTTGCCGCCAGGCCAGCAGGTAGATGGCCAGCGCGGCGAGAATGCCGCCGGCCAGCGCGCCGCCGGCGATGTAGTAATAGCCGCCGTTGAACAGGGTGATGGCGATCAGCGCGCCGGTGTAAGCCCCCATGTTAAAGCCAATCACGTCCGGGCTGCCGAGCGGGTTGCGGATAATCGACTGGAAGATGGCGCCGCTCATGCCGAGCGCGGCACCTAACAGCAGCGCCATGGCGATACGTGGCAAGCGCCATTGGGTGACCACGGTGACCAGATTTTTCGGCGCCTCGCCGCTGAGCGCGGCAAAGACCTGCTCCAGCGAGAGCTGCAGCGTGCCGTAGCACAGCGCGGCAACGGCCATCGCCAGGCACAACGCCAGCAGCGAAAGGTTGACCAGCAGCAGGCGCAGCGGCATGCGCCAGTTGATGACGCCGTCCGGGCGGCCGATATGCAACGTGTGGGGCAGACTCATCACAGCCCCCCCAGCGTTTTCTTGCGGCGCACCAGCCAGATCAGCACCGGCGCGCCGATGAAGGCCGCCACGATGGAAACCCGCAGCTCACCGGCCGCCAGCAGACGGCCGACCACGTCGGCGCACAGCAGTAAAATCGGCGCCAGCAGCATGGAGTAGGGCAGGATCCAGCGCTGGTCGGGGCCGACCCACCAGCGGGCGATGTGCGGCACCATCAGGCCGATAAAGCTGATTGGGCCGACGGTGGCGGTTGCCGCGCCGCACAGCAGCGTGATGGCGATCACCGCGATGACCTGAGTCAGCACCACGCGCGCGCCGAGCGCGATAGCCAGATCTTCCCCCATGCTGATGGTATTCAGCGGCCGGGCGATGAGCAGCGTCAGCAGGCAGCCGAGCAAAATGGCGGGGGCGGTGACCGGCAGCGTGGACAGCGTGCGGATATCCAGCGTGCCGGCCTGCCAGAAGCGCAGTTGGTCGAAGGTTTGCGGATCGATCAGCGACAGCCCGGTGGTGATGCCGAGCAGCACCGCGCCGATCGCCACGCCGGCCAGCGTCAGCCGCACCGGGTTAATGCGCCCGCCCGCCAGCGTGCCGATCAGGTAGACCAGCAGAGTGGTGAGGGCGGCGCCGACAAAGGCGTAGGCCATATAGCTTTCGGTGGTGGCGGCGCCGAAAAACATGATGCCGATGACCACGGCGAAGCTGGCACCGGCGTTGATGCCGAGCACGCCGGGATCGGCCAACGGATTGCGCGTCAAGGCCTGAATCAGCGCGCCGGCGGCGCCGAGCGCCATGCCGGCCAAGATGCCCGCCAGCGTACGGGGCACCCGGGCGTTGAGAATGATGGTGCTGTCGGAACCGCTCGCGGCGCCCTGCAGGCTGAGCCAGACGGTGTGGAAGGGGATGGCTTTGGAACCCAGCATCAGGCTGGCAATGATGCACAGCAGCAACAGCGCCAAGCCGATACCGAACCCGGCGATGCGTTTGAAGCCACTGGCGTAAGCTGCATGCGGTGCGGACGAAAGCGTCCGCTCAGTCGGAGTGGGTACGTTCACACCGGTAACTCCTGTATGATTTTTATTCTCATTGTTATTTGCGTTCATGCGGGCGCTAATAGTAGCACGAGTTTACGCCCGCATGCACCCGCCGGTTGGTGGCGCAGGTGCGTTGACGATGTTAATAACTATTGATATTTCAATTGATTGAATGTGAACGGTTGCCCTGTTTATGGCAAACGTCGACAGGAGGCTGACCCGCCGACGGCGTGGTTCAGGGCTTTTTGAACAGCCGTTCGATTTGGTTCAGCATGTTGGTGGCGCTGTAGTAATCGAGGCGGAAGGTGTCGTTGCCGACGGCATAGACGTGCCGCTGTTCCACCGGCTCCAGATGTTTGAGGAACGGGTTGGCCAGCACCTCTTGCACTTTGCGCTCGTTGGTGGCGAACAGGATCAGCGTTTTGCCGTTCAGGCCCTCGGCCATTTTTTCGCCGGAGATCTGGATGATGTCATGGCGTTTACCCATGCTGGTGTTGCCTTTGGCGCTTTCCGGCGGGGTGGCCAGCTGGAAGCCGAGCTGGGTCAGCAGCTTGCCCTGGGCGGAACCCGGCGTCCACAGCATGGCCTCGCGGCCGTTGTCGGCATACACCAGCGGAGTGGTCGGCTGCGGCGGCAGTGCGATCGCCTGCTTCACTTGCTCCACGCGCTGTTCGAAACGATCCTCCGCCTGTTTGGCGCCGGCTTCATGGCCGGTGATCTCGCCGAGCTCGCTGGCCAGCTGCTGCCAGCTCTTGTCGCCATAGTCGAGCACCAGCGTCGGCGCAATGGCGGACAACTGGTCATACAGCTTCAACGCCGAATCACCGCCGGTGGCGGCGACGACGATCAAATCCGGTGCGGCGGCGGCGACGGCTTCGGCATTGGGCTCCACCTGGTACAGCCGTTCGACGTGGCGCTGTTTGGCCACTTCGCTCCACTGGGTAAAGAAGCCTTGCTTATCGGCCACCAGGGGATTTGGGCTGGTGGCGGCGCTGGCGACCACCGGGGCGTCGATAGCCAGCAGCGTGCCGGTGATGGTGACGCTGGTGGACACGATGCGCTGCGGCGGTTTTTCCAGCGTGAATTTCCCTTTGACGCTGTCGATGGTGCGCGGCCAACTGCTGTCGGCAGCGGGGGCGGACGGTTTCTGCCCGTCGCTCTGGTCGTCCGGGCCGCAGCCGCTGAGCAGCAGGCTGGAAGTGGCGATAAATGCAATGAACAGCTGGCGTAAGGATAGGGTCATGAGCGGGCTCTTTCTTTCCTTGAACTAAGGCTTATCAATCCGGCGGCGGATTGGCTGCGTGGTGGATGCCCGCTAATTTACCATCCAAGCCGGCAAAATGATAACCATTCGTATCTCAGCGTGTGGTGAATGAAGAAGAAAGGGATATCGATCGGCAGAAACGAAAAAAGCGCCAAAAGGCGCTTTTTTCTGAATTGGTGGGTCGTGCAGGATTGATTCGGCCTTTGGCCTCACCCTGCGGGCAACGCTGCGCGTTGTCGTATCGCTGCGCGATGCTCGAACCTCTACGGCTCTTCATCCTTCACGACTCGGTAAACTATGCCTGCAAGAAGATAAAGTCAGAGTTGGGTGGCGCAGAAACGAAAAAAGCGCCAAAAGGCGCTTTTTTCTGAATTGGTGGGTCGTGCAGGATTCGAACCTGCGACCAATTGATTAAAAGTCAACTGCTCTACCAACTGAGCTAACGACCCGCAGAAGTGGTGGGTGATGACGGGCTCGAACCGCCGACCCCCTCCGTGTAAAGGAGATGCTCTACCAACTGAGCTAATCACCCACTTCAGGACTTCCAGGCACTGCTAAACGAGAGAATGATGGTGGGTGATGACGGGCTCGAACCGCCGACCCCCTCCGTGTAAAGGAGATGCTCTACCAACTGAGCTAATCACCCTCATTCGTTCTCATTTTTCTCAACAAGATGGTGGGCGATGACGGGCTCGAACCGCCGACCCCCTCCGTGTAAAGGAGATGCTCTACCAACTGAGCTAATCGCCCCGTCTTGTTGGAGTCGCATTATAGGGATAGTTCAAAGTGAGTCAACGGTTTTTAAAATGATTTCAATCGTTCGCCGCAAATTTAGGCAGGGCGCGATAATTATCGCCAACGGCGCCGATTCTTTGCGCAACGCTATGCGAAATTCACCGCAAAACGCGCGAAATCGACCGGCGCAATATCGTGTCGGCGTTGAGGAATTAGCGCGTGGTGATACAATGTCGTCCACTCTTTTTTCAATTCCGAGCAATCGTCGGCAACCGCCGACACGCGTTGCGTAATAAGGCAGTGAACCCAATGAAAATCAAAACCCGTTTTGCACCAAGCCCGACCGGCTATCTTCACGTCGGCGGCGCGCGTACCGCACTTTATTCCTGGTTGTTCAGCCGCCATGCGGGCGGTGAGTTCGTTCTGCGTATCGAAGATACCGATCTGGAACGCTCCACCCAGGACGCGATCGACGCAATTATGGATGGCATGAACTGGTTGAACCTGGATTGGGATGAAGGCCCGTATTTCCAGACCAAGCGTTTCGATCGTTACAACGCGGTCATCGACGAGATGCTGGAGCAGGGCACTGCCTATAAATGCTATTGCTCCAAGGAACGTCTGGAAGCGCTGCGCGAGAAGCAGATGGAAAACGGCGAGAAGCCGCGCTACGACGGCCACTGCCGCGACAGCCAGTGCAGCCACACCGACGACGAGCCGCACGTGGTGCGCTTTCGCAACCCGCAGGAAGGCTCGGTGATCTTCGACGACAAAATTCGCGGCCCGATCGAATTCAGCAACCAGGAGCTGGACGATCTGATCATCCGCCGTACCGATGGTTCGCCAACCTATAACTTCTGCGTCGTCGTCGATGACTGGGACATGGAAATCACCCATGTGATCCGCGGCGAAGACCACATCAACAACACCCCGCGCCAGATCAACATTCTCAAAGCGCTGGGCGCGCCGGTGCCGGAATACGCGCACGTGTCGATGATCCTCGGCGACGACGGTAAAAAGCTGTCCAAGCGTCACGGCGCCGTGGGCGTTATGCAGTACCGTGACGACGGCTATCTGCCGCAGGCGCTGCTGAACTACCTGGTGCGTCTGGGCTGGTCCCACGGCGATCAGGAGATCTTCTCCATCGATGAGATGAAAGAGTTCTTCACGCTGGAAGCGATCAACAAATCCGCCAGCGCGTTCAACACCGAGAAGCTGCAGTGGCTGAACCACCACTACATCAACCATATGCCGGCGGAAGAAGTGGCGGTGCATCTGGCGTGGCACGTTGAGCAACTGGGCCTTGAAACCCGCAACGGCCCGGAACTGAAAGACATCGTCAAGCTGCTGGGCGAGCGTTGCAAAACGCTGAAAGAAATGGCGGAGTCCTGCCGCTACTTCTATGAAGACTTCAGCGAGTTCGATGCAGACGCCGCCAAGAAGCACCTGCGCCCGGTGGCGCGTCAGCCGCTGGAAGCGGTGCGCGCCAAGCTGGCCGCCATCACCGTCTGGACGCCGGAAAACGTGCACGACGCCATTCAGGGCACGGCGGATGAGCTGGGTGTCGGCATGGGTAAAGTCGGCATGCCGCTGCGCGTTGCGGTGACCGGCGCCGGTCAGTCGCCGGGCATGGACGTGACCGTGCATGCTATCGGCCAGAAGCGTTCGCTGCAGCGCATCGACATGGCGCTGGCTTACATCGCCGAGCGCGAAGCGCAAGCCTGATTCGCTGATACGCCTTAAAGAAAAGCCCCGTGGAGCGATCCCGGGGCTTTTTTTCCGCCTACACTCAATGGGCGAAAGCAAACGGTGAGAAATATTAAGGAGGCATCTTGTATAGCGTGAAACAGCAAGTGGCGCCGGTGGACGATTTTATGCGGCTGCGGCAGGTTGCCGGCCTGTCGGCGCGGCCGCGTGCGGGCGCCGAACGTGCGTTGCCCAACAGCCTGTACGGCGTGCAAATCACGTTGTCGGGGCTGGTGGTCGGCATGGGGCGTGTGGTGGGAGATGGCGGGCTGAATTTCGAGATTGTTGATGTGGCGGTCGATCCCGAACACCAGGGGAAAGGATTGGGGCGCCAGATCATGAGCCATATTATGGCCTATCTGGAACGGGCCGCACCGCAGGGTGCTTATATCACCCTGATGGCCGACGTGCCGTCGCTGTATGAAAAGTTTGGCTTCAAGCTCAGCCGCCCGGCCAGCGAAGGCATGTACCTGGTTAAGTAGAGTTGGCGCAGGCGCTGCATTTTTGCCCGAAACGAGCAATATTTCGTAGCAAACGCGCTGATTTGGCGGCTTTTTCAACGCTTGATTCAGTAATTCAATTTAGCCGTTGACAGCTTAGAGCGGGTTTCATATTATGCGCCCCGTTCACAGCACAAAGTGATTGTGGAACGGGGCTATAGCTCAGCTGGGAGAGCGCTTGCATGGCATGCAAGAGGTCGACGGTTCGATCCCGTCTAGCTCCACCAACCTTCTTCTCAGAGAGGTTGGGGAATACCGTAACGCCGGTCAAAGCGTACCACTTTTGTGGGGCTATAGCTCAGCTGGGAGAGCGCTTGCATGGCATGCAAGAGGTCGACGGTTCGATCCCGTCTAGCTCCACCACCATTTAAAAAGCCGACCTTTGGGTCGGCTTTTTGCTTTTAACCATCTCTATGACCATAGGCCTCTTGCTTTTGTGCGGAAATAGGCCTCCCGATATCATCGAGAGGGAATGCCAGTATTCCAGCCGGGTCTTGCGCCGGCGTGTTAGAACAAGAATAAAACTAGCGATATGACACGGTGAATTGAGCCACTGCATTGACTTCGCCCGGCCTGATTTTTTCTTCCGTTTGGTAATATTGTACGCTGAGTGGGATTTCATTTATCCCTACCAATGTCTCGCTTAATACGTTGGCTGCGGAACCCAGTTCAAAGGGAACGCCGTTGCTCAGAATCTGTAGGCCGACGCCGGTGGCAGCCTCTTTCGATGGCGTAATCGCTAAGACCTGTCGATGGCCATTAGCCATTTCCCCGCGTATTTCCAAATCAATTTTTGTGTTGACATTGCACTCCAGAGCGATGCTGAAGGGCGTTTTTCCCGCTACGCTGCCTGGGCCGGAAAATGCTCGGCGATTAATTTTATCTAAAAAAACCTGTTTAGACGGCGTGTTCAGACGGCAGCCCTCTACGGCAATATTGACGGCAGGATAATAAATGTGGCCCAATCTCCTGGCATTTGAGGCTCTTAAACAGGCATAGTTGAAAAAGAAAGGCGCGAACGAGGGTATGGTGCCTGGCTGTATATCACCGATCTTTATCAGATAATATTTAAAGTTAGCGTTTAGAATGTAACCGATAGGCGTCTCGCGGGGACCATAAAACTCGATAAGGCCCGGTTTGTTATTGAGCGACATGGCCATGCCAACGCCCGGCCAACTGGTTTGATAAACTTTGATCCCATTGTACCAGAAGTTTGTCGCACTCATCTCGGTAAAAGGTTGCATCACTAAATCGCCTCGTTCACCCAAGGAGAATCCTGTGTTATTTTCCAACAGTTTTACTGAGAAGTTAGATTCTCCCTGGCCGATAAGATCGCCTATTTTGGCGCTGGCCGGGACGGTAATGCTGGATTGTACGATCCGTAGCGGGTGGTGCCATATTGCGCGGCAATCACCGTCTGCCTTGGCTGAAAAGGAAAATAATAGCGCCAGAATGCTGACCGCTTTGGCGATATGTGTGGCTGTTAATAGCCTTGATATAGTCATGCTGATGTCCTTTGGCGGTTTTTCTCTTGCACATGATTTACCCATCTGCTTATTACTGATAATCATGTTTTAAAATTTAATATGACCATTGATGGTGATATGGCCTGTTTATTTATTCACATTGCAAGCTAATCTGCTTAACTCTTGAGGCAGAATCGTTAGGCTCTATGCTGTAATTTCCTTGGCAGCTTCCTCCCGCTCCCCAACGCAATGTTATTGTTCCAGCGTCTGGCATGCCGCTCATATAGACAGCGTTATTATTGCCGACGATACCTGATTTCCCTGGGGCGCTGCGCAATGTGGCAACTGCGCCGAAAGGAATCTCCGTCCCACGATGATGTACTTTGAAAATAATTCGGTTTCCTATGTGAGATGCAAAGTTGGCGACAACAATGGCGCCTTTCGTCGGGATAACGGTTTGGCTGTTGTTCTCTATTTCTACTGAATCATCAAAGGACTGCGGATTTAAATTAATTCTATTCTTATGATAACTGTTAATATAAGGCACCACGGCATAGCCTCGCCAATCTGTGGTGACACCGGTACTGTTGATGATTTCAACGTTGCTTGCATTTGGCACCTCGACTAAAGCGATTGAGTCACCCAGCGATTGGGATAATGTAATGCCGTTGCGATGAACCACGGCGCCGCCTCGCAAACTGTAGTTTATTCGCTGCACATCTTTATCAAAGCTGTATCCGGCGCCTATTTCACCATATCTACTGCGATAATAAGCCGAACTGTTGCCAGAATAGCCGTCACGGGTACCGCTTTGAGCTGCAGAGACGTTATAACTGAGCTGGTTATTTTCCAGTGCGGTGCCGCTTAGTCCTAATTGCTGATTGAGTTTGCCTTTGCTGCTCTTGCTCGAGGTATAGTTCATCCAGCTGTTTGATTGCCCTTTGCTTAGCGGAATCTGAACGTTAAGCGTGGCGATCTTGTCGGGTTTGTCCGTATAGCGGCCGCTGTTGTAGCCCAATCCAATATTGTAACTCACTCCAGATTGGTTCGTGGAAAATCCCATGAGAAAATTTCGTTCAACGGCACCGTTGTGCCAATAGTTTTCTTGGTAACCATTGATGTATAGACTGCCGAAATCCCGGATAGGCTGATTAATATTGAGAACCAGCCGGCTTCTTTTCACGCCGCGCGCCAGCCAGTTTCTTTCAATGTTGGCATTCATATCACTGAGCTGCGAGAAACTTAAGTAGCCAGACGTCGAGTATTGATAGCCGGCCAGCGTAAAGTTGGTACCCGTTTTTTCAATATTTTTTGCGTACTGGATACGGTATTGTTGTCCTTTACGATCCTGCCCTGTGGCTAATCGGCTTTTGGTGTGAGTGACATCGGCAGAGACGGAGCCGAAATGCCCCAGGCTGCTGCCAATGCCGGCAGAAATTCCCTGGTGCTTTTCCGAAATAATGGCGCCACCATAGAGTGTTTTATCATCTTTAATGCCATAAATCGTCGATGCCTGTAGAAACTTATACTTTTGGTTAGCGCTTCGCGCAGAGCGATATTCCCCCATTGTGAATTCATTTCTTTTCATGTTCTCCCTGAGCATGATGGGGACAGAGGAAAAAGGCTGGAAGAAACTCCTTTCTGAGCCATCGGTTTCTTTGATGATCACATGCAGCCCACCGCTGGAGGTGGTGGGGTAGATATCCGTTATTTCAAAATTCCCCGCTGGTACATGTGTTTGATAAATGATATAGCCATTTTGTTTTATAGTGACCTCAGCATTGCTTTGCGCTATACCTCTAACCGTTGGGGCAAACCCTCTCTGGCTGTCGGGCCACATGCTGGGATCGCTTGCTAATTTCAGACCGCGAAATTGAAAACTGTCAAAAACGTCGCCCGATGTTGAACTATCGCCAATGGTCAGCGTGTTTTGGCTGTCCCGAAAGCTGCGCTCGGCATAGGTGTTGATACCTTTCCATTTAGTACTGCTTTGGTTTGAATAGGTAGAGTAGTTTCTAAAGCGCCAGGCATCATAGTTAAAACCACTGTGCAAGTTTAAATATTGATTTCCATTATCTTTTTTATTTTTCGTTTTCCATGACTCGGTACCACTAAAACTGTAATCCATTAAAAATGCGCGAATGCCATCATCCCAAAGTGCCGGGTTAACCCAGTCTCTAGGAAGATTTTCGATATAAGCCTGCGGGATATTTAAATCCAATCGTTGTCGATTAAAATCAAACTTGGCCTGACTGCCGGGAATAATCTTGCTGATAGGCGTTGAGGCAAGGTCGGTGTCATTGTTTACTTCCAGTTTGTCCATGCGAACACCGAGGTTAACCAGAGCGCTGCGATAGATTCGGGGCTGCAAAGTACCATCCACATAATAGAAAGACACTTTTTTATTAGCGAAAAACACATTGTTCAAATAGATATCAACCCAATACTCACCAGGCAATTGACTGCGCGAATTATTAAAGTGGGATAAGTCAGTTATGGTCTGGTAATCTCTGTTCAGTGCTGAGGGTTCAAAGTAGTCTTCAGCTAAAACCGTAGGTGAAGATAGAACACAAAAAAATAGCATCGATGTTTTATTGGTGGCCTTGTTATTCATCGTCATTTTCGCCTCCCCTGGCAAATACTATAATGGTGCGCTTATCGCACGGGTCACTCCCCCATAGTCATTGATGGCTTGCCATTTTATTTCTTTACCATGAGTTTCCTGTGGCAATAGCCATTTTTTCGTGCTTTGTGGCGCGATCATATCGACCTCCTTTACCTCTTTTCCATCAATGCTTACTGAGTAAAAGGAGACGTAAAACGGTGACGGATTTTTTGCTTCTAAGGTCTTTCCTTTCAATGAGAAATGAATTTTTTTGTAGGCATTTATGGCTTCATCTCTTGATAGGGTTTTAGGGCGATAAAATAGCTTTATTTTATTTTGTACGGTAATGAGCAACTTGTTTTCTTTTGATTTCTTGGTTGAGGGTATTGATCTTACGCTCAGCCAATATATCGATTCCTTATGTTGTGGCAGATTTCCTCCAGAATAAATGACTCTGATAATATTATCCTGTTCTGGTTCCAGTCTAAATAATGGCGGAGTGACAACAAATGGAGCCTCTTTTTTATCTTCAGGCGAGAAACTTTCTACCCAAGTTTGAATAAGCACCGGGCTATTGTGATCCTGGTTGGTGACGGAAATGTTTGCCTCTTTTTTATCTTCTTCATAAACGATACGTGTACCGGCTAGCGTCACGCTTGCCGATGCGCCGCATGAAAAAAAGAGTATTACCAGCAAAGAATATTTACTTAGCTTCATTATTATGGCGTCCTTGATGTTTTTTGTCGTCAGGCCAGCTATATTTGCTGACCTGACAGGCTATTTTTATCAGTTATATGAAATGCTAAATTGTGTCGTGGCATTAGCCGGCCCGACTGTGACCTTATCCGATGTCGCCATATATTTGGCGACATAGGTAAAGACGTTGTTGATGTCTTTCTGCACGCTCTGCGCATTAGAAAACGAAGCCATAGGAATTTGCGTGGTGCCATCAGCCTCATAGAGGGCTACGCCAAGACCCGTTGCCACACCGCTTTCTGAATTGAGTGACAACAATGTTGAGTTGCCTTGTGCATATGTCCCGTCGAATTTTACCGACGCTTTTGTCACCGTTTCAGGGCAGCTGGTTAAAGCAATACTGAACTTTGTCGGCAGGGCGGTATCGCCAGCACTTTTAAATGCTTTGGCGCTGATGTTGCCCATCGGAATGGTTTGGTTGGCGCTACCGGCGACTACGGTGCAGGTTTGATCGGTGACATTGCCGGTGAAATTAATGGTGCCGTCCGCCGCGGCAGCCTTGGTAATGGTGGTCATCGCCAAAGGAACACCGACAAGCAGCAATGAGTTCAGCATGTACTTATTCATATAAATATCCTTGTGTTATAACTGTATGTAAATTATACGTTTTCTATTCTTGTGTCATCATGTGTAAATAGATGTTAAATACCTCCCTTTTCTGGTGATTGATACCATTATTTTCATGTTAGATTTCTTTAAAAAACTGATTTTAGTTTTTTAAATGGTGTTTTGTGCTGGCTGTACCGCGCATTTCGTGTGCTGTTTGTTAATGAAATTCAGTCTACATGAAAAAAAAATTGTCAGTCGTTAAGTGCAGCTATGGCTGTGTTTTTGGTATATAATTCTATATAAACAGATTTTTATGCTGTACCGGTGTGAATTTATATCAAATTTTAGCGATGTTAATAGTTTTATCCTCTGATTAATCGCGAAATAGTTAATGTGCTAATTAATGTTGGTTGTTGATATCTATTGACATTGGTGCTGTTTTCTTGAAGAAACTATTGTCATTATTTCATTACGGCTGGATGAGGTTATCCATGAAAAAAAATAAAAATATCGCAATTGTGGGTGGCGGTGGGGTAACTGCGGCGATGACAGCACTGGCTTGCGCCAGAAAAGGAATTTCCGTCGATTTCTTCCTTGATGACAGAGATTATGACGACTTCAAAACTTCATTTGGAAATCATTGTCTGTGGCGACGCATTCATGAAAATAACCAACGCCTCAGCCGTTTATGTACTCAGTCGCAATGGATGTGGGAAAAGTTCATTCTTTCCTCCAGCGGTGAGTTCGGCAGAAAAGAAAAGATGGTTCGCATCGTCGAAAGATCTGAAATACCTCACCTCGCGAGACTCTATGAACAGCATGATCTACCCTATGAAGTGAAAAACAGCGGAGATGATGAATCCATCAATTTTCCCTCTTTCCTTAACTGTAAAAACAAATCTGTTTTTGTGAGTTATGATTCCATTTTGCTAAATACGGCAGAAATTTTTTCCTACTTTCAGGATGAGCTGGCTTTCTTTACCTGTGTCAATGTCTTTAGAAACAAAAATATTGGGGACTTAAACAGTATCGAGAGTGGCGTGATTTTTTTTGATGAAAATAAACGCATGTACGACACGGTAATAAAGTTTACAAATGGCTATAATATCAATGAGATAGATTCACCTTCCGAGGTGTGTCCTGCCGTTAACCGGGTATTTAGAGATTATTATCTTTCCCACTCTGTGGGAAATCTGCTTTCGCCTATGATGATTACAGAAAGGGAGTTCAATCTGTGGATTGTCCCTTCTGTTGATGGCAAGATCGTCAGAGTAGGAGGAGATATTCATGTCCCTCAGTCTGCGGAGTTTTTGACGCGAAGCTTAGATATCGGTGCCTACATCGATCGCCGAAAGTTAGATATCATTTCGGATTCGTTGTTTACCATTATCTCTTCCTTTTCCTATGTGGAAGGGACTTTGGCGGTGGTTCCATGTTGGACTGCAAGTGAAGATAACAAGAAGATCGTGGTCGTGGAAAGTGTTGATTCTTACTATAATGCGTCGCCAATTATTTCTGAGGAAATCACAGCGTTTTTAACGGATTCGAGCAGCTAACTTTTTTTTAAAGTCGGTTCAGAGTAAGGATGCATCTTATCATTAGCCGCTAGTGAACATTCTCCATCACAATAACGTGCGTTCAATGTTACCGATATAGTGGAAAGTACGCCCTAAAAACTAAGGTATTCGTTTTTAGCGTGTTTTATTTTTATACAAACTGCAAGTAAGGCTTTATGACTTGCCATGCCAACAGGCGCTGAGATTTATTTCTTCCCAGCGCACAGGTGAGAGGCGCGGCAAATAACAAAAAAGGCGCCCGCAGGCGCCTTGTTATCGCAGTGAGTTCGAGGCTTAGCCCAGCACCAAGCCTGCGATCGAAGCGGACAGGATGCTGACCAGCGTAGAGCCGTACACCAGCTTCAGGCCAAAGCGCGACACCACGTTGCCCTGATGTTCGTTCAGGCCCTTGATCGCACCGGCCACGATACCGATGGAAGAGAAGTTGGCGAAGGACACCAGGAACACCGACAGGATCCCCAGGCTGCGCGGCGACAGTTCGGCAGACACTTTCTGCAGCTCCATCATTGCCACGAACTCGTTGGAAACCAGCTTGGTGGCCATGATGCTGCCAACCTGCAGGGCTTCGTGTTTAGGAATGCCCATGATCCAGGCGAACGGATAGAAGAAGTAGCCGAGGATTTCCTGGAAGCTCAGGCCGAAGATAGCGCTGAACACACCGTTGAGCGCGGCGATCAGGGCGATGAAGCCGATCAGCATCGCGGCAACGATAATCGCTACTTTGAAGCCGGCCAGGATATATTCACCCAGCATTTCGAAGAAGCTCTGGCCTTCGTGCAGGTTGCCGAGGTGCAGCTCTTCTTCTTTATTGGTGTCGTACGGGTTGACCAGCGACAGCACGATAAAGGTGCTGAACATGTTCAATACCAGCGCCGCCACCACGAACTTGGCGTCCAGCATGGTCATGTAGGCGCCGACGATGGACATGGACACCGTAGACATCGCGGTCGCCGCCATGGTGTACATGCGCTTTTCCGACATCTTGCCCAGGATATCCTTGTAGGCGATGAAGTTTTCGGATTGGCCGAGGATCAGCGAACTGACGGCGTTGAATGACTCCAGCTTGCCCATGCCGTTCACTTTCGACAGCACGGTACCGATAATGCGGATGATGAACGGCAGCACCTTGATGTACTGCAGAATACCGATCAGCGCCGAAATGAAGACGATCGGGCACAGCACCTTCAGGAAGAAGAACGCCAGGCCTTTGTCGCCCATGCCGCCGAACACGAAATCAGTCCCTTGTCCCGCAAACCCGAGCAGTTTGTCAAACAGCGCGGCGAATCCTTTTACGAAGCCCAAACCCGCTTCCGAATGCAGGAAAAAGTAGGCCAGCAGTACTTCGATAACCAGTAATTGAATAACATAGCGAATGCGGATGCTTTTGCGATCGCGGCACACCAACAGGGCCAGGATCGCCACCACCACTATCGCCAACGCAAAGTGCGCAATATGGGACATGTTTGCTCCAAATTTGAGGCAGGCTGAATTTCGGCTGTCATTTTATGTAACGCTACGTTTAAAAACGAGACTTCTATTGCAAATATGGAAAATCATAGCGGGAGTTCTCCTAAAGTGTTGCGCAAAAGCATAAAAAATCAAGACGTTAAATCGGCAATAGGAAATTCGTATTCTTGTGCTAACCTGTCTTTCAGGGGTATTGCAGCCAAAATCCCATCAGAAAAGCACGGAAATCGGCAAGCTCCGCGCTGAACCCTTCGATAAAACCGTTAATGTTGGCTATTACAGAGATAAGTTTTACCGCTCTAAATGCGCTTGATAATTATTATCATTTATATAGAGTGGAGATAAACGTAATTTCAGTAAGGGTTCAACATATGCTGAACAGTCGCGTGGTTGAAACCACCTCCGGTCGCTCCGCCAGAAAAATCAAACTCTCGCTGATGGGGCCTGCCTTCATCGCCGCTATCGGCTATATCGATCCCGGTAACTTCGCCACCAACATCCAGGCCGGCGCCTCGTTCGGCTACAGCCTGCTGTGGGTGGTGGTTTGGGCCAACGTGATGGCGATGCTGATCCAGCTGTTGTCCGCCAAGCTGGGCATCGCCACCGGGAAAAATCTGGCCGAGCACATTCGCGATCGCTTTCCGCGGCCGGCGGTGTGGGCCTATTGGGTGCAGGCGGAGATCATCGCCATGGCGACCGATCTGGCCGAGTTTATCGGCGCGGCGATCGGCTTCAAGCTGCTGCTCGGCGTTTCCCTGCTGCAGGGCGCCGTGCTGACCGGCATCGCCACCTTTTTAATCTTGATGCTGCAAAAGCGCGGGCAAAAACCGCTGGAGCTGGTGATTGGCGGCCTGCTGCTGTTCGTCGCCGCCGCTTACATCGTCGAGCTGGCGTTCTCTCAGCCGCAGCTCGCGCCGCTGCTGAAGGGCATGGCGCTGCCCGATCTGCCCAACGGCGATGCGGTATTTCTGGCCGCCGGGGTATTGGGCGCCACCATCATGCCGCACGTGATCTACCTGCATTCCTCGCTCACCCAAATCGGCGGCGAGCACGACAAGGCGGAGCGCTATGCCGCCACCAAAGTCGACGTCGCCGTGGCCATGACCATTGCCGGTTTTGTTAACCTGGCGATGATGGCCACCGCCGCCGCCGCGTTTCATTTCAGCGGCCACAGCGGCATCGCCGATCTCGACGTGGCCTACCTGACGCTGCAACCGCTGCTCGGGCAAGCCGCCGCCACCGTGTTTGGCCTGAGCCTGGTGGCCGCCGGCCTCTCCTCTACCGTGGTGGGCACGCTGGCGGGGCAGGTGGTGATGCAGGGGTTCGTGCATTTCCATA
This sequence comes from Serratia sp. CY38905, assembly GCF_052168875.1. Lineage (NCBI taxonomy): Bacteria > Pseudomonadati > Pseudomonadota > Gammaproteobacteria > Enterobacterales > Yersiniaceae > Serratia > Serratia sp. CY38905. The sequence goes on along the minus strand of NZ_JBJNLV010000003.1, from coordinate 308,992 downwards.
TTCCGCTGTGGCTGCGGCGTGCGGTGACCATGCTGCCGTCGTTTATCGTCATCATGCTGGGGATGGACGCCACGCGCATTCTGGTGCTGAGCCAGGTGCTGCTCAGCTTCGGCATTGCGCTGGCGCTGGTGCCGCTGCTGGCTTTCACCGGCAATCGGGCGCTGATGGGGGAGATGGTCAACGGCCCTGTGGTGCAAAACCTGGGCAAGCTGATCGTGCTGGTGGTGGTGGGATTGAACGGCTACCTGCTGATCGGCAGCGTGCTGTAGGCGAAAATAGCGCGGGCCGGCATTGCGCCGGCCCGTCGTCGTTAATCGCGGTCGTCATCGCCGTGGCGGCGCCAGCGATCGCGGTCATGATCGTGGTGGTGCTTTTTCTCTTTCTTCCAGTGGTGCTTATCGTAATGCCTGTCGTATTTACGATAGCGTCCTTCATGATAGTAATAGTGTTTGCGCCAGTAGTCGCGGTCGCGCCAGCGATAGCCGTCCCAGTAGTAACCGCGGCGGCTGCGGTCGCCGAGATAGCGCCCCTGATGGCCTTGCCACCAGTCGCGATCGCGCCAGTCGTAACCGTCCCAGTAACGGCCGCGATTGTCCCGATCGCCGATGCGCAGTGAAACGCCCGGCATCAGATCGATGCTGATCCCTTCGGCGTGCGCCTGCTGTGCGGCGGGCAGTACCGTCGCCGCCAAGATGGCGGCCAAGAGCAGAGGTTTAAACATGACTTCTCCTTTCCGCTTGCGCGGCCTGGCCGTTTGTCACTTTATGAAGCGCGTTCATCAGTTTAAAAAAGCGGCCTTATCGTTATTTTTGCTGCAATATCGGCATCATAGCGCCGGCGCATGGGGTTGAATCTGAGAGCCACTCTGAAAACGGCGACAAAGGCCAAGATTTGAGATTTTTCTGGGGTATCGCCGCTCGATTGAGCGGCGGGATTTGTAAGCGATTACAATAAGATTTTCTCGATCTGCGCGAGTTCTTCTTCACTGAAGTGGCGATTGGCCAGCATGCCCACCGCGTCTTCTATCTGCGCATTCTTGCTGGCGCCGATCAGCACCGAGGTAACGCGATCGCCGCGCAGCACCCAGGCCAGCGCCATTTGCGACAGCTTCTGCCCGCGTTGCCGCGCCAGCGCATCGAGGCGGCGCACCTTGTCCAGCCGCTCGGCGGTCAACTGCTCCGGCTGCAGGAAGCGGCTGCCGCTGGCGGCGCGGGAATCTTGCGGAACGCCGTGCAGGTAGCGGTCGGTCAGCAGGCCGCCCGCCAGCGGCGAGAAGGCGATCGAGCCGACGCCATGCTCCGCCAGCGTATCCAGCAGCGCCGTCTCCGGCCCGCGTTCCAACATCGAATACTTCGGCTGGTGGATCACGCACGGCGTGCCGAGCCCTTGCAGAATGTCGAATGCCTGCCGCGCGCGCTCGGCCGGGTAGTTGGACAGGCCGACATACAGCGCTTTGCCCTGGCGCACCAACAAATCCAGCGCCGCCATGGTTTCTTCCAGCGGCGTCTCCGGATCCGGCCGATGATGATAAAAGATATCCACATAGTCCAGCCCCATGCGCTTCAGGCTCTGATCGAGGCTGGCGACCAGGTACTTTTTCGAGCCCCAATCACCGTAGGGGCCGGGCCACATGGTGTAACCGGCTTTGGATGAGACGATCAACTCATCGCGCCAGGCCCGCAGATCGGCGTTGAGTATGCGGCCAAAGTTCTCCTCGGCGGCGCCGGGCGGCGGGCCGTAGTTATTGGCCAGATCGAAATGGGTAATGCCGCGATCGAAGGCGCAGCGGATCAGGCCGCGGGCGTTGTCGTACAGCGTGGCGTCGCCGAAATTGTGCCACAGTCCGAGCGAGACGGCGGGCAGCTTCAGCCCGCTGCGGCCGCAGCGCCGGTATTCCATGTCTTGATAACGTGAGGGGGAGGCGGGGTAGGACATAGTTATCCTTGTCGGCGAGAGGTGAAGTGTTTTGAGTGTATACGCTTTCACACCGCGCTGCCGGGGGAGCGATCACAGCGCCGGCATGTAACGCCAGGTTGCCGATCGATGCAGGAATCCCTGTTCGAAATTTGAACAGAATCTTCGATACTTAAAGGTAATCGCTCCAGCTGCAGACAGGTGATGATCATGACTCAGACCTATACGGTGGCCGATTATCTGCTCGATCGTCTGGCCCAAATCGGCATCCGTCATTTCTTCGGCGTGCCGGGGGATTACAACCTGCAATTCCTCGATCACGTCCTCGCCCATCCGCAAATCACCTGGGTAGGCTGCGCCAACGAGCTGAACGCCGCCTACGCCGCCGACGGCTATGCGCGCTGCAAACCGGCGGCCGCGCTGCTCACCACCTTTGGCGTCGGCGAGCTGAGCGCGTTAAACGGGGTGGCCGGCAGCTACGCCGAATACCTGCCGGTGATCCACGTGGTCGGCACGCCGGCGCAGCGCGCTCAGCGCGCCGGTGATTTGCTGCACCATTCGCTGGGGGATGGCGACTTCACCCACTTCGCCCGCATAGCCAAAGAGGTGACCGTCGCGCAGGCCGACCTGACTGCCGACAACGCCGCAGAGGAGATCGACCGCCTGATCTGCGCCGCCTTGCTGGAACATCGCCCGGTTTACCTGATGTTGCCCAGCGACGTCGCACAGGCGCCGCTGCCGAGTAAACCGGCGCCGCTGATGCTGCGCCAGGCCAAACTGTCGCGTAGCGCATTGCAGGCGTTTATCGCCGCGGCGCGCGAAAAGCTGCTGTCGGCGCGGCGGGTATCGCTGCTGGCGGATTTCCTGGCCGATCGCTTCGGCGCCGAAGCGGCGCTGGACGAGTGGCTGCAGGAGGTCAACATTCCGCACGCTACGCTGCTGCTCGGCAAAGGCGTGCTGGATGAGAACCGCGCCGGTTTTGTCGGTACCTACTGCGGCGGTGCCAGCGATCCGGCGGTGAAACAGCTTATCGAAAACGCCGATGTGGTGATCAACGTCGGCGTGCGTTTGACCGACACCATTACCGCCGGTTTCACGCATCATCTGCCGGTGGAAAAATGCATCGACATTCAGCCGTTCGAAGCCTGGGTCGGGCGGCAGCGCTTTAGCCGCATTCCGATGCGCGAGGCGGTGCGGGCGCTGCATCGCCTGAGCCTGTCGCTGGCGTCGCGTTGGCCGTTGCCGCCGATCGTCCGCCCGGCGCTGCCGGAAGGCGATGGGGAAGGGCTGGATCAGCACGCCTTCTGGCGGCAGATGCAGGATTTCCTGCGGCCCGGGGATATCGTGCTGGCCGATCAGGGCACCGCCTGTTTTGGTGCGGCGGCGCTGACGTTGCCGCGCGGCTGCCGGTTGATCGTGCAGTCGCTCTGGGGATCGATCGGCTATACCCTGCCGGCGACGTTCGGCGTGCAGACCGCCGAACCGCAGCGCCGGGCAGTGCTGCTGATTGGCGACGGCGCCGCGCAGCTGACCGTGCAGGAGCTGGGTTCGATGCTGCGCGACGGGCTTAAACCGGTGATCTTCGTGCTGAATAATCAGGGATATACCGTCGAGCGCGCCATCCACGGGCCGGAGCAACGTTATAACGACATCGCGTGCTGGAACTGGACGCAGTTGCCGCCTGCGCTGGCCGGCGAGCGGCCGGTGAAGGCGCTGCGGGTCAGCGATTCGGACGGCTTGCGCCAGGCGCTGCGCGAGGTAGCCGACGGCGATCGGCTGGCCTTCATTGAAGTGATGCTGCCGAAGATGGACATTCCCGAGCTGCTCGACACCGTTTCGCGCGCCATTCAGGCGCGCAACGCCGCCGCTTAAGGCAGGGAATCGCCCAGCAGGCGCTTCAGCACCCAGAACCCCGCCGGGCCCGGCGGGGTCAGTTTTGACCATACCGCATCCACCGAGATCATTTTCGGCCAGCCGCGCGGCCGCAGCTCGGTCAGCATATTGTGGCCGTATTGTTGCACCAGCCAGTGCGGCAACACCGCCCAGCCGAACCCCTGTTCCGCCATCTCCAGCAGCAGCAGATAGCTGGGCGCCGACCAAACCAGGCCGCCTTGTCTGGCCGCTTCGGCGCCGGTGTAGGTGTTCAGGATCAGCTGTCGGGTGCTGGACAACTGCTCCGGCGTCGGCGCGGCGGCCTGCGCCAGCGGATGCTGGTGGGCGACAAACAGCCCCATGTCGGTTTGTTCCGGCAAACGAGAGAAGGCGATATCCGGCGGGTAGCTTTTTTGCACTTCCACCATGCCCAAATGCGCGCGGCCGCTTTGCAGCAAATCGATAACGTCGCCATCTTCGGCGATCATCCACTCCAGCTCAATCTCCGGGTAACGCAGTTCGAATTGTTGCATCAATTGATCGTGATGCTTGGGTTGATAGGTATCGGAGAACACCATGCTCAGGCGCGGTTCGACCTCGCCCGCCAGTTGAATGCTCAGGGCGTCGAGCCGCTCGCTGGCGGCGAGGATCGCCTGCACATGCCCCAGCACTTTGCGGCCGGCGGCGGTGAGCACCGGCTGGCGCGCGCTGCGATCGAACAGCGTCAATGCCAGGTCGGCCTCCAGATTGGCGATGGCGGTGCTGATGGTGGATTGGCTTTTGCGCAGCTTGCGCGCGGCGGCGGAAAACGAGCCGAGGGCGGCGGCTTCGACAAACGCGTGCAGCGCTTCCGGGGAATAGTGCATAAACTATCTACTTTATCGATGGTATCTATTTTTAATCTACCCAAAAAAGCGATGATAATCACCTGACTTTCGCAACAACTGTCGGAAAAAAGGTGATGTATGCAACTGCAAAACAAGTCTCTCATTGAACGTATCGTCCACGCCGTCGGTTTCGAGGTGATTGCCGTAATGATCGTTTCTCCACTGGGGGCATGGCTGCTTAATCGTTCGATGGTGCAAATCGGCGCATTGGCGGTGGCCTTGGCGACCATCGCCATGGTCTGGAATATGGTTTACAACACGGTGTTCGACCGTCTGTGGCCGGTCAGCCGGGTCGTCCGCAACCTGAAGGTGCGTGTGCTGCACGCCGTCGGCTTTGAAGCCGGTTTTATCCTGATCGGCGTGCCGATCGCCGCCTGGATGCTGAATATTTCCGTATTGCAGGCCTTTATGCTGGAGATCGGTTTCTTCCTGTTCTTCCTGCCGTACACCATGGCCTATAACTGGCTGTACGACACGCTGCGCCAGCGCTGGTTCGAAGCGCGCCAGCCGATCAATTCCGGCGCTGAATAAGGCGTCGTCAGCCCGGCGATTCTCAGGTAAGGTCAGAGGATTGTCGCAACAGGCTGAGGAAAGAAAAATGAAAGTGTTGGGCTTGCTGGGTGGCATGAGCTGGGAATCCACCATTCCGTATTACCGCACCATCAACGAGCAGGTAAAGGCGCGCCTCGGCGGGCTGCATTCGGCCAAAATCGTGCTCTACAGCGTCGATTTTCAGGAGATCGAGCGATTGCAGCATCAGGGCGATTGGGACGGCGCCGGCCGATTGCTGGCCGCCGCCGCGGTGGCGTTGCGCGCCGCCGGCGCCGAAGCCATCGTGATCTGCACCAACACCATGCACAAGGTGGCGGAGGCGGTCGAGCAGGCCAGCGGCCTGCCGCTGATCCACATCGCCGACGCCACGGCGCTGCAGGTGCGGGAAAAAAACATTCGCCGCGTCGGGCTGCTGGGCACGCGCTTTACCATGGAGCAGACCTTCTACCGTGGCCGCCTGCAGGAATTGCACGGTATTGAGGTGGTGACGCCGGTCAGCGCCGATCGCGACATCGTACACCGCATCATCTATGACGAACTGTGCCTCGGTAAAATTCGCGACGCCTCGCGCGACGAGTATCGCCGGATCATCAGCGATCTGGAGCAGCAGGGCGCGCAGGGGATTATTTTCGGCTGCACCGAGATAGGGTTGTTGGTGAGCGAGCAGGATGCCTCGGTGCCGGTGTTCGACACCACCGCGATCCACGCCCGTGCCGCCGCGGCGTTCGCGCTGGCCTAATCGTCGTGCGGCGGTTGCCGGCGGTTCACCAGCATCAGCGGTTTGCCCGCCAGCGCCAGCCAGGCGGGCAGCATCACGATGCACAAGACCGGCAGCAGGTGCAGATCCGGCACCACCGCCACCGCCATGAACAGGCTGAGCCAGCCGTCGCGCGTCACCACCAGCACCAGCCCCATGATGGCGCAGGAGACGGTGATCGCCGCCGGCACCGCCGGAACGTGCTGGTGCAGCATCAGCCCCAGCGCCACGCCGACGAACACCGCCGGGAAGATGCGCCCGCCGCGAAAGCCGCTGGCGGCGGCGATCACCAGCGCCGCCAGCTTGGTCAGGGTAATGGCCAACAGCGCCGGCACCGAATAGCCGTCGTCTTGCGCGAGGCGCTTCATTTCATCCAGCCCTTTGAACAGGGTAATCTCTCCGCCCACCAGCGCCAGCAGGCCCAGCACAAAACCCCCCAGCCCTAACATCAACACCGGATTCTTCATCGAATGGAACAGGCGGTGAACGTGCGGGAAGCACCACAGCGCCACCATGCCGAGCGCGATGGCGATCAGCGCCACGATGGCGCCGCTGAAGATGTCCGGCAGCCGCGTCACGTCGTAGGCGTCGAGCTGCAGGGCGAAATTGGGCACGAAGAACATCTGGGTGGTGACCGCGCCGGCGGCGGCGGCCACCAGCGGGGCGAACAGGCGATCCCACAGCGGCGTTTCGTTATTGCCCGCCAGGGTTTGCGAGAAGATCAGCGCGGCGGCGACCGGCGTGCCGAACATCGCGCCGATGGTGCCCGCGGCCGCCAGGATGATCCAGTCCATGCGCGGCACCTTCGGCAGCAGGCGTGCACCGGCGGCCGCTACCAGCGCGATATTGATGGCGGTGATCGGGTTCTCCGGCCCCAGGCTGACGCCGCCGGCCAGGCCGACGATCAGCGCCAACCCCAGCCCCGGCAGGGCGGAGAGCGGCAGCGGCATGCCGATCAGCGATTCCGTCGCCGGGTCCGGCCCGGCGTGGCCCGGCATATAGCGCACGATAAGGCCCACCGCCACGCCGGTCAGCGTCAGCATCGCGACCGGCCACCAGGGCGACTGGGCATCCAGGCTCAGCGCATCGGGCAGCGTCACCCACAGTAATTGCTGCAGCGCGGCGGCGACTTTCATCACCAGCAGCAGCACCAGACTGGAAGCGGAACCGATAATCAGCGCAGGCAAAGCAAAGGCCAACATGGCATTGGCGCGCGGATGCAGCATGGGTAATCCCTTGTCGATGCCTCCCTACAGGGCAGGGAGAGCGGGTGGTTGGGCTGTGGCCACAGCTTGCCAGACTATCGGCGCGCAGGCACGCATTGATATTGCCCGGCGGCGATGACGGTTAACAGTCGCCTGGGGGCGTTTTTTGCCGCAATTTGTTTCAAGGCGCGGCGTCGCGGGCAAGCTGAAACGTTTTTTGTGATCCGGATCGCTATTGGGGTGCAGATCCGGGGCGGGTGATTGTTGTTTTCGCAGCAGGATTTTACAGTGTGGGCAGCTTTTTATTTTTCATTTTGCGGAGACGAAATCAATGACCTATGCCCTCGTGGGTGATGTTGGCGGCACCAATGCCCGCCTGGCGTTGTGCACTGTTGCGACGGGTGAAATTACCCAGGCGAAAACCTATTCCGGCCTGGAGTTCGACAGCCTGGAGGCGGTGATCCGCCAATACCTGAAAGCGTGCGATATCGAGGTGCAGGACGCCTGTATCGCGATCGCCTGCCCGGTGACCGAAGACTGGGTGGCGATGACCAACCACAGCTGGGCGTTCTCGATCAAAGAAATGAAGGCCAGCCTGGGGCTGAGCCACCTGGAAGTGATCAACGATTTCACCGCCGTCTCGATGGCGATCCCGATGCTTTCGCCGGATGACGTGCTGCAGTTTGGCGGCGGCGATGCGCAGCCGGGCAAACCGATCGCGGTGTACGGCGCCGGCACAGGGCTGGGCGTCGCCCACCTGGTGCACGTCGATCGCCGCTGGGTCAGCCTGCCGGGCGAGGGCGGCCATGTCGATTTCGCGCCGAACAGCGAAGAAGAGGACATCATTCTGGAGGTGCTGCGCGGTGAAGTGGGGCACGTTTCCGCCGAGCGCGTGCTATCCGGGCCGGGTCTGGTCAATCTGTATCGCGCCATCGTCAAGGCGGACAACCGCCTGCCGGAAAAATGGGAGCCGAAGGACATCACCGAGCGGGCGCTGGCCGACAGCTGCATCGATTGCCGCCGCGCGCTGTCGCTGTTTTGCGTGATCATGGGGCGCTTCGGCGGCAACCTGGCGCTGAATCTGGGCACCTTTGGCGGCGTGTACATCGCCGGCGGCATCGTGCCGCGCTTTATGGAATTCTTCAAGGCCTCGGGCTTCCGCGCCGCCTTCGAAGACAAAGGGCGTTTCCGTGACTATGTGCGCGACATCCCGGTGTTCATGATAACGCACGGCCAGCCGGGCCTGCTGGGTGCCGGCGCGCATCTGCGCCAGACGCTGGGCATGCAGCTGTAAGCCCAGAGATGAAGTAATAAAAAAAGGGGGCGCAACCCGCAGGTTGCGCCCCTTGTCGTTTTCGCGGGGGATCAGGCTTTGGCCAATTCCGCCGTCTGGGCGGTTTCTGCCGTTTCCGCTTCCACCGCTTTCGGCGCTTTGATGAACAGCGTAATCAGCAGGGAGGCGGCGGACAGGACGCCAATCACCATGAAGGTGGCGTGGAAGCCGCCGAAGTATTTGGCGACGAACGAACCGGCCAGCGCGCCCAGGCCGAAGCCCTGGTAGATGATGCCGTAGTTTTTGCTGTGGTTTTTCAGGCCGAAGAAGTCGCCGACAATTGCCGGGAACACGGTGATGTTGCCGCCGAAGCAGAAGGCCACCGCGCCGACGCAGATGAAGAACAGCGTGTGGTTCAGGGGCATGAAGCTCAGCGCGACAATCGCCAGCACGGTAACCAGCATGGTGAAGCTGATGACGCGCATGCGGCCCACTTTATCGGACAGCGTACCCAGGATGATGCGGCCGGCGGTGTTGAAGATGGCGACGGCGGACACGGTGTTGGCGGCGGTGGCCAAATCCATCCCGGCCAGTTGAACGCCCATGTCTTTCACGATGCCGATGAGGTACAGACCGCTCATGCAGGCCGCGAAGAAGATGGTGAACAGCAGGTAGGCTTCTTTGGTGGCCAGCATCTGGCGCACGCTGAAGTCGTTGCCCAGACCGTTGGCGCCTTGCTGCGCGGCGTTGGTCGCCAGCACCGGCTCTTTCAGCAGCAGGGAACCGACGACGATCAGACCCATCACGATGGCACCCCAGTAGAAGAAGGCGCCGGAAACGCCGACGTCGGCGATCAGGGCGGCGTTGACGTATTTGAACAACAGGCTGCCGCTGCCGAATGCGCCGACGGAGATGCCGGAAATCAGGCCTTTATTGGCCGGGAACCACTTAATCAGGTTGGACAGGGTGGAGATGTAGGCGATACCGACCGCAAAGCCCACCACCACGCCGGCCAGCAGGTAGATCATGTCGAGCGAGCTGACGTGGGCGCTGGCGATCAGGCCCAGGCCGACCAGAATGCCGGAACACAGCGTCAGGTTGCGGATGCCGAAGCGCTCTTGCAGCTTGCCGGCGAACAGCGTGGCGAAGGCCAGGAAGAAGCTGGTGATGGAGAAGGTGGTGGCGACGTCCGCCAGCCCCCAGTGGAACTTGTCGACCAGCGGCTGATTGAACAGGCTCCAGGTGTAGATGGTGCCCAGGCCCATCTGACAGATGATGGTGCCGAGAACGATTAAGCTGCGATTTGCCGGTTTGGTGTTCATGGCCGGTCTCCTTCCTGTGTGTGCGTTGCCGGGCGTGAGCCGCTGGCTGAAATTTGCGGGGTGAAGCTGTGTTCCCGCGGTATGGGCTTATTATATGGCCGGCCCCCCCGGCGGGCGGCGGATCGGGAATGAGTTGCACGGCGGAAGGAATGAAATGCATGTTATGCGGCGTGAGTTGCCGTTTTTGCGCCGAAAAGCGCGTGAAATGCCGTGGGTGACACGTGATCTACATCAAAGATATCAACGATTTATTGTTAACTGCCGGTGAACGATTGTGGTGAGATTGTGAAGGATGCGTCTGAAAGGCGTAAATCGGCATTGCGCCTATAGAGCGGCGATGAGCGCGGGACTATGTTATCTGCGATCGGACGAGGTCCGCTCTGCAGGAGTCCATGAAATGAAAAAAACGCTGTTGTTACTGGCCGCGCTGCTGGCGCTGCCGCTGGCGAGCCAGGCCGACGTGTCCATCGGTGTGAACGTGCCGGGCCTGTCGTTGCATATCGGCGATCGCGATAATCGCGGCCACTACTGGGACGGCTATCGCTGGCGCGATCCGCGCTGGTGGGCCGATCACCACCGGCATGAACGCCCGCGCGGGTACTACTATGGCCCGCCGCCACGGGTGATTTACTACGGGCCGCCGCGGCGCGACTGGCGAGATCGGCCGCATTACCGCATGCCGCCACCGCCGCCGCCCGGCTATTACTACCGTCCGGGCCCACGCTGGTAAGCGCTTACAGGCGCATCAGCTGGCGAAACTCTTTCACCTTGCTGCGGCTGACCGGCACTTCAAACTCAAGATCGCTTAGCCGCAGAATGTAGGTATTGTTGAACCAGGGCACGATCTCGCGGATCTTCGCCAGGTTAACGCAGTAAGAGCGATGGCAGCGGAAGAAATGCGCTTCCGGCAGCCGGCCGTAAAACTCGGTGATGTTCATCGGCATCACGAACTCTTCACGGCGGGTATAGACCCGCGTCACCTTTTCATCGGCGGCGGCGTAGTAGATGTCGTTGATGTCGGTAACGATGATCCGCTCGTCTTTGATCAGGTTGATGCTGTGGCTGCCGCGGCTCGGCGCGCTGGCCGGTTCCGCCCCACCGGCGGGGCGCTGGTGCAGCGCCTCCAGCTTTTGCAGCATGGTGACGATGCGCGCCTCGTGATAGGGCTTGAGGATGTAGTCGAACGCCTCGATCTCGAACGCTTCCACCGCGTGCTCTTTATAGGCGGTGATGAACACGATCGACGGGCGATGCGCGAACTTGCTGATGTTTTGCGCCAGCAGCACGCCGTCCAGCGACGGGATATTGATGTCGAGGAAAATGGCGTCGACCTGGTGGGTTTGCAGGTATTTCAGGACGTCGAGGCCGTCCTCGAAGCTGGCGACGATATCGATATTGCTGTGTTTCTTGATCAGGTAGCTGAGTTCTTCCTGCGCGAGGAATTCGTCTTCCACGATGATGGCTTTCATGAGGCCTCCCCGACCGGCGGCGCGCTCGGTTCCTGATGCAGCTTGCCGCCGTTTTTGCTGATGTAGAACGCGATTTCGGTGCCCGGCTCCAGGCGGCGGATATGCAGCCCTTCACCGTACAGCAGCGACACGCGGTGGTGCACGTTGAGCAGGCCGATATTGTGGCCCGGCATCTCGTTGCGCGCCACCCGGTCGATGGTTTCCTGATTGATGCCGTGGCCGGTATCCTTCACCGAAATCTTCACCCGATCGCCCTGATCTTTCACCGCGATCACCACCACCCCTTTACCCTTGCAGGGCTGGATGCCGTGCACGATGGCGTTTTCCACCAGCGGCTGGATCAGCAGGCTGGGAATGCGCACCGAGACATCGTCGTCGATGTCGTAAATCACCGTCAGCTTGGCGCCGAAGCGCGCCTGTTCGATGGCGATATAGTCCTGAATCTGATGCAGCTCCTTGCGGATATCGATCAGTTCGTCGTTCAGCTCCAGGTTGTAGCGCAGGTAGCGCGACAGATTGATGATCAGCTGGCGCGCGGTGTCCGGATTCAGGCGGATAGAGGAAGAGATGGCGTTCAGCGCGTTGAACAGGAAGTGCGGGTTGATCTTGCTCTGCAGCGCGCGCATTTCGGCTTTGTCCGCCATCTGGCGCAGATGCTCGATGCGGGAAACCTCGATCTGCGTGGAGATGATCTGCGACAGCCCGACCGCCATCACCTTCAGCGTGTTGGTGATCTGGTGGGCGTGGCAGTAGTAAATTTTCAGCGCGCCGGTCACTTCGCCTTTTTCCCACAGCGGCACCACCAGCTGCGAATGGATCTGCGGCGCGGCCGGGTTTTCCAGGTTGTTCTTGATGATGATTTTGCCGTGGCGAATGCTTTCGCGGGTGACGCGGCTCAGCCCTTCGCGGCCGATCGGGTAGGCTTCGCGCCCTACGCCGACGTAGGCCAGCACCTGATGGGTATCGGTGATCGCCACCGCGTCGGCGCGGATGTCCTGGCGGATGATATCGCAGATGGTGGCCAGCGATTCGCTGTTGATGTTGCGGAAATAGGGCAGCGTCTTGTGGGCGATATCCAGCGCCAGCTTGGCCTGGCGCGCGGCGATCACCTCTTTTTCATCCTCGACGCTCTGCACCAGCAGCACGATCAGGCCGATGCACACCGTGCCGAGGATCATCGGCAGGGCAATCTGCGACACGATGTCCAACCCAAGCTCGGTCGGCTTGGCCCACAGCACGATCAGCAGCATGGTGAGGGATTCGCACAGCATGCCGCCGACGATGCCGGCGCGCCAGCGCTGCTCTTTTTTCACCTTGAGGTTGATGTAGCCGGCGCTGATGCCGGCGATGATGCTGGTGATAAGGCAAGGCACCGAGGTGATGCCGCCGATGTCGATCAGATAGCGATGCACCCCGGCGACGATGCCGGTGACGATCCCCACCCAGGGGCCGAACAGGATGCCGCCGGCCATGATGGCGATGACGCGCACGTTGACCAGCGACCCTTCGACGTTGATGCCGGAGTAGGTGCTGAACAGCGCGAACAGCGAGAAGATCGCCGTGACGATGCCGAGCTCGAGCGGCGTATGGTCTTCTTTTTGCAGCAGTTGGCGGAACAGCCGGGTGCGGGTCAGGAAAAACAGACAGATCAACATCAGCGCGGCGCGATCAAACACCGCCAACAGCATTTCAAAAAAAGGGTGCACGACGGGTTCTCGCTGCGGCCTACGGATGGCGGCAGTATACCACAGCGAAAGGGGCCCGTGGCGCGCGCCACGGGCGGGGGATCAGCCCATGCCGAGCTGCGCTTTGCCCAGCGGCGTCAGCAGGTCGGCGGTGGCGCGGCCGTCGAAATCCACCTCGAAGTCGTCGGGGGCGAAGTCCGGCGGCGTTCTGCCGTCGATAAAGCTCGGCAGCTGGCGCTGCAGATAGGCGTCGTTTTTCTCGCAGCCCGGCGCGGCGGCGATGTACATCACGTTGCTGTCGAACTCACCGTTATGCTCGTTCTCCACCGCGTGGATCACGTCGCAGTGCCAAAATACCGTGTCGCCCGGCTCCAGATCGGGAATAGGGGAAATCCCACTTAATAAAAGGGGATGCCATTTTTCCGAGATCGACAGCGCGCGGCCCGGCGCCGCATCGCACAAATCGTCGTCTGCGACGTCGTCCTGCAGCGCGCGCAGCAGCACATAGGCCATGGCATTGGCGATCGGCACCAGGTTCAGCGTGCCGGCATTGGTGCGCTGCGGCGTCAGCGCCGTCCAACCCTGGAAGGTGCGGAACATCGAACAGACCGCTGGCGAGGCTATCTCGCGCACCTCGGTGCGGCCGTCGGCGGCGAAGGGATCGTACTGCTGCCAGTCGCCGGAGAAAACGTGGCGATACACATAGCGGAAGTTTTCGTCCAGCCAGCGCTCGATGGTGCCGCTGTCGACGTGCGGCGACAGACCCAGCGACGAGGAGTTCGGCGGGCGGCGGCGGGTACGATCGGCATAGGTGGCGACGCGGGTCGGATCGAAATGCTGTTTGCCGTGGCTCTCGGTGGCCCATAGGCTGTTGAGGAACACCTGCACCGCATGCATGCGCGCATCCTGCCGCGCCTCGACCTGCGGTTTCGACCAATAGATGCCGTAGATCTGCGGTTTGCTGGCGGCCAGCTTGCCGAAATAGTTGTCTTCGGCGGCGTTTTTCAACCGCTCGACGAAGTTGTTGCGCTCGAGGTAGTCGCCGATTTCCCGGTTCCAGCCCTCGGCCTTGGCGCGGGGAAACACGCCGCGAATGGCGCAGGCGCCGCGCTGTTTGATCAGCGCTATCTGCTGCTCGCTGACGCGCTGCTGCAGGATATCTTCCGCGTCGATCTGCGGCACCGGATTGTGGCCGGCGGCCAGCTCGCGCCGGATCTGTTCGACCTGGCCGCGGATGTTCTCTTCCAGCGCCAGAAATACGTCGCGGTAGTTCGGCAATGCCTGGCGCAGCTGGCGTTTGACGTTAACAATCGCCTGCGGAATATCGTCGATGACTAAAGAGGCCATGGTGTTCTCCTCGTGCCGCGTGAGTGACTGCGGCGAGCGGTTGTAGGGAATCGGGCAAGACGTTATGGTTTTGTGGTTTTAACGTGAATGATTATCGGCAACCAATCGGGGAAAATAAAGAGATATCTTTCATTCGTAAGTTCCTCTTTTTCGTTTTTCGGAGATTTTATGAAGCTGGTCACTGAACGTCTGCACTTACAGTCGATAACCGCCGAGGATTGGCCGCTGTTTTTGCGCCTGTACCAAGATCCCGAGGTGATCCGTTACACCTCCGATCCGCGCAGCGAAGCGGAGATCCGCGCCCGGTTCGAGGAGCGGTTGCCGGCCTGGGACAAACACGGTGAGCAGTGGCTGTGCCTGGTGATGCGTGAGAAGCACAGCGGGGAGGCGGTGGGCGTTACCGGCTTTCGCCCGCAGTGGGTGCCGTATCGGCAGGCGGAAGTGGGATACGGGAGTTTGCCTTCCGGCCAGGGCAAGGGCTATGGCAAGGAGTCGCTGCGGGCGGTGCTGGATTTTGCGGTGAACGCCTGCGGCTTTCACAAGCTGACCGCCACCGTGACCGCGGGCAACCTCGCTTCGCGCGGCCTGCTGGAGTCGTGCGGTTTTCAGCTTGAAGGCACGCTGCGCGACAACTACCGTCTGGCGGGGCAGTGGTGCGACGACTGGCTGTTTGGGCTGCTGGCGGCGGAGTTTCAGGGCGGCAAATAAAAATATCGCGCCGGGTATCGACAAGCTCGTCGGCGCTGCGCTATGTTCGATATTCGGTCAGTTCGCTGGCCAGCGTCGCTCGGACGGTCCGGGCGCTAACGTCTATCGAGGAATCCCCTATGGCTGATAACAGTCCACAGCGCCGTTTTACGCGCATTGAACGTCTTCCCCCTTACGTATTCAACATCACTGCCGAACTGAAGATGGCCGCGCGCCGTCGCGGCGAGGATATTATCGACTTCAGCATGGGTAACCCCGACGGCCCGACGCCGCCGCACATCGTGGAAAAACTGTGCGCCGTCGCCCAGCGCGACGACACCCA
This sequence comes from Serratia sp. CY38905, assembly GCF_052168875.1. Taxonomy (NCBI): domain Bacteria; kingdom Pseudomonadati; phylum Pseudomonadota; class Gammaproteobacteria; order Enterobacterales; family Yersiniaceae; genus Serratia; species Serratia sp. CY38905. The sequence continues at coordinate 293,679 of NZ_JBJNLV010000003.1, read as the reverse complement.
CGGTTATTCCACCTCGCGCGGCATTCCGCGCCTGCGTCGCGCCATTTCGCGCTGGTATGCCGACCGTTATCAGGTGGATATCGATCCGGAAAGCGAAGCCATCGTCACCATCGGTTCGAAAGAGGGGCTGGCGCACCTGATGCTGGCGACCCTCGATCACGGCGATACCGTGCTGGTGCCGAACCCCAGCTACCCGATCCACATTTACGGCGCGGTGATCGCCGGCGCCCAGGTGCGTTCGGTGCCGCTGGTGGACGGCGTGGATTTCTTCGGTGAGCTGGAGCGCGCCATTCGGGAAACCATTCCGCGCCCGAAAATGATGATCCTCGGCTTCCCGTCCAACCCGACCGCGCAGTGCGTGGAGCTGGATTTCTTCGAGCGGGTGGTGGCGCTGGCCAAGCAGTACAACGTGCTGGTGATCCACGATCTGGCCTATGCCGATATCGTCTATGACGGCTGGCAAGCGCCGTCGATCATGCAGGTGCCGGGAGCGAAAGACATTGCGGTGGAGTTCTTCACCCTGTCGAAAAGCTACAACATGGCCGGCTGGCGCATCGGTTTCATGGTCGGCAACCCCGAGCTGGTCAGCGCGCTGGCGCGCATCAAGAGCTATCACGACTACGGCACCTTTACGCCGCTGCAGGTGGCGGCCATCGCCGCGCTGGAGGGCGATCAGCAGTGCGTGCGCGATATCGCCGAGCAGTATCGGCAGCGCCGCAACGTGCTGGTGAAGGGGCTGCACGAGGCCGGCTGGATGGTGGAAAATCCGAAGGCGTCGATGTACGTGTGGGCGAAAATTCCCGAGCCTTATGCCCACCTCGGTTCGCTGGAGTTCGCCAAACGCCTGCTGGCGGAAGCCAAGGTCTGCGTCTCGCCGGGCATCGGCTTCGGTGACTACGGCGATACCCACGTGCGCTTCGCGCTGATCGAGAACCAGGACCGTATCCGCCAGGCGGTGCGCGGCATCAAGGCGATGTTCCGCGCGGACGGGCTGTTGAAGCCGGGCAAGGCGGGCAGCGCCAAATAATCCTGTCAGGCCGGGCGTTCGTCCGGCCTTATTTTTTCCGTCCCAAGGTTTTCTTCATTATTTCCCCATTATGCTCGACTACGCTGAGTTTTATTTTTTGGATTGAGTGTATGAGCAACCGCTACGCGCGATCGCAAATCGTTTTACATTGGCTGACGCTGCTGCTGGTGATCCTCACCTATTCGGCGATGTTGCTGAAGGATTCGATGCCGGAGGCGTGGGGGCCGGTGGTCAAAAATCTGCACTTTAATTTCGGGGTATCGGTCTTTGCCCTGATGCTGATTCGGTTGGCGGTGCGCGCTTTCCGCGCTGCGCCGCCGATCACGCCCCCGCTGGAGGAATGGCAGGAAGTGGGCGCCAAGATCTTCCATTGGCTGCTGTACGTGGTCTTCCTGATGTTGCCGCTGCTGGGCATGTTAACCCTGGCCTACGGCGGCAAATCGTGGTCTTTGCTGGGCTGGCCGGTGCCGCAGTGGATGACGCCGGATCCGGTGATGCGCCGGCTGGTCAAAACGGTGCATGAGACGCTGGCAAACGTTGGCTACTTTATCATTGGCGCGCATGCGCTGGCGGCGCTGTATCATCACTATCTGCGCAAGGACGACACCCTGCGCCGCATGATGCCGGGCAAATGATCGCTAGCCGAAACGCCAAAGGGACGCTTGCGCGTCCCTTTGGCTGTGTTCCCGGTCAGGCAACCATCAACATGAAGGTGCCAACCCAGGCAACCAGCATGAATGACACGCCCATCAAAAAATATTTCACTGAACAACTCCTGTCTGGAGTCCTCGCCAGCAATGATCCCGATTGTTGTGCTGAGTATTTTATGGGCAACCTGCTTGTCGGGCGGATTCTTCCAAGCGAAAGAACAACGTCCTCGAGCGCGGGTTGTCCGGTTGTCGCGCCTCATGCTCCGTGAGGTAAAATCCGAACCGCGACAGGATCGGCGCTAATGTACTCTCAATACTGGTCTGATTTCAATACTGTGTTTTTGATCACAATTTTTGGCTGTTTTTTGCACAGTGAGGGCTGTTTTATAACGCTTTTTATGGGCAAGCGCCAGGAAGTAGCCCGCCGCAGCGGGCTATAAAATCGAGGTATTGCAATGCGGCGGCAGGCGCTCAGGCGACGGCGTTGATGCCGGTCGCCAAAATGACCCAAAAAACGAGACAAGACAGCAGAATAACGGCCCAAATATGACGGCGACTCCACTCCATTTTTAGCCTTCGTTGTTGCGACAAGTGATTAGGTAGCGATCATATCGGCGCAAAACGGGGAAAATTTAGCCCCGTTGGATAATATTTCGCTTACCTGCCGCTAACCTATTGGCAAACTTCGCTTATTGTCACGTGCACTTCGTAGCCCAGCAGATACAGCGCCTGCTCCAACGCCTCAACCTTCGAGGCGTAGCCGATATCCAGCAACCGCTCCATTTGCCCGCCGTTGAATCCCAGCTTGCGCGCCAGCGCCGCTTTGCCGGTGTTTTTGCGCAGCATGGCGTTGTGCAGCTCGACCTTCAGCGCCACCAGCGCTGGCAGATGTACTCTCAGATCATCGGTTTGCACAGGGGAAGGGGCGGGCAGGGGCAGCCCTTCGTCCATCGCGGCGGCGATGGCGGCCAGCAGGCTTTCCTGCGCTTCCAGCTCGATGTCTTCGCGTTTATAGCAGGCAGATTGCCACTCGGGGAAGTCGTGAAAACCGATCTGCCAGGCGTCGCTGTCGCGATCGAAGGTGTAATGGGCGGGGTAGTGGCTGTACATGGCAATCCCTGATTGAGGCCTGAATGAGGCGCTATTGTGACGGCATGCCCGGGAGATAGCCAGCATGAACCCAGCCGTGGGGGAATTTAAATTGAAAGTAATAATTATTAGCAGGCAAATTTAATTTCCTTGTGAGCAATATTCTTATTATTTTTTCCGGGAAGAAAGATTATTTAATTAGGTGTTTGGATTAATATCCCTGTTGATGGGTGATAATGAGAATTAAAATCAAATATCACGCCGGTTTTTATACAATTTCACACGGAAGGGTGAAAATAAGAATATTGATCATGATAAAAGTTCATGTGTTTGATTTGTTGTGGTTTAATTTTTATTATTTCACTTATTAACAATTGTGAAATTCCAGTTTCAGGCAGATATCACCTGGCTGCGGTATTCACCGGCAGCTTTATAAAATACTCTTTTTAGGCAAAGGCGCATTCGATTCTCTTTATGTCTGCGCCAGACAGAAATATTCATTACTCCATGCTTATTACCCGACGGCTCTAGCCGACTTTTCGGGTGCCTGCTCGCATTTGCACTCTGCCAGGACAGCAGCTCACGGATTAAAGGAATACCTCGTGCCTAAAGTTAACTCGCGTTCATTACGCTTTACCGAACGCCACGTCACCAAATATGCGGCGTCATTGCTGTTTATCGGTTTATCCCTGCCGGCCGCCGCGCTGGCGGATGAGCGCTATGACGCGCTGATTCGTCAGGCCAGATCGGGCGATACCGCGCCGGTGCTGGCGTATTTATCGCAGCGGCGCGCTCGGGAGGGGTTGAGCCTGCAGCAGCGAGCCGATTATATCCAGGTGGCCGGTTGGGCCGGCCATGACGAAGAGGTGGTCGCACTCTGGCGTGCCGACGGCGCCGCGCTGCAGCGGGATAGCGCCAGCCTGGCGACGGCGGCCCGCGCCTACCGCAATCTTAAGCAGTGGCAACCATCGCTGCGCCTGTGGCGGGCGGCGTTGCAGCTCGATCCCGCCGACGGCGGCCTGCAGCGTGGCTACGTGATGACGCTGGCGGATGCCGGGCGGGATGCGCAGGCGCAAACGGAAGCGGCCAAAGCGGAGAAGTTACTGGAACCGGCGACGTGGTATCTGACGCGCGCCTATGTGGATCAGGCCGCCGGCCGCAGCTGGGCGGCGTTGGAAAACGTGACCCGCGCCCGTGCGCTGGCGCCGTCCGACGCCGGCATTCAGGCTTATTACGTGACGCTGCTGGCGGCGAACCGGGTCGCGGATCCGGCGCTGCGTGCAAGCCAGGGGCTGGCATTGCCGCCCGCGCAGCAGCGGCGCCTGCAGGTGGATGAAGCCGCCGAACTGGTGCGGCTGTCGTTTATCGATGCTCGTGGCGAACAGGAACGCTTCGTCATCGCCGACCGCGCGCTGGCGCGCTATGACCAACTGCTGACGCAGTGGCGGCCGCTGCCGGAGGCGCAGGACAGCTACCAGCAGGCGCGTATCGATCGCCTGGGCGCGCTGCTGGCGCGTTATCGCATGGCCGATGTGGTGAGCGAGTATCAAACCTTGCAGGCGGAAGGGCGCACGGTGCCGGATTATGCCCAGCGCTGGGCGGCGTCCGCCTACCTCTACCTGCAGCAGCCGGACAAGGCGCAGGCCATTTTCAGCCGCCTGAACGCCGCCGCGCCGCAGGCGGTGACCGCCGAAGACGAAACCGATCTGTTTTACGCGCAGGCGGAGGACGAACGCATCGATCGGGCGGCGTTGCTGGCGCAGCGCGTCAGCCAGCGCTATCCCTACGCGACCCGCCTGTACCAGCTGCCGACGCTGGCCTACAACGATGACTGGCTGGTCGGCCAATCGCTGCTGGCGCAGTCACGGGTTTATCAACGCGATCTGGCCGAGGCCGAACGGCAGTTGACCCATTTGGCGCGCACGGCGCCGGGCAATCAGGGGCTGCGCATCTCATTGGCCAGCGTTTATTTGGCGCGCGGCTGGCCGCGCCGCGCCGAGGACGAGTTGAAGCAGGTGGAAGGGCTGGAGCCGCGCAGCCTGCCGTTGGAGATCCAGCAGGGCTATGTCGCGCAGGAATTGCAGGAGTGGCGGCAGCTGGATTTGCTGGCCGACGACGTCATCCAGCGCGCGCCGGAAAGCGTCGCCGCTCAGCAGCTCGAGCGTTCGCGCCGCATTCACCACATGTCTGAACTGCGCATCAGCGGCAATCAGGGCATCGATTCCGACGGGCCGGTCAGCGGCAGCCACGATTTCGGCATTCACGCCGCGCTCTATTCACCGCCGATCGACGACAACTGGCGGCTGTTCACCGGCTGGGGATTCAACACCGGCCAGTTCGACGAGGGCAAGGGCATCAACCGCGATCTCAGCGCCGGCGCCGAGTGGCGCTCGCGCGATCTGTGGCTGGAAGCCGAGGTGGCCAACCGCAACTACGGCCACGGCAATGAGCTCGGCCTGCGCCTTTCATCCTGGTATGACCTGAATGATCAATGGCGCCTCGGCGGTTCGGTGGCGCGCCTGTCGGCCGAGACGCCGCTGCGCGCGTTGACCAACGGCATCAGCGCCAACGGCGGCAACCTGTGGCTGCGTTGGCAGCAGAACGAAAGCCGCGAGCTGCGCGCCAGCGTGGCGCCTTCGCACTTCTCGGACGGCAACAACCGGCTGGAATACGGCCTGGAAGGGCGGCAACGGCTGCTCGCCGGCGCCCGTTATCGGCTGGACATGAACCTGACGCTGTCCGGCAGCCGCAACAGCCAGGAGAACGTGCCGTATTACAACCCGAAGCGCGACTTCACGCTGCTGCCGTCGTTAACGCTCGATCACACCCTGTATCGCCATTATCAGACCGAGTGGAGCCAGCAGTTCCAGGCCGGCGCCGGCAGCTATTGGCAGCGGGACTATGCGCGCAAGCCGATCACCCAGCTGGGTTACGGCCAGCGCATCAGTTGGAACGGGGTGTTGGACGCCGGCGCGATGCTGCAGTTTGAGAAGCATCCTTACGACGGCAAGCGCGAGCGGAACATCGGCGTGACGTTTGATCTGAATTATCGTTTTTAAAGGAATAATCATGCTTATTCGATCTTCGCTTTTCGTGTTGGCCGCGTTGCTGACCACCGCCTGCAGCCAGGCGGACGTGCCGCGCTTCACGCCGCCGGCGGAGCGGCCCGTGGGGCCGATGGAACGCCCGTGGCCGGCCAACCGTTACGCGGTGCTGGCGTATCACGACGTGGAAGACGGCGCGGCGGACCAGCGCTACATGTCGGTGCGCACCAGCGCGCTCAATGAACAGTTCGCCTGGCTGAAGCAAAACGGCTACCAGCCGGTGTCGGTCGAGCAGATCCTGCAGGCGCAAAACGGCGGCCCGGCGTTGCCGAACAAGGCGGTGCTGCTGACCTTCGACGACGGCTACCGCAGCTTCTACAGCCGGGTCTTCCCGCTGCTGAAGGCCTACAACTGGCCGGCGGTGCTGGCGCCGGTCGGCGTCTGGCTGGATGCGCCGGCCGACAAGCCGGTCGATTTCGGCGGCCTGATGACGCCGCGCGATCGCTTCCTCACCTGGCAGCAGGTGCGGGAAGTGTCGGACTCCGGGCTGGTGGAGATCGGCGCGCACACCTACGCGTCGCATTACGGCGGCATCGCCAACCCGCAGGGCAATACCGAACCGGCGATCGCCAATCGGCTGTACGACGCCAAACAGGGCCGCTACGAAAGCGAGGCGGAATATCGCCAACGCATCGAGAAGGACGTGGCGTTGATCACCCAGCGCATCACCGCCGCCACCGGTAAGGCGCCGCGCGTGTGGGTCTGGCCGTACGGCGCGGCCGGCGGCGTGGCGCTGGACATCGCGCGCAAGCACGGTTACCGCATGGCGCTGACGCTGGAGAACGGGCTGGGAGACGTCAACGCGCCTGAAAACGTGCCGCGCATGCTGGTGGCCGGCAATCCGTCGCTGACGAGCTTCGCCCAGCAGCTGACGCAGATACAGAACCGGCAGATCATGCGGGTGGCGCACGTCGATCTCGACTACCTTTACGATCCCGATCCGCAGCAGCAGGCCAAAAACCTCGACAAGCTGATCCAGCGCATCTACGACCTGCGCATCAATACCGTTTTCCTGCAGGCGTTCGCCGATCCAAAAGGCGACGGCAACGTGCGCGAGCTCTATTTCCCCAACCGCTGGCTGCCGATGAAGGCCGACCTGTTCAACCGGGTCTCCTGGCAGCTCTCTTCGCGCACCGGCGTGGCCGTGTATGCCTGGATGCCGGTGTTGGCGTTCGAGCTGGGATCTGACGTGCCGCGCGTACAGCGCCTCGATCCGCAAAACGGGCAGCTGTCGGTAGACGACAAGCAGTACCGCCGCCTGTCGCCGTTCAGCCCGGTGGCGCGCCAGCGCATCGGTGAGATCTACGAGGATCTGGCGGCTCACGCCACCTTCAAAGGGATCCTGTTCCACGACGATGCCCTGCTGTCGGACTTCGAAGACGCCGGCCCCGACGCCGCTGCGGCCTACCGCCAGGCCGGCTTCGCCGATTCGGTGGCGGCGATACGCCAGGATCCGCAGGCGATGGCGCGCTGGACGCGCTTCAAGAGCCGGGCGCTGATCGAATTTACCCAGTCGCTGACCGAGCGGGTGCGGGCGATCCGCGGCCCGCAGGTGCAAACCGCGCGCAACATCTATGCGATGCCGGTGCTCGATCCCGCCAGCGAAGCCTGGTTCGGCCAGAATCTGGCGGATTTCCTGCAGGCCTACGACTGGGTGGCGCCGATGGCGATGCCGCTGATGGAAAACGTGCCGCGCGCCGACAGCGGCCGCTGGCTGGATCAACTGGTGGGCAAAGTGGCCGCTTACCCCGGCGCGCTCGATAAAACGGTGTTTGAGTTGCAGGCCGTCGACTGGCGCAAGGAGCGCCGGATCAGCCTGGATGACGGTCAACTGCTGGCCGAATGGATGCGTCGCCTGCAGCGCAATGGCGCTCAGAGCTTTGGTTATTACCCCGACAACTTCCTCGACGATCGGCCTAAGCTGGATGCCGTTCGCCCGGTGTTGTCCTCAGCCTGGTTCCCACTGCCATGACCGATCGTTTAATTGCCTTATTCATCCTGTGTCTGGTGTTGAGCGTGCCTTTCGGCATCGTCCTGCTGTTTACCGGCGAAGTGCTGCTCAACTTTGTGTTCTTCTGGCCGCTGTTCATGTCCGGTATCTGGATCGCCGGCGGCATCTATTTCTGGCTGCACCGCGAGCGCCACTGGCGCTGGAGCCCGGACATGCCCGCGCCGGCGCTGCCGGGCAACCCGTCGATCAGCGTGCTGATCCCCTGTTTCAACGAAGGGTTGAACGCGCGTGAAACCATTTCGGCGGCGATGGCGCAGCGCTATGAAAATATCGAAGTGATCGCCATCAACGACGGCTCCAGCGATGACACCGCCGAGGTGCTGGATCAGTTGACGCTGGAGTTCCCCCGGCTGCGGGTGATCCATCTGGCGCAAAATCAGGGCAAAGCGATCGCGCTGCAGGCGGGCGCGGCGGCGGCGCGCAGCGAGTATCTGGTGTGCATCGACGGCGATGCGCTGCTGGATCGCGATGCGGCGGCCTATTTGGTGGCGCCGCTGTTGGCCAATCCGCACGTCGGCGCGGTGACCGGCAACCCGCGCATCCGCACGCGCTCCACGCTGATCGGCCGCATCCAGGTCGGTGAGTTTTCATCGATCATCGGCCTTATCAAGCGCACGCAGCGCGTTTATGGCCGCCTGTTCACCATCTCCGGCGTGGTGGCCGCGTTTCGTAAGCAAGCGCTTACCGATGTCGGTTACTGGAGCCAGGACATGATCACCGAAGACATCGACATCAGCTGGAAACTGCAGCTCAAGCACTGGGCTATCTTCTTCGAACCGCGGGCGCTGTGCTGGATCCTGATGCCGGAGACCCTGCGCGGGCTGTGGAAGCAGCGCCTGCGCTGGGCGCAGGGCGGCGCCGAGGTGTTTTTAAAGAATCTGCGCAACCTGTGGGCCTGGGAGCACCGGCATATGTGGCTGCTGTTCGCCGAGTATTGCCTCTCCACGTTGTGGGCGTTCACTTACCTGGTCAGCGTGCTGATTTTCCTGGTCGGGCTGGCGGTGCCGCTGCCGGAGGGCATCCGCATTCACTCGTTGCTGACGCCGGCGTTTACCGGCCTGGTGCTGGGCGTGGTGTGCCTGCTGCAGTTCACCGTCAGCCTGCTGCTGGAGAAGCGCTATGAGAAGGGCTTCGGCCGCTCGCTGTTCTGGATCATCTGGTATCCGCTGGTGTATTGGCTGCTCAGCCTGCTGACCACGCTGGTGGCGTTTTCCAAAGTGATGTTGAAAGCTCGGCGCGGGCGTGCGCGCTGGATCAGCCCCGACCGGGGCATTGGGAGGATCAAAGAATGACGGACGTCCTGATTTATTCCGAACGCGGCCTGTTGCCGCGCGTGGTAGACAGCCTGCTGACGCTTTTCGCCTGGTGCGGCTTCCTTTATCTGTTCAGCCGCGGCCTGATGTCGGTGATGGATCAGCACGGGGTGGGCTCCGCCCTGTCGCTGCTGGAAGTGATCTCGCTGTACATCATTGTGGCGTTGTTCAATGCCGTCACGCTGATCGCCTGGGCCAAATACAACCAGTATTTCTCCCGCCGCAGGGCGGCCGACCGCTGGCGGAAACAGCAACAGAACACCCACATCGGCTATATCACGCCCGAGCTGACCCGGCAGCTGCGGCGTTTGCCGATCGCCGTGGTGTCCCATAACAGCGGCGGCGGCATCAGCCAGGTCAGCGGCAGGCTGACGGCGGCCGAACCGGCCGCGAACAAGGTGGTGCAGCTGCGTTAGTCGTCAGCGTTGCCGTCCGGCCTGCGGCGCAGCCCGCCCGGCGGCAACAGCAGAGCGCAGATCATGACGGCCAGGCTGAAAAGAGGCAGCCAGCGCGCCACCGGGCCGGGGGAGTAGTTGTTGAGCACCGAGCAAACATAGCACGCTGCGGCCAGCGCCCAGCCGGGCAGGCCGATATCGTTGAGCCGAAACGCGGTTTTGGCCATGAACCACGCCACCAGGCCGAAACAGAACAGTGCCCAGACCATAATGCACAGCAGATACAGCAGCACCGAGACGAATTCCTCGGTATCGCCGTGCGCATGGGCGCGAAAATGGTTTTTGTCCAGGTAGGTCGACAGAAACGACAGCAGCACGATGCCAACGGCGAAGATCGCCAGCGAGAAAATAAAGGGTTTGCGCGAGATGCGCCCACGGTACAGGTCTTTGGCGAGTTGTCCGAGAGATTCCATCACAGTCCATTGTCGTGATCATTGCGGCGATAGCCGGGTGGCAAGCAGCCGGGCATTTTATCGGGGTAAAAGGGGGCGTCAAGGTGATAATTTTTCTCATTTAGTCGCGGTTGAGATTCCGCGCGGCCGCGCCGGGCGTTCTCTCACCGTGCAAAACGTCACAATTTGGCACGTTTGGCTACCTGGCGTGGTAATTGGCGGCATAATCCTGTTTGTTCGCGTTGAACAATGCATTAACATAACTCCCACTTATCTCTTGCATGGCTATATGGATATCCGATGCGTCACCTGGTTGCGCTTTTACCGCTGATTACCTTGCTTGCTGCCTGTAGCAGCACGCCGAAACCCAGTACCACCGCTACGCCGCAGGGCACCCCGGTAAAGGGCGGCTTTTTGCTGAGCCCGGCGCACAGCGGCGCGCCGCTGGGTGGAGATTTCGCCAATAACCCGAATACCGCACGCTTTATCGATAAGATGGTGCGGGAACACGGCTTTGATCGACAGCAGCTGCACGACGTGCTGGCGCAGGCTCGGCGCCTGGATTCGGTGCTGCGGCTGATGGACAGGCAGGCGCCGAAACCGTCTACCCAGGGGCCTACCGGCCCGAACGGTTCCTGGCTGCGCTACCGCAACAAGTTCATCACGCCGGATAACGTGCAAAACGGCGTGGTGTTCTGGAATCAATATCAGGATGCGCTGCAGCGGGCCTGGCAGGTGTACGGCGTGCCGCCGGAGATCATCGTGGGGATTATCGGCGTGGAGACCCGCTGGGGCCGCGTAATGGGTAAAACCCGCATTATCGATGCGCTGGCGACGCTGGCCTTCAACTACCCGCGCCGCGCCGATTACTTCGCCGGCGAGCTGGAAACCTTCCTGCTGATGTCGCGCACCGAGGGCGACGATCCGCTCGAACTGCGCGGCTCCTTCGCCGGCGCGATGGGCTATGGGCAGTTCATGCCGTCTTCCTTCAAGAGCTATGCGGTCGACTTCAACGGCGATGGTCATATCAACCTGTGGGATCCGGTCGATGCCATCGGCAGCGTGGCCAATTACTTCAAGGCGCACGGTTGGTCTAAAGGCGAGCCGGTCGCGATTCAGGCCAACGGCCAGGCGCCGGGATTGGAAAACGGCTTCAAGACCCGCTACTCGGTCGCTGCGCTGGCGGAAGCCGGCCTAAGCCCGCAGGGTTCGCTCGGCAACAATCAGGAAGCCAGCCTGCTGCGGCTGGACGTCGGCACCGGCTACCAGTATTGGTACGGCCTGCCGAACTTCTACGTCATCACCCGCTATAACCACAGCACCCACTACGCCATGGCGGTATGGCAGCTGGGCGAAGCGGTAGGGCGCTCGGCGCGCGGCGGCTTCTGACGCTGCTTCAATAACGAAAAAGGCCGCTTGCGCGGCCTTTTTTACGTGCGGAACAATCAGAAATCGTAGCGCAGACGCACCACGGTCATATCGCCGAGGTTGTCGGTGCTCGATGTCAGCACGTGCTCTACGTCAACGCGGAAGCCGTAGTCAAACTGCACGGTAACCCCAAGGCCGTTGTCGATGCGCTGGTAGTTGCGGCCGGTGACGTATTCCAGGCGATCGCCCATAAAGTACGGCATTACCGATTTCACCGCGTACTGGCCCACCGGCACGGTATAACCGGCCAGGTATTCGATACCCCAGGCATCGCCGGCGAAGTAATTGTTGATGTCGGTTTTCTTGGTGGTCAGGAAGTCGTGGTAGTAACCGCCGCCGAAAGTCAGCGTCCAGTTGTCCGGTTTCCAGCTGAGGGCGGTGCCGACGATGTGCTGATCGTAGCTCTTGCTGCCGCTGGTGGACGGATTGCGCATTTCGGCGCGGGTGTAGTTCCAGGCGGTGCCCCAGGTCAGATCCTGCGTGATGTGGTAATCCACGCCCAGTGAGCCGCCGCCTTTGCGCTTATAGCGCAGGCCGTTGCCCGGCAGGTAGTCGCTGTCGCTGAACAGGTACGAGGCATAAACGTCCGCATCGCCGAAGCGGTTCTTGTACTTCAGCATTTTGCGTGAACGGTAAGAACCGTCGTAGTCGCCGTTGATGCCGTTGCCCGGCGCCTGGGCCAGCATGTCGTAGTCCCAGATATCGGTCTTGGCGCCCACCACGTCATAGTAAACGCTGTTCTGCTGGCCGAAGGTCATCTGGCCCCAGGTGTTGCTTTTCAGGCCGGTGTACAGCATGCGGCGGCTGGTGTTTCTCGCGCCGTCGGCATAGTGGTGATCCCAGTCGAACAGCGCCGGAATGTTCACGCCCAGCTCGTAGTAGCTGATCCAGCTGATATCGTCGAACAGGTAGTAGTCCGCCGCGAAACGGAAGCGGGTGCCGCCGTCGAAGCCGTTACGCTTGTAGGAGCCCTTGTCGCCGTCGCCCGTCATGTTGTTGAACTGTGGACGGATGCTGCCGCCAACGGTGAAGTTCAGGCGGCTGAGCGGATCGCCGGCCTGCGGATCCTGCTTCAGCAGGGTGATTTCCGCCTGAGCGGCGAACGACGCGCTGCCGATCGCCAGACCCAGCGCCACCGCTTGAGTCAATACGCGCAATTTGATTGCCATGTGTTATCCCTGTTTTATGTATGACCGCCCCATCAGCGCCGCCATGCCGATGTTTTGCGCAGAACGCTGCGTTTTCACGCATTTTGACGGTTTTTTTTGGTGTGTTAGCGGCGGGCGGCATTTGTAACATAAACAGTGACATAAAGAATTACTTTTCTTGCTAATTATCGACCGGTTTTTAACCATTTCGTGCGGTGAAAAGGGCCGTTGCGCATGTCTGGCGATTCGGATGAATTCATCTAACGCCAAGGTTTATATTTTTCATTTGTCAGTCACCGGCGCCAGCCTGTAATTTCAGCCGTGCAAGAGAGAATTAATTCGAGCCTTTCGCCGGCGTATTAACGTCAGCCTTTGTCTGCGTAATCGGCCGGCATGAATAAGCGATTGGGAGGTCGCCATGAGAAACCTGTTAATGTTGTTAGTGGGGCTGTTTTCACTGCCGGCGATGGCGGCGGAGTCGCACGTTTGCCATTCTCAAGCCTATGATTATGCAGAGGTTAGCAAGCTCAGGTTGTCTGACGATACCCTGTTTTCCTGCCGCGGCGTGGGGCGCCTGACGATCCCCGAATTAGCACGCAAAGGATGGAAGGTGATTCATTTGGCGCAGCAAACCGAATATACCGACTCCGTCGACAGCGATGGTGAGGTGATTAAGCTTTATCAGGAAATCGTGGTGTACAAAGAATAACGCGACGGTAGCCTGTTATTATTCTCGCGGCGGCGAGAACCCTATTATGAATGCGAGAATCGGAATCGACGGCAGGGCTGCCGCCGCGGCCAGCGCTTCACCTGGGATCGCGCCACGCTGTGCGCCTGTTTGCTGATCGCGCTGGTGTTAAGCGTGGTGAGTTGTTCTTATCTTATTTATTTTTATCGAAGGGTGGCACCAAAAATATAAATTATGGATGTTGATGTACAGAACTACCAAATAAGCTGCGAAAGCCAATTCATTATTCAGCTGCAAATATCCCGCTATGCCTGGGGCGTGCCGCTGATTACGCTCGGCGATAACGGTGATTTTACCGTGATACGAAGCCGAGGCTGGTCGAGGTTGGCTAATGGGATGCAATTGGAGGTTTATTATTTTGCCAATAACTCCCTGCTGGCCTGGGATAAAAACCGCAAATATATCTCTTATTCAAAGGCCGGCCGGCTCTACGCCTGCGCGCTGAATTTTTCTTATTCCCCTAAAATAATGCGCTAGCCCTCCGGCCATCAGACCAGAGGGGCGATTTTCATGATCCACTGCTTAAACGCGAGGATTTTCGGCCACTGCCGCTCGGAGATGGTCGAGGTAAAATAGCAGTGCTCGCAGGGCACGGTCATGTCGGTGAACGGAATGATCAGCTCGCCGCTTTTGATCCAGTCCTGCACCAGATTGAGCCGCCCCATGGCGACGCCAAGGTGCCGCGTGGCGGCCAGCACCGCGAGATCGGAACGGTCGAACTCCATGCTTTTGCTGTCGGTATCCAGCCCCAGCGCAAAGTGTTGCGACCAGGTTTGCCACTCGTCTTCGCCGGAGTTGTAGCGATCGTGCAGCAGCGTGCAGTGGGCCAAATTTTCCGGCGCATCGTACAGGCTATGTGCGGCGGCGTACTGCGGCGTACAGATCGGCACCATCGATTCCTGCATAAAGGCCTCGTCCAGATGCCGCCCCGAGGGCAGTTTGCCGAAGTACATCGCCAAGTCCACGCCGCGGTTGGCCAGGTTGATGATCTCTTGCCCGGTCAGAATGTTGAGGTGAATGGTGGGGTGCTGGGCGATAAAGTCGCCGATGCGCGGCAGCAACAGGCATTGCACCAGAGACGGATGAGAGTAGAGGGTCAGGGTGCCCGTCAGCTCGCGATTCTTGATGTCCAGAATTTCCTGATTCAGCGTGTTGAAGGAGCTGTCCAGCGCCCATTGCATGCGCTCGCCCTCCGGCGTCAGGGTAATTCTGCGATGAAAGCGCTGGAATAGCAGAAAACCCAACTCCTTTTCGAGCAAATTAATGCGGTGGCTTACGGCGCTGGGGGTGATCGACAATTCTTGCGCCGCCAGCGCAAAAGATAAATGACGGGCGACGCATTCGAAAGTATGCAGCCGGGAAAATTGATAGCTGGTCAGCGGGGTGGCCCGCTGTGAATGTTTTTTAGTGGGGAACATGCTATTTCTCCGTGCGCGCAATACAGCGATCTTAACATTTAATGGAGAGGAGGATAAACCCAGGTTGACGAATGGAGTCGAATTTTAACCTGATGGTTTTAATGATGTTGAGGGTAAGACGATTTATTGCACCAAGACCGTAAATAACCGCCGAGGGGTTTGGGTTGAGAAGACGATAAAAATCAGGAATACGCGAGGAAAATAAAATGGCTGTCGTTAAGCAGTGAGTAAAGGCGGCGTGCGACGGTATGAAAAAGAATGCCGCCTATTCCATGAGGGATATCGCCGTTTCGCCATAATAATCCGATGCCGCTGAATAGCCGTTAATCATCATTGTCGGCGTAACGGATGAATAAATCGAAAAGGCCATATGCCCGCACGGCATTGCCCGTTGGCCGATAGCACCGCGCCCGGTTGTCGTTAACCGGGCGCGGCGTTCAGGGAAAAGCGGTTTGCTCGCCGGCGCGTATCAACGGCGGCGCAGCAGCAGGCCGGTCAACAGGCCAGCGCCGGCAATGAGGGCTAATGCGGCGAGGGGGTTTTTCTTCATCATGCTGCCGGCGCAGCTCAGGGCGTCGCCGTATTTTTCTTGCAGCGCGCCCGCTGCATAGCGCGTGGCGCCTTCGGCCTGCAAACGTGGGTTTCCGGTGACGTCGCCCGCCATTTCCTGCGCCTTGCCCGCCACTTTTTCCATCATGCCATTGGCTTTTTCGCTGTTCATTGTGATGCGCTCCTAAGGTTCGATCCGTTAGGCTTCCGCACAGGGCGAAAGCCTGCATTTGCACCTCCATGTTATGCACTTCACTTTGAGCCTATAAGGGGCGTTTGCATCGGTGCGGATAGTGCATTTGCAGGCTACTTTCCGTTCCTGGCGGCCAGCCCGCCGGTAAACAGCCCGCGTTCTCTGGCCCAGACGATGGCTTCGCTGCGGCTGTGCACGCCAAGTTTGGAATAGACCGTCGCGACATGGTTGCGAATGGTGTTGAGCGCCAGATTGAGACGCGCCGCGATTTTCTTGTCCGGCAGCCCCTCGCAAATCAATTCCAGCACATCGCGCTCGCGCGGCGTGAGATCGCTGGCGGTCAATCCGGCCTGGTCGGGCCGGTTGATGCTTTTCACGTTGGCCAGTTTTTCAATCAGGGTTTGGCTGAACCAGGAGGCGTCCTGCATCACTTCTTCGATGGCGCTGACCAGCTCCAGCTCCGAGCGTTTGCGTTCGGTAATGTCCATGAGCACCAGCAGGTAGCAGGGCGCATTGTGGATGCTGACGGCATCCGCCGAGGCCACGCAGTCGATCGACTCGCTCCCTTTCTTGCGCACCCGGATGTCCAGCCCTTCGACGTTGCCGCTTTTTTCCAGCGCGGCAAACAAACGGCGGTTCGCCTCGGGATCGTCAATAAACGGGATCTCATCGATCGTCTTGCCGATCAAGGCTTCGGCGTCGTACTCGGTGGTGCGGGTAAAGGCTTCGTTGACGTCCAGCACGCGCCGCTCGTGCGCGGTACACAGCAACGTCGGCACCGGGCTCAGGCGAAATGCCTTGGCGAACCGCTCTTCACTTTCCCGCAGCGCCGATTCCGCCTGGCGCCGGGGTTCGAGATCGGTAAAAGTGAACAGCATGCAGTCGTCTTCATTGATGTCCAGCGGTTGGCCGGCAACCACCACCAGCTTGCTTCCGCCACCGGGCAGTTTCAGCTCGGCCTCCATTTGCGGAATGGTGGCGCCTTCCCCCAGGCGCTGTATCGCCAGATCTTTGTGCTCCGCCTGTTCCAAAACGTCGAGTTCATAGACCGAACGGCCCATGACCTGTTCACGCTGGTAACCGGTCATATCGAGGAACCCCTGGTTGACCTTGACGTAGCGCAGGTCGCTTAGCCGACAAATGACCGCCGGCGCCGGATTGGCGTTGAAGGTTTTTTCAAAGCGCTGTTCGGCGCTGGCCCACTCCGTCGCGTCGCTCAGGATCAGCGCCAGCAGCTCCGGTTGCCCCTGCGCATCGGTGATAATCAGGCTCCGCAGGCGGTGCACCCAGAAGCTGTCCGGATCGTCGGCCTGCCGAACCTCCACCACCACATCGGTGAAGGTCTCGCCATCGGCAACCCGGTTCAGCGGATACTGTTCCAAAGCCAGCGGATGATTGTTGCGATAGCGCAGGGCAAAACGCGCCGCGTACTCGCCGGCATTGGCCCCCAGAGCTTTCTGATGACTCACGCCATGCATGGCCAACGCGGCCTCGTTGGCCCAGAGCAGCGTTCGATCGGTATCCGTCAGGATCACGCCGTCGGACAAGCCGGAGATGATTTGCTGCAGGTGGCCGCGGTGGGTTTCGCTGGCCAGGACGGATTGGCTCATGTGTTCTCCGCTAGACAGAAGGGAGCGGCCTCTGACCGGGGCCGCGGGTTACGCTACTCGCTGAGCAGCTTAGTGCATAACGTGCGTATTCGCAGGGTGTGAATGCACTAGTCATTCTGGCGCAAATGAACCGGGACGGCCGACGACGCCGCGCGGCAGACTGCATCTGTCTGCGCGGTTATCCGCCGTGCGTGCAATCACTTGTCCAGAAAATATAAGGAACAACGATGACCACTGTCTATGAATCAAATCGCTTTGCGTTTCAGGTGTCATGGGGCTCGATATTGGCCGGGAGTGCCGTGGCGCTGGTGACTTATCTGATCTTCAGCGTGCTGGGCACGGCTATCGGCGCCCAGGCCGTGGATATGATGCAAAAGGGTAACCCGCTGAGCGGCTTTGGCACTGGCACCGGGATCTGGCTGCTGGTTTCAACGCTGGCGTCGCTGGCCGCAGGCGCGTTCGTCGCCGGCCGCACCGCACCGAACCGCGGCGGCTTGCATGGCCTGCTGAGCTGGGCGATCACCACCTTGCTGACCACCTGGCTGGTGGTTTCACTGGCGAGTGGCGTGGTGGGGCTGGCGGGCAGCGCGGTGGGCAAAGGGCTTTCGCTGGCGGGCAGCGGCCTGGCGGCGGCGGCGCCAAACGTGGGCGAAGGCCTCAAGCAACAGCTGGATAAAAAGGGCATCAGCCTTGACTGGGGAAGCCTGGAAAACCAGTTGAACGCCACGCTCAAGCAGACCGGCAAGCCGGAACTGGATCCGGCTCGGTTGGAACAGAAGGCCGATAGGGCGACCGCCGACGGCAAGCAATCGGCCATGGACGCGGCTGCCGATCCGGCGCAGGCCGCCTCCGAGCTCAAGCAGTGGTTCGACCGCGTCAAGCAGTCCGGTGAGCCGACGTTGAGCGCCGCCGACAAGGATGCGCTGGTGAATATCGTTGCGGCGCGCACCGGCAAAAGCCGCGATGAAGCGAGCCAAATCGTCGATAACTATGCTCAGGCTTACCAGCAGGCGGTGCAGAAAGTGGAAAAACTCAAGGCCGAGGCCGAGCAGAAAGCGCGTGAAGCGGCCGACGAAGCGGCCAAACAGCTGTCGCGCGCCGCTTGGGGTTCGCTGTTGATGCTGCTGTTGGGCGCCGCGCTGAGCGCCGGCGTGGGGCGGATTGCCGAATCAACACGCCGCACTGTCGCGGTAAGTTGAGATGAAAAAAAACCTGTCGTGCATCTCGCTGAATTATCGAAAAGTAGCGGGGGCCTCTGCGCCCGTGCTCGTCATCGATTTTTGCAACGAGAATAACGAGCGCTACACCCTGCGCTACAACCTGCCGCCGGATACCCCGGAACGCACCGAGCGGCGGGTATCTTTGCTGCTGTATCTGTTGCGCAAGCACAGATCTGCAGAGATCGACAACCTGGCTGATTAATCAGGCCGTTAATGAAAGGCCCGGCCTTATAGGCTGGGCTTTTTACTGGGCAATCAGGCTATTCTGGCAACAACGCACGGTGCGAGTCGGCATGAGGCTTTTACGTTGGAGGGCCGGCGGTTCACGGTGGGCAAAGTAGCGCCCCAATTGGCGTGGAGGGTAAAATAGGGCATCGAGCAAGATGTGTTAAAATATCGGTTCTTCTCAGCGCAGGAAAAAGATAAAAGAAGCTGCCTATTACGATCTGTGATTTTCTGGCCCGATGTTCAGAAAATGAGCCTGTCCCTATCTTCTTTTCAAACGCTGTTCATGCTTTTATTCATTAGCCTCAATACGTTTTATCAGTCAGCCTGATTATAAAATGCATTTTAATTTGCAATGATGAAATTCCTATTTGGTCATGCAATTCGGGCGCAAAAAAACACTTTAAGATAAAACAATTAACATAAAGTGTGATTTTCCACGGCGGGGCAAATGCATCTTTAATGGATGCACTTTGCGTGGCGCATTTTTTATTCACGTGTTTTTCGCAAGCGTATTTATATAACATGATCATTTTCAGTTATTTATATGATGACTTTTCCCATGCCGTAAAAATGGCGTTGTCAGGGTGATTTTTTTAGGATTAATCTTAATGACTTGATTTGGTTGGTTAACGATTTTAATGAAAAGGACACGATTTTTATAAAAGCAAGGAGCGCGCATGGACTATCGAAAAGATATTCTTTTACAGGTGTTAGAGTATATGGAGAAGAATATTATAGAGGGACTTTCCGTTGAGAAAGTGTCTATTATCTCGGGTTACTCTAAATGGCATTTACAGCGGCTGTTTAAACATTATTTTGGCATTACGTTAGGGACTTATATCAGAAACAGAAAACTGAGCCGATCCGCAATCTTGCTTAAACAACATCAAGGGAACATATTGGATGTCGCCTTGGCATCGGGCTTTGCCTCTCAGCAATGTTACACGCGGGCGTTTAAACGTTTCTTTGGCGAAACGCCCAACAGCTTTAGGAACAGCCGGGGATGGGATTTTTCCACCCAGATCCCACCGTATGGCATTGACAAGAAACCCTATTTTTACCACACGGTCATGCCGGATGATATCGAGCTGTTAAAGCAGTACAAGGCATTGATCTTCCACTCCATAAGGAAATACAGAGATGCCGGTGACATTACGCAGACTAATGAGAAATGGTTAAGCAAGCATGGGAAGGCTTATCGTGCGGAAAACAACAGAGCGGGAAAATGGCATTCAAACGGTAAGGAGCAAGAGGTTTTTCATTCTATCTTCAATTTCTACATACCCAGAGGGAAATATATTGTCATCCCCTTTATGGGTGAGTTGTCTGAGTACATTGATTTTTTTGCAGATATCTATGACGCCTATCTGCCGGCTATCAATGTCAAGGTGAGAGAAAGTTTTTTTATCGAACTATATAGACATGAGCATTTACACAGTCGCGTCGTCAATGTCGATATACTTATTCCTGTAGCGTAGCGTTGAGAAAAGGAAACATCATGAGTATAGAGAAATCCCCCGATTCGATGAATAAGCGTCATTATGCGCGCCGTATGCTACCTTTTATATTGTCTGTGTCTGGCGGAGCGAGCGTGGCCGGTTTAGCCAGGCAGGCCATTCAATTCGCGTTGGCATTAACTCTTTTCATGTTTTCAGGAAATGCGATGGCAAATAATCGGGAGCATCAGCAAATAGCGTTAGTCGGCACCTGGACCCATATTCCGGATGCGCCTGCGGTGCAGAAACCGGCGCACCCCAGTGAAGGCCTCTATCGTCTGGCGGTTAATGGCGACGGCACATTAACGCTGCTCGACGTGATTAAAATGAAAAGCCCGTCATGGATCGTAAAATCTCGCGATGGCCGTTTCGCCTATGTCACCAATGAGGAGAACGCGGGAACGGTCACTGCCTTGGCGATAGACAAAGACGGCGCCGTGCGGGTGCTGAATACGGTGAGCAGCGCGGGCCGGCAGCCGACGCATGCCACCCTCAGCCCGGATGGCAAGTTTCTGTTTGTCGCCAACTACTCCGTCGCCAAAGGCGGCGCGGGGGTGACGGTATTACCGATTGGCGGCGACGGCAAACTGGGGGAACGGGTGCAGCATTTTCCGTTCACGCCCGGCTCCGGCGTCGTGCAGGGGCGCCAGGAAGGGGGCCATGCGCACTCCACCACCTTCAGCCGCGATGGCCAATACCTGTACGCGGCGGATCTCGGCGGGGACAAGCTGCGCGCCTACCGCTATCGCTCGGACAACGCGCAGCCTTTGCAAGCGGATGCTTCGCGCGATGTCGCCTTCGCACCCGGCGCCGGCCCACGGCACATGGCGTTCTCGCCAGAAGGGGAATACGCCTACGTCATCACTGAAATGGCGAGTGAAATCGAGGTGTTTGCCGTCAGCGACCATCGATTGACGCGGCAAGGGAAGGTGAAACTGAACGGCGGGCAGGATTCAGCGGAGGCGAAAAGCGGTGGGGCAATAATCCTCAGCCCGAGCGGCAGATATCTTATTGCCACCAATCGCGGTGCCGATAACCACCTGCTGGTATTAAAAATTGGCGAGGATGGGCTGCCGGGCGCACCGACGCGCTATGAAGCCGGTGGTATTGAGCCGCGTGCGCTCGCTTTCGATGCCGGCGGTAACCATCTCTATGTGACGAATGTGTTTACCAATACCGTTATGTTGTTCGATTTCGATGATGAGAAGGGCGAGTTGCAGGCCAGAGGGCAGGCGACGACGGTTTCTACTCCGACGGATATTAAGTTTTTTAATTAATGCCAATCATAACGCTCGGGGGAAATCGAATCTGAACGGGGGAAAAGGGCGGATTGCGGGTGCAGATGACGGGGAATGGCTGGACAAGAAAGAATGGCGTCCCCGACTGGAATCGAACCAGTAACTAGCCCTTAGGAGGGGCTTGTTATATCCGTTTAACTACGGGGACGCTGCGGGCCGGCAACCGAAGCTGCCGGGGCATTATACCTTTTTTTACCCGCAGAATAAGCGCTTAGCGGCGCGTTTGCTCAATACCTCGCCAGTTCATGCCGAAATTTCCTCGGCTAACCGACGGCGATCACGGTTTTTCCCCGCCGTGGCGCCGTTTTTCCTCTTGCAGGCGCGCCGCCCGATTTTTGGCGCTCAAATCGTTGCGGATCTG
The DNA here is from genome assembly GCF_052168875.1 of Serratia sp. CY38905. Classification (NCBI taxonomy): domain Bacteria; kingdom Pseudomonadati; phylum Pseudomonadota; class Gammaproteobacteria; order Enterobacterales; family Yersiniaceae; genus Serratia; species Serratia sp. CY38905. Next base: position 271,941 of record NZ_JBJNLV010000003.1, on the reverse strand, counting down.
CGCGTGGCTTATCAGCGCAAAGATAAAGGTGCCGCCGATGATGTTGCCCGCCAGCGTCGGCAGGGCGAACGGGTAAATGAATTCTTGCCATTCAATCGTGCCGTTGAACGCCAGATAGAGGATCTCGACCGAACCGACCACGATATGGGTCAGATCGCAAATCGCCACCAGGTAGGTCATCAGCACGATCACCCAGATTTTCGCCGCGCCGGCGGCCGGGAACATCCACACCATGGTGGCGATGATCCAGCCGGCCAGGATGCCGTTGGCGAACATTTCTCCCGGCGTATGGCGCATCACCTCTTCGCCCAGGCTGATGAAGGCGCCGCGCGTCTCGGCGTCGAACAGCGGCATATGGGTAAACGCCAGCGCCGCCAGCCCGGTGCCGATCAGGTTGCCGAGCAGCACCACGCCCCACAGGCGCAGCAGGATCAGCAGGTTGCGCGGCGTGGGTTTATGCATGATTGGCAATACCGCCGTGACGGTATTTTCGGTAAACAGCTGCTGGCGCGCCATGATGACAATGATGAAACCGAAGGTGTAGCCGAGGTTCTCGATAAAAAAGCGGCTGGGATCGTCCGGCAGGCGGGCGTGGAAAATGCCCTTTGCCGCCAGCGAGGCGCCCATCGACAGCCCGGCGGCGATCGCCGACCACAGCAATGCCAGCCAGTCGCGCTCCAGCTCTTTTTCGCCTTCCATCCGGATCTGTTCATGCACCGCCGCCGCGCGCGAAGGCAGATTTTCTTCCCTGACTTCGATTTCGCGCTTGCCCTGTTCCTGTTCTTCGCTCTCTACCTGCATCGTCTCATCCGGCTCGTGCTCCTGGCGTCGCTGTTCGTTCATGCTGTCGCTCCTGCTTCATAAGGGTGAGTTCACGTCATTAAGCGTAGTTAAATGCGGCGAAATACAGAAAAAGGTAACAAGAGTTAAAATCCGCCGATTTTTTCCACGCATTCTTGATCCTGCTCGCCATATTGGCCCGTCGGCGCGCCCGCCGCGGGCTGCGTGCGGGGAAAGGCTTATGCTATGATTCGCTATCCCAAAGAAAAATATGAGTTCCCCGATGCTGGAAGCCAAAAGTCTGAGTTGCGTGCGCGATGAGCGCATCCTGTTTAGCGAGCTAAGCTTTTCAGTTCAGCCGGGCGATATCATTCAGGTAGAAGGGCCGAACGGCGCGGGCAAGACCAGTTTACTGCGCATTCTCGCCGGCCTGGCGCGGCCGGACGGCGGCGAGGTGTGCTGGCGCGGGCGCAACACGCTGCGCGATCGCGCGAATTACCAGCAAGATTTGCTGTTTATCGGCCATCAGCCCGGCATCAAAGCCGTATTGACGCCCTTCGAAAATCTGCAGTTTTATCAAGCGGTGCGCGGCGCGGCCGAGCATCAGGCCATCTGGCGCGCGCTGGAGCAGGTGGGGCTGGTGGGTTACGAAGATCTGCCGGTGGCGCAGCTTTCCGCCGGGCAGCAGCGGCGCGTGGCGCTGGCGCGGCTGTGGCTCAGCGCGGCGCCGCTGTGGATCCTCGATGAACCGCTGACGGCGATCGACAAACAGGGCGTGGCCGAGTTGATTAGCCTTTTTGAACAACATGCGCAGCGGGGCGGCATGGTATTGTTGACCACCCATCAGGATTTGGCCGGCGTCGGCCAAACGGTGGGCAAAGTTCGTTTGGCGGAACACGACGCGGGGAGTTTGTGATGTTTTTGACCCTGGTGCGCCGCGAACTGAAGATCGCCTGCCGTAAAGGCTCGGAGATCGTCAACCCGCTGTGGTTTTTCCTGATAGTGATCACGCTGTTCCCGTTGGGGATTGGCCCGGAGCCGCAGCTGCTGGCGCGCATTGCGCCGGGCATCGTGTGGGTGGCGGCGCTGCTGGCTTCGCTGCTGTCGCTGGAGCGGCTGTTTCGCGATGATTTCCTCGACGGCTCGCTGGAGCAGCTGTTGCTGCTGCCGACGCCGCTGCCGATGACGGTGCTGGGCAAAGTGTGTGCTCACTGGGTCGTGACGGGTCTGCCGCTGCTGATCCTGTCGCCGCTGGTGGCGCTGCTACTGTCGCTCGATATGCAGACCTGGCTGGCGGTGGCGGGGACGCTGCTGCTCGGCACGCCGACGCTGAGCCTGATCGGCGCTATCGGCGTGGGGTTGACCGTCGGCCTGCGCAAAGGGGGCGTGCTGCTCAGCCTGCTGGTGCTGCCGCTGTATATTCCGGTGCTGATCTTCGCCACCGGGGCGATCGACGCCGCTTCGATGGGCATGCCGATCGACGGTTACCTGGCGATACTCGGCGCGATGCTGGCGGGCAGCGTGACATTGGCGCCATTTGCCACCGCGGCGGCGCTGCGAGTGAGCGTACACTAGCTAACGTATTGAATGAACAGACGGGCAAGGCCGACAAGAGCGTACCCCGCAGAAGATTTTCGCCGTTTCGAACCCTCGGGGCGGCCGACGCATAAAAATTACCGTGAGCACTGACGACAATGTGGAAATGGTTACATCAACTGGCGCGGCCTGAACGGCTGTATCACGTCTGCGGCCGCTTTATCCCCTGGCTGGGGCTGGCGGCGGCGGCCTGCCTGCTGCTTGGCTGGGCATGGGGCTTTGGTTTCGCGCCGAAGGATTATCAGCAGGGCGACAGCTTCCGCATCATTTATATTCACGTGCCGGCGGCCATGTGGTCGATGGGCATCTACGCCTCGATGGCGGTGGCGGCGTTTATCGGCCTGGTGTGGCAGATGAAAATGTCCGATACCGTGGTGGCGGCGATGGCGCCGATCGGCGCGGTGTTCACCTTTATCGCGCTGGTGACCGGCTCCGCCTGGGGCAAGCCGATGTGGGGCACCTGGTGGGTGTGGGATGCGCGTCTGACCTCCGAGCTGGTGCTGCTGTTCCTCTATATGGGCGTCATCGCGCTGTACAACGCCTTCGAAGACCGCCGCCTGGCGGGCCGCGCCGCCGGGATTCTGGTGCTGGTGGGTGTGGTGAATATCCCGATCATCCATTTCTCGGTCGAATGGTGGAATACGCTGCATCAGGGCTCGACCAACATGCAGCAGTCCATCGCGCCCAGCATGCGCACCCCGCTGCGCTGGGCGATCCTCGGCTACCTGCTGCTGTTCGTCACGCTGACGCTGATGCGCCTGCGCAATCTGATCCTGTTCCAGGAACGCCAGCGCCCGTGGGTCGCCGGGCTGGTGAATAAGGAGCGTCAGTCATGAATGCCGCATTCGATTCCTGGTCGGCGTTTTTCGCCATGGGCGGTTACGCCTTCTATGTCTGGCTGGCGGTCGCCGCCACGCTGATTTCGCTGTTGGGGCTGGTGGCGCACACCGTCTGGCAACGGCGCCAGCTGCTCGCCGAGATCGGCCGCCGTCAGGCGCGCGAGCGGCGCATTCGCCATGCGCAACAATCAAAACAAAAATCCGCCGCACCGCGGGAGAAATCATTGTGAATCCACGTCGTAAAAGCCGCCTTTATCTGGCGATCATTGTGCTGATCGGCATCGCGCTGACCGCGACCCTGATGCTGTACGCGCTGCGCTCCAATATCGATCTGTTCTATACCCCGGGTGAAATTTTGCAGGGCAAGGGCGAGAATCATGAGAAGCCCGAGGTCGGCCAGCGGCTGCGCATCGGCGGCATGGTGATGCCGGGCTCGGTGAAACGCGATCCCAATACGCTGCAGGTCAGCTTCAAGATTTACGACGCGCGCGGCGCGATCGGCGTGACCTACACCGGTATTCTGCCGGACCTGTTCCGCGAAGGGCAGGGCGTGGTGGCGCAGGGGGTGTTGGGTGAGGGCAACGTGGTCAACGCGCGCGAAGTGCTGGCCAAACACGACGAGAAATACACCCCGCCGGAAGTGGCCGACGCGATGAAAGAGAACCACAAAGGCCCGGCGGAAGCGTATAACGCGCCGCAGGCGGAGGGCGCCAAGTCATGATGCCGGAACTGGGCAGTTTTCTGCTGTGCCTGGCGCTGGCGATCGCGCTGCTGCTGAGCATTTACCCGCAGTGGGGCGCGGCGCGGCAAGACAGCCGCATGATGGCGGTCGCCCGGCCGCTGACCTACGGCATGTTCGCCGCGATTGCGCTGGCGTTCCTGTGCCTGGTGCACGCCTTCGTGGTCAACGATTTTACCGTCGCCTACGTGGCCACCAACTCCAATACCCAGCTGCCGGTGTATTACCGCATCGCCGCCACCTGGGGGGCGCATGAAGGTTCGCTGCTGCTGTGGGTGCTGCTGCTGAGCTGTTGGTCGCTGGCGGTGGCGTTGTGCAGCCGGGCGATGCCGCAGGATGCGGTGGCGCGGGTGCTGTCGGTGATGGGGATGATCACCGCCGGTTTCCTGCTGTTCATTATCATGACCTCCAACCCGTTCACTCGCACGCTACCGAATTTCCCGATCGACGGCAGCGATCTCAACCCGCTGCTGCAGGATATCGGCCTGATCTTCCACCCGCCGCTGCTGTATATGGGCTACGTCGGCTTCTCGGTCGCCTTCGCCTTCGCCATCGCCTCGCTGATGGCCGGCCGGCTCGACACCGCCTGGGCGCGCTGGTCACGCCCGTGGACCACCGCGGCCTGGGTGTTCCTCACGCTGGGCATCGTGCTCGGATCGGCCTGGGCCTACTATGAGCTGGGCTGGGGCGGCTGGTGGTTCTGGGATCCGGTGGAAAACGCCTCCTTTATGCCGTGGTTGGCCGGCACTGCGCTGATGCATTCGCTGGCGGTGACCGAAAAACGCGGCACGTTCAAAGCCTGGACGGTGCTGCTGGCGATCACCGCCTTTTCGCTGTGCCTGCTGGGCACCTTCCTGGTGCGCTCCGGCGTGCTGGTCTCGGTGCACTCCTTCGCCTCCGATCCGGCGCGCGGCATGTTTATCCTCGCCTATCTGGTGATCGTGATCGGCGGTTCGTTGCTGCTGTACGCGGCCAAGGGCGGCCAGGTGCGCAGCCGGGTGCAGCACGAGACCTTCTCGCGCGAGACCTTCCTGCTGGGCAACAACGTGCTGCTGATCGCCGCCATGCTGGTGGTGCTGTTGGGCACGCTGCTGCCGCTGGTGCACAAACAGCTGGGGCTGGGCAGCATTTCGATCGGCGAGCCGTTCTTCAACACCATGTTCACCTGGCTGATGGCGCCGTTGGCGCTGCTGTTGGGCATCGGCCCGCTGGTGCGCTGGCGCCGCGATGAGCCGTGCAAGCTGTGGCGCCGCCTCGGCGTGGCGCTGTTGGCGACGCTGGCGCTGTCGATTCTGCTGCCGTGGCTGCTGCAGGACAGTATCGCCGGCATGACGGTGGTGGGCCTGATCATGGCGCTGTGGGTGATCATCCTGACGCTGATGGAACTGCATGAGCGTGCCACCCACCGTCACGGTTTCTGGCGCGGCCTGCGGCAGCTGTCCCGCAGCCACTGGGGCATGGTGCTCGGCCACCTCGGCGTGGCGGTGACGGTGATCGGCATCGCCTTCAGCCAGAACTACAGCGTGGAGCGCGACGTGCGGATGAAGGCCGGCGACAGCGTGGATATCCACAACTATCACTTCGTGTTCCGCGACGTGCACGACATTCGCGGCCCGAACTACAGCGGCGGCGTCGGCATCATCGACGTCACGCGCAACGGCAAGCCGGAGGCGACGCTGCGCGCGGAGAAACGCTACTACAGCGTGGCGCGCAGCATGATGACCGAAGCGGCGATCGACGGCGGTTTCAGCCGCGATCTGTATGCGGCGCTGGGCGAAGAGCTGGAGGACGGTTCCTGGGCGGTGCGCCTGTATTACAAACCCTTTGTGCGCTGGATTTGGTTCGGCGGCGTCTTTATGGCGATCGGCGGCCTGCTGTGCATCCTCGACCCGCGTTACCGCATGAGCAAAAAACTCAAGCGCGAAGGCAAGCTGGAGGCGCAATCATGAAGCGCAAGCTGCTGTTTATCCCGTTGGTACTCTTCCTGCTGCTGGTGGCGGCACTGATGGTGCAGCTGACGCGCAACGCCGGCGGCGAAGATCCGACCATGCTGGAATCGGCGCTGATCGGCAAGCCGGTGCCGACCTTCAGGCTGGAATCGCTGGATCAGCCCGGCAAAACCTACGATCAGGCAGTGCTGCGCGACGGCAAGCCGATATTGCTCAACGTCTGGGCCACCTGGTGCCCGACCTGCCGCGCGGAACACCAGTATCTCAACACGCTGGCGGCGCGCGGCGTGCGGGTGGTTGGCCTGAACTACAAAGACGATCGCGCCAAGGCGGTGACCTGGCTGAATTCCCTCGGCAATCCCTATGCCCTCAGCCTGTACGACGGCGACGGCATGCTGGGGTTGGATCTCGGGGTCTACGGCGCGCCGGAGACCTTTCTCATCGACGGCCAGGGGATTATTCGCTATCGCCACGCCGGCGACATGAACGAGCGCGTCTGGCAGCAGGAAGTGCTGCCGCTGTATAAAAAGTACGGAGGTGAGGCATGAGGCTGATTGTCCTGCTGTGCGCCGCGCTGCTGAGCTGGAGCGCCGCCGCGGCGATCGATACCTATCGCTTCAACTCCGTCGAGCAGGAGCAGCAGTATCGCGAGTTGACCGAACAGCTGCGCTGCCCGAAATGTCAAAACAACAGCATTGCCGATTCCAACGCCATCATCGCCGCCGACATGCGCACCAAGGTGTACGAGCTGATGATGCAGGGGCAAAGCAAGCAGCAGATCATTGATTACATGGTGGCGCGCTACGGCAATTTCGTCACCTACGAGCCGCCGGTAACGCCGGCGACACTGATCTTGTGGATCGGCCCGCTGCTGTTCGTGCTGATCGGCGGGGCGGTGGTGATTCTGCGTGCCCGGCGCCGGCCTGGCGCGGCGGTGGACGATGCATTCTCCGAACGGGAACGGCAGCGCCTGGCGGCGCTGTTGCAAGAGACTGACAGGAAGAAACCCTAATGGCTTTTTGGCTGATTATTTGCGTGTTGCTGGCCGGCGCCGCCGCGTTGCTGGTGGTGCCGGCAATGCGCCACGGCAAGCAGAGCGCCGCCACGCGCGATGCGTTGAACAAGGCTTTTTATCAGGATCGTCTCAGCGAGCTGGAGCAGGACGAGCAGCAGGGCGTGGTGGCCGAGCGTCCGGAGCTGGTGAAAGAGCTGCAACAGAACCTGTTGAACGACATCCCGGCCGAGCAAGCGGCGCAGGCGAAACCGATCAATCGTTGGGCGCTGGTGCCGGGCGTGCTGTTATTGCTGGCGGTGACCGTTGGCTTTTATCTGAAAACCGGCGGATTGGCGCAGGTGCTGGACTGGCGTCTGGTGCAGGCGCAAATGCCGGAATTGCGCGAGCGCGTTGCCAATGAGCGCGCCAAACCGCTGAGCATGGAAGAGATCGCCCGCCTCGGGCTGGGGCTGCGCACCGCGCTGCAGCAGGACGATCGCAACATCAACGACTGGATGATGCTGGGGCGCGTCGGCATGGCGTTGAACAACGCCACCACCGCCACGCAGGCGTTTGCTCATGCTTATCAATTGGATCCGAATAGTCTGGAAGTGCGGCTCGGCTATGCCGAGGTCTTGACGCGCTCCAACGATCCGGAGGATAACAAGCAGGCGACGCAGCTGCTGCGGCGTATGATCGCGGAAAACCACGGCGATCCGCGGGTGCTGAGCCTGTTGGCGTTCAATGCCTTCGAACAGGGCGATTTCAAGCAGGCGATCGGCGCCTGGCAGGTGATGCTGCAACTGCTGCCGGCCAACGATCCGCGCGCGGAAGTGATAAAGCGCAGCATTGCACAAGCAAAAGCCCAGGCAGGCGGAGAAAATGTTAAACTGAATGTGACCATTTCGCTGTCACCGCAGGCGGCGAAAGCCTTGCCGGCGCAGGGGACGCTGGTCATTTCGGTCACTGACGGCGTCAGCCCGGTGCCGGTGGCGGTAAAACAATTGCCGCTGAGCCGTTTTCCGCTGTCTTTCTCTCTGGATGACAGCAACGCCATGATGCCCGAGCGTCTGCTCTCGGCGCAGCATCAGGTGCAGGTGCGTGTGCGCCTCTCACAGGACGGATTGGCCACGCCGCAGCCGGGGGACTGGTTCGGCGAAAGCTCGCTGCAGACATTCAGCGGTAAAGAGCAGGTTAGCGTTCAGATAAACAAGCAGGTCACTGAAAAATAAGACCGAACGTGTTTTTATGGAGAAAAATATGAACTTTCGCCTGACTGGGGTGGCATTCGCAACGGTATTACTGGTGGGCTGTGCCAGCGCGCCAGACAACGATCCGCAAGGGCGTTCCGATCCTCTGGAAGGATTCAACCGGACGATGTTCGACTTCAACTACAACGTCTTGGATCCCTATATCCTGCGTCCGGTCGCGGTGGCCTGGCGTGACTACGTGCCGATGCCGGCGCGTAACGGCATCAGCAACTTCACCTCCAACCTGGAAGAGCCGGCCAGCATGGTCAACGCCTTCCTCAAGGGCGACCCTTACCGCGGGATGATTCACTTCAACCGCTTCTTCCTGAACACCCTGCTCGGGATGGGCGGCCTGATCGACGTGGCCGGCATGGCCAACCCGAAACTGGCGCGCGAAGAGCCGAACCGCTTCGGCAGCACGTTGGGGCATTACGATGTGGGTTACGGCCCGTACGTGATGCTGCCGGGCTACGGCAGCTTCACCCTGCGTGAAGACGGCGGCGACTTTGCGGATACGCTGTATCCGATGCTGAGCTACCTCACCTTCTGGATGTCGGCGGGCAAATGGGTGGTCGAGGGGATCGAAACCCGCGCCCAGCTGCTGGATTCCGACGGCCTGCTGCGCAACTCCTCCGATCCTTACATCATGGTGCGCGAAGCTTACTTCCAGCGCCACGATTTCATCGCCAACGGCGGCTCGCTCAAGCCGGAAGAGAACCCGAACGCCAAGGCGATTCAGGGCGAACTGGACGAGATCGACTCGCAGTAATCACGGGCGTCACGCCAATGAAAAACCCGCCGGCAGGCGGGTTTTTTATGCCGGCAGCACGCGGCAGGCAAAGAAAAAGCGCCCCGCGGGGCGCTTTGGCATCCATCTCAGGCGAGATTAGAAGCGGTAGTTGAAGTTGGCGCCATACAGCCAGGCTTTACCTTCAGAGTTGAAGGTGTAAGGGCCTTCTTTGATGGTGACTTTCTGGCCGTGCATGTAGGAAACGCCGACGTCGACCGACGCGTCTTTGTTGAACGCATAGGTGGTACCGGCACTCAGCCAGAAGCGATCCTGATCCGGAATGGAAATCGAACGGTTCTGTGCTGGCACTGGGCTGTCATCGAAGGCGATACCGGTACGGAAGGTCCAGTTGTCGTCGTAGAAGTAGGTGGTACCCAGCGCGATGCGGTAAGCGTCTTTGAAGCCTTCATGCTTCTCGAACAGCGTTTGGCCGTTGTTGCCGGTGGCTCTCAGCTCCTGGAACTGGCTCCAGCTGGTGTAGGCCAGGCTGTAGTGAATGGCCCACTGCGGCGCCACTTTGTTGTAACCAGACAGCTCCCACATTTCCGGCAGGTGCAGGCTCAGAGAACCCGGAATGGTGTTGCCGTTGGTGCCCCACGGAAGACCTTGAGAGGCCAGCAGCGGGTTGAAGGCTGAAGGCAGGCTGCTCTTGTAGTCGCCGTCGAAGTCGATTTTCACTTCAGAGCGGTAGGTGAGGCCATAACGGTTGTTTTCATCCACTTCGTACAGAATACCGGCGTTCCAACCGAAGCCCCATTCGTCGCCTTTCAGGTGCGAAATCTGGGTATCTGCCGGGATCTGCGAAACAGGGCCGGCTAGCTGCGGCGGTAATTGGCCGGAACCGGCGATGAGCTTCGGCAGTTCACCGGCGTAACGTTCCAGTTTGGCTTTGGCGTACACCGCATCGAAGCCCAGACCGAAGCTGAAGTGTTGATTCAGACGGTATGCGCCGCTGAGGTTCAGGTTGAGGGTGGTCAGATCGGTCTTGCCGCCGTAAGCGCCGGCGGTATAGCCGTCGTTGAATTCTGTCGCCAGACCGTAGTTGCTGGTGACCGAGCCGCCTACGGCGAACTGATCGTTAATCGGGTGAACATAATGCAGGTTCGGCACCCAGGCGGTCGGCGCGATGTTTTTCGAATCCAAACTGGCGCCGGAAGGGGATTGACCGGTAATGTCAACGTCCGGGTCGATGAAGACCGCGCCGAAAGAAAGTTCCGGGCGGGTATACATCATCAGCAAAGCCGGGTTGCGGCTTGCCGAGGCCGCCGTATCCGCCATGGCGCCTTCGCCAGAATACGAACGTCCTAAACCAGCTGATGAGAACTCATTCAGCTGGAATCCTGCGGCAGACACGTTTGAAGAGATAATTGCCACTGCAGCTGCGAGAGCTGATTTAGTCAATAGGTTTTTCTGGCTCATGACCAAAACCTCATTATGTGTTTATTATTTAAACTATTGTTACACGAGGTAACAAGGAGCGCGGGATTGTAGGGTCCGTTATCGTTCAGACAAATCAGACCAGTGGCTGAAGTATAGGTCTGACCTGTGAAAGTGTTGCAAGTTTGTTTTTGAAATATTTCCAACCTGATATCAAAAAAGAGATCTGCTTAACAAAACGCCAGCGGTAAATAACAAAATTCTTACCATTCCTTAGCAGGCGCTCATTTTTATTTGTGATTTCCATCACTTAAAACACCCATTAAAAGTAAGTGCTAGTGATTGCCGGCGTGGAAGCGTAAAATACCTGCAGAATTTTGTAGCTTTGTGCCGGTGAGTAAAACGGCAATTTGGGCTGATAACCGAGGCCTTTGAGGAGAACCAATCATGTCAGATGCAATTAATAAATGCAGCGCTCAGGAAACCGCCGCGTGTTGCTGTGTGGATGTCGGCACCGTGATGGATAACACCGATTGCACCGCGTCCTACAGCCAGGTGTTCAGCAATCAACAAGATGCGGAGGCGATGCTGGCCGCCCTGAGCGAAAAGGCGCGCGCGGTCGAATCCGACCCTTGTGACATCAGCAGTAGCATTAAACCGGTTGACGGCGGCGTGCAGTTGGAGGCCGATTTTACCTTCGCCTGCCAGGCGGAAACCCTGATCTTCCAGCTCGGCCTGCGTTAATCCCCGTTTTACCCCGGCGCCGCCTGCCGCGTGCCGGGGATTGCCTTTCCCCACACCGCCCCCGATAGAAAGTGCGCCTGCTCGCAGTTTTGATCTCTGCCGGTTTGCCAAATGTAACCGTTTGGTTAACAATGACCTCATCAGGTCAGACCTCTTTCTGCCCATTGCGCTGACGTTATTTTCTTCAGGAGCATTTATGAGTAAGGCACTGCCGTTGGTGACCCGTCATGGTGACCGCATTGCGATTGTGAATGGACTGCGTACCCCCTTTGCCAAACAGGCGACTGCCTATCACGGCATTCCGGCGGTGGATTTAGGGAAAACGGCGGTGAGCGAGCTGTTGGCGCGCAGCGGCATCGATCCGGCGCTTATCGAACAACTGGTGTTCGGCCAGGTGGTGCAAATGCCCGAGGCGCCGAACATCGCGCGTGAAATCGTGCTCGGCACCGGCATGAGCGTCCATACCGACGCCTACAGCGTGTCGCGCGCCTGCGCCACCAGCTTCCAGGCGATCGCCAACGTGGCGGAGAGCATCATGGCCGGCAGCATCAGCGTTGGCATCGCCGGCGGGGCGGATTCTTCTTCCGTCTTGCCGATCGGCGTCAGCAAGGCGCTGGCGCGCACGCTGGTGGACGTCAACAAAGCGCGCACGCTGTCGCAGCGCCTCAAACTGTTCAGCCGGCTGAAATTCCGCGATCTGATGCCGGTGCCGCCGGCGGTGGCGGAGTATTCCACCGGCCTGCGCATGGGCGATACCGCCGAGCAGATGGCGAAGAGCCACGGCATCACCCGCGAGGCGCAGGATGCGCTGGCGCACCGTTCCCACGAGCTGGCGGCCAAGGCCTGGCGGGAAGGGTGGCTGCGCGACGAGGTGATGACCGCCTATGTGCCGCCTTACCGCGCGCAGCTTTCTGAAGACAACAACATCCGTAAAGATTCCAGCCTGGCTTCCTACGCCAAGCTGAAGCCGGCGTTCGATCGCAAGCATGGCAGCGTCACCGCGGCCAACAGCACGCCGCTGACCGACGGCGCGGCGGCGGTGCTGATGATGAGCGAGTCGCGCGCCAAAGAGCTGGGGCTGCAGCCGCTGGGTTATTTGCGCAGCTTCGCCTTCGCCGCCATCGACGTGTGGGAAGACATGCTGCTGGGGCCTTCCTACGCTACGCCGCTGGCGCTGGATCGCGCCGGCATCGGTCTGGCCGATCTGACGCTCATCGACATGCATGAAGCCTTCGCTGCGCAAACGCTGGCCAACCTGAAGATGTTCGCCAGCGAAGAGTTCGCCCGCGAGAAGCTTGGCCGCAGCCAGGCGATCGGTGAGGTGGACATGGACAAATTCAACGTCTTGGGCGGTTCCATCGCCTATGGCCACCCGTTCGCCGCCACCGGCGCGCGCATGATCACCCAGACGCTGCATGAGTTGAAACGCCGCGGCGGCGGGCTGGGCCTGACCACCGCCTGCGCCGCCGGCGGGTTAGGGGCCGCGATGATCGTGGAGGTGGAATGATGAGCTTCGAAAACGCATTGCATGAACAGCGCGCCAAACCGTCGGCCTTTCAGCTGACGATTCGCCCCGACAACATCGGCGTGATCACCATCGACGTGCCGGGCGACAAGGTGAACACGCTCAAGGCCGAGTTCGTCGAACAGGTCAACGACGTGCTGATCCGGGCGCAGCAGCATACCGCGCTGGAAGGGCTGGTGATCGTTTCCGGCAAGCCGGACTCGTTTATCGCCGGCGCCGACATCACTATGATTGCCGCTTGCACCAGCGCCAAAGAGGCGGAAACGCTGGCCAAGAAAGGGCAGAGCACGCTGGCGCAGATCGCCGCGTTCCCGGTGCCGGTAGTGGCGGCCATTCACGGCGCCTGCCTGGGCGGCGGCCTGGAGCTGGCGCTGGCCTGCCATGGCCGCGTCTGTTCGCTGGATGATAAAACCGCGCTCGGGCTGCCGGAAGTGCAGCTGGGCCTGCTGCCGGGCTCCGGCGGCACGCAGCGCCTGCCGCGCCTGGTCGGCGCCGCCAAGGCGCTGGACATGATCCTGACCGGCAAGCACATTCGCGCCCGCCAGGCGCTGCGCATGGGGTTGGTGGACGACGCCGTGCCGCAGTCGATTCTGTTGCAGACCGCCATCGAGCGGGTGAAGCAGGGCTGGAAGCATCAGCGCGAGCTGCCGTGGCAGGATCGCCTGCTCAACGGCCCGCTGGGCAGAAGTCTGCTGTTCAGCATCGTGCGCAAGAAAACGTTGGCGAAAACCCACGGCAACTACCCGGCGGCGGAGCGCATCATTCAGGTGGTGCGCACCGGGCTGGATCACGGCAGCGCCAGCGGCTATGAGGCCGAAGCGCGCGCCTTTGGCGAGCTGGCGATGACGCCGCAGTCGGCGGCGCTTCGCAGCCTGTTCTTCGCTTCCACCGCGCTGAAAAAGGAGCGGGGCGGCAATGCCCAGCCGCACGCCCTGCATCGCGTCGGCATTCTCGGCGGCGGCCTGATGGGCGGCGGCATCGCCTGCGTCACCGCCACCCGCGGCGGATTGCCGGTTCGCATCAAAGACATCAATGAAACCGGTATCAACCATGCGCTGAAATACAGCTGGGACGTGCTCGGCAAGCGGGTGCGCCGCAGGCGCATGCGCCCGGCGGAACGGCAAAAGCAGATGATGCTGATCTCCGGCTCTACCGATTACACTGGCTTTGAACAGGTGGATATCGTGGTCGAGGCGGTGTTCGAAGATCTGGCGCTGAAGCAGCAGATGGTAGCCGAGGTAGAAGCCAACTGCGCGCCGCATACCGTGTTCGCCTCCAATACTTCCTCGCTGCCTATCGGCCGCATCGCCGAAAAGGCCCAGCGGCCGCAGCAGGTGATCGGCCTGCACTACTTCAGCCCGGTGGACAAGATGCCGCTGGTGGAAGTGATCCCGCACGCCGGCACCAGCGAAGAGACCATCGCCACCACCGTGGCGCTGGCGCACAAGCAGGGCAAAACCGCCATCGTGGTGGGCGACAGCGCCGGTTTTTATGTCAACCGCATCCTGGCGCCGTACATCAACGAAGCGGCGCGCTGCCTGCTGGAAGGCGAGCCGATTGAGTCGCTGGACAAGGCGCTGGTGGACTTCGGTTTCCCGGTCGGCCCGATCACCCTGCTGGATGAAGTGGGCATCGACGTCGGCACCAAGATCATTCCCGTGCTGGTCGAGGCGCTGGGGCCGCGCTTCGCCGCGCCTGCCGCGTTCGATGCGGTGCTGAAAGACGGGCGCAAAGGGCGCAAGAACGGCCGCGGCTTCTATCTCTACCCGAGCGAAGGGCAGCAGCGGCAGCGGCGCAAACGTGCGGATACCTCATTGTATACGCTGCTCGGCGTCACGCCGAAGGCGCACATGCTGCCGGCGACCGTCGCTCAACGCTGCGTGATGATGATGCTGAACGAAGCGGCGCGCTGCCTGGACGAAGGCGTGATCCGCAGCGCGCGCGACGGCGACATCGGCGCGGTGTTCGGCATCGGCTTCCCGCCGTTCCTCGGCGGCCCGTTCCGCTATATGGACGAGCTCGGCGCCGAGAAAGTGGTGAAGACGCTGGACTACCTGCGTCAGCAGCACGGCGAGCATTTCGCCCCGTGCGAACGCCTGCAGCGCATGGCGCAGCAGGGCGAGCGCTTTTACCCGCTGGGGAGCTGAACGCAGGGCGGCCCGATTTGCACTATAGTTGCAACAGGGTCGCGTTGTGATCGCCATCACTCCTTGCGACAGCGTCAGCCGGTGAGGCTGTACAGCGAGGCTGCGGCAGCGGTAAGTTAGCTTGACCGCCATCAATAAATTTCATGGCGGAAAGGTTAAAATTTAACCCGTTGAATTGATTGTTCTGTGAGCAATCGAGGTTTGCCCGGGGAGGATTGCTGTAAAAAACAGCGTTTTCTTTAGGCAAACTTTCAGGCAAAATGCCCGGCCGCCATAAAGAGACGGCGCGTTATCGTTTTAAAGCTTTGGCTTTGGGTTGTAAAACTCGGCGGTACAGCACGCACGGCGTTTCTGTATAGCGTTACTTTGTCAACAACAGCGGTGCAATATGCAAGTTTTGATTATGCGTCACGGAGAGGCGGCGCTCGAGGCAGCCAGCGATGCGGTAAGGCCCCTTACCCTGTGCGGCCGCGACGAGTCCCGTCAGATGGCGGCCTGGTTGAACACCAAGTCTGTGGATATTGAACGCGTGCTGGTCAGCCCCTATCTGCGGGCCGAACAGACGCTGGCGACGGTGCGTGAAGCCTTGACGCTGCCGGAGGGCGAAGAAGTGTTGCCCGAGCTGACGCCGGGCGGCAACGCCGAACAGGTCGGCAGCTATCTGCAGGCGCTGGCGATGCAAGGGGTGAGCTCGGTGCTGATCGTGTCGCACCTGCCGCTGGTGGGCTATCTGGTGGCCGAACTGTGCCCGGGCGAGTGCCCGCCGATGTTCGCGACCTCGGCGATTGCCAACGTCGATCTGCCGGCGGACGGCAGCTACGGCAAGTTTGAATGGCAGGTCAGCCCGTCGCAGGTGATGGCCAAAGTGTGAACCGCGGATGCGGTGCGGAATAAACTCAGGGCGATGTCTGACATCGCCCTGAGTCGTTTCTGCGGGTCTACTCGGCCAGCTCCACCAACAGCAGGATGGCGGCGTTGCCGCCCCATTCCTTCGGCGCCTGATGAAACGCCAGCACGTCGGGATGCTGCGCCAGCCACAGCGGCGTTTGCTGTTTGAGAATGTGCTTGCCGTGCCCGTGCATCACGCAGGCGCAGTGCACGTGTTCGCGTTTGCAGGCGGCGATCAGCGCCCCCAGTTCCTGCTTGGCCTGCAGCTGGGTCAGGCCGTGCAAATCGAGAAACAGCTCCGGCGAGTAATCGCCGCGTCGCAGCTTCTTCAGCTCATACGGGCTGCTGCCGGGGCGCACGTAGCGCGTCGGGCCTTCTTCTTCCAGCTGCGGCTGGTATTCATCTGAAAAATAATAACTGGCATCGACCTGCTCCTGCAGCAGCCGCTGCGGGGCAATCTGTTTGACCTTGGGCTTCGGCGGGCGGTGGACGATGGTGTCCTGGCGCAGCTTTTTCGCGCCCGCCACCGACTCTCTGAAGAGCTGTTGTTCGTCTTTGCTCAGAGGGGGCTTGTTCTTCATGCTTCATTCACCGGAAATCGTTTATTTCGCTAGTTTACCTTGTGAATGAGCGCTGTCGACGCAAAACTCGGGCCAGAGTGAAAAGCGCGAGGGGCAAGCGTGATTTGTCGCGGGCTTCATGGCAAACTATGCGGCTAAATCATGAAACACAGCGCCTGCCGGAGGGCAAATTGGACAAAATTTTCGTCGACGAAGCAGTGAACGAACTGCACACCATTCAAGATATGCTGCGCTGGACGGTAAGCCGCTTCAACGCCGCCAATATCTATTATGGTCACGGAACCGATAATCCGTGGGACGAAGCGGTGCAATTGGTGCTGCCAAGCCTGTTCCTGCCGTTGGATATTCCGGAGGACATGCACACCGCCCGTCTGACCTCCAGCGAGCGCCATCGCATCGTTGAGCGCGTGATCCGCCGCGTCAACGAGCGCATCCCGGTCGCCTACCTGACCAACAAGGCCTGGTTCTGCGGCATGGAATTCTACGTCGACGAGCGCGTGCTGGTGCCGCGTTCGCCGATCGGCGAGCTGATCAACGATCGCTTCAGCGCGCTGATCCCACACCCGCCACGCCATATCCTCGACATGTGCACCGGCAGCGGCTGTATCGCCATCGCCTGCGGCTACGCTTTCCCGGAGGCGGAAGTGGACGCGGTGGACATCTCCAGTGAGGTGCTGGCGGTGACCGAGCGCAACATTCAGGCGCACGGCGTCGAACACCAGGTGATCCCGATCCGTTCCGATCTGTTCCGCGATGTTCCCGCGATCCAGTACGATCTGATCGTCACCAACCCGCCGTACGTCGATGCGGAAGACATGTCCGATCTGCCGCAGGAGTTCCGCTTTGAGCCGGAGCTGGGCCTGGCGGCGGGCAGCGACGGCCTGAAGCTGGTGCGCCGCATCCTGGCCTGCGCGCCGGACTACCTGACCGACGACGGCGTGCTGATTTGTGAAGTGGGCAACAGCATGGTACACCTGATGGAACAATATCCGGATATTCCGTTCACCTGGCTGGAGTTCGAAAACGGCGGCGACGGCGTGTTCATGCTGACCAAACAGCAGCTGGTGGATTGCAAGGAACACTTCAGCCTCTATCGCAGCTAAGCCGCATTTTCAAGGCCCGCACGGCGGGCCTCATAACGATAAAAGACTAACGGTAAGGAGCCGTGATGGCAGGAAACAGTATTGGGCAGATTTTCCGCGTCACCACCTTCGGTGAATCTCACGGGGTGGCGCTGGGTTGTATCGTCGACGGCGTGCCGCCCGGCATTCCGCTCACCGAAGCCGATTTGCAACACGATCTGGACCGCCGTCGTCCGGGCACCTCGCGTTATACCACCCAGCGTCGCGAACCGGATCAGGTGCGCATTCTCTCCGGCGTATTCGAAGGCGTGACCACCGGCACCAGCATCGGTCTGATCATTGAAAACACCGATCAGCGCTCGCAAGACTACAGCGCCATCAAAGACGTGTTCCGTCCGGGGCATGCCGACTACACCTACGAACAGAAATACGGCCTGCGCGATTACCGCGGCGGCGGCCGCTCTTCGGCGCGTGAAACCGCCATGCGCGTTGCGGCGGGCGCTATCGCCAAGAAATACCTGCAGCAGAAGTTCGGCGTGCAGGTGCGCGGCTATCTGGCGCAGATCGGCGACGTGACCTGCGAGCTGAAAGACTGGGATCAGGTCGAGCAGAATCCGTTCTTCTGCCCGGATCCGGACAAGCTGGAAGCGCTGGACGAACTGATGCGCGCGCTGAAAAAAGAGGGCGACTCCATCGGCGCCAAGGTCAGCGTGATTGCTGAAAATGTGCCGGTTGGCCTGGGCGAGCCGGTGTTTGACCGCCTCGACGCCGATCTGGCGCACGCGCTGATGAGCATCAACGCAGTGAAAGGCGTGGAGATCGGCGACGGGTTTGCCGTGGTGACCAAGCGCGGCAGCGAAAACCGCGATGAAATCACCCCGGAAGGTTTCCAGAGCAACCATGCCGGCGGCATTCTCGGCGGTATCAGCAGCGGCCAACCGGTGGTGGCGCATCTGGCGCTGAAGCCGACCTCCAGCATCATGGTGCCGGGCCGCACCATCAATCGCCAGGGCGAAGCGGTGGAAATGGTCACCCGCGGCCGCCACGATCCGTGCGTGGGCATCCGCGCCGTGCCGATCGCGGAAGCGATGATGGCGATCGTGCTGATGGATCACCTGCTGCGCCAGCGTGCGCAAAACGGTGATGTGGTTTCCGACGTGCCTCGCTGGTAATCGCCATGAAAAACTGGATGTTGGGCCTGGTGGCCCTGACGGCCTCCGCCTCCGCCATGGCGCTGACGCCGTGGCAGAAAATCGATCATCCGGTGGCCGGCGCGCCGCAGGCGGTGGGCGGTTTCGCCAACGGCTGCGTCATCGGCGCCCAGCCGTTGCCGCTGAACTCACCGAACTACCAGGTGATGCGTACCGACCAGCGCCGCTATTTCGGCCACCCGGATCTGTTGGCGTTCATTCAGCGCCTCAGCAGCCAGGCGAATCAGAAAGCGCTGGGCACGGTGCTGATCGGCGATATGGCGATGCCGGCCGGCGGGCGCTTCAGCAGCGGCCACGCCAGCCACCAGTCGGGGCTCGACGTCGACATCTGGCTGCAGCTGCCGCGCCAACGCTGGAGCGCGCAGCAATTGCTGAAGCCGCAGCCTATCGATCTGGTGTCAAGTGACGGCAAGCAGGTAGTGGCGCGCCAATGGCAGCCGCAGATTGAGTCGCTGATCAAGCTGGCGGCGCAGGATGCGGACGTGACGCGCATCTTCGTCAATCCGGCCATCAAACAGCGTCTGTGTCTGGACGCCGGCGCCGACCGTGCCTGGTTGCACAAGGTGCGGCCGTGGTTCGGTCACCGCGCGCACATGCACGTGCGCCTGCGTTGCCCGGCGGGCAGCCTTGAATGTAAAGAGCAGGATACGCCGCCGCCGGGCGACGGCTGCGGCGCCGAACTGGCGAGCTGGTTCGTGCCGCATCAACCGAACGCCAAACCGGGTAAACCGGTGCCGCCGCCGTTACCGCCGACCTGTCAGGCATTGCTGGATCACCATTTCTCAGCGGAATAACACATGGACTGGTTTGTCATCGGCCCCGAGATGCTCGGGGTGTTGTTTGCGGTAGCGCTGCTGGCGGGGTTTATCGACTCCATCGCCGGCGGCGGCGGGCTGCTGACGGTGCCGGCCCTGCTGGCGGTGGGGGTTCCCCCGGCGCAGGCGCTGGCGACCAACAAACTGCAGTCGGTCGGCGGTTCCTTCTCCGCCAGCCTGTACTTTATTCGTCGGCGGGCGGTGAACCTCAACGACCAGAAGCTGACGATCTTTCTGACGCTGATCGGTTCGATCGCCGGCGCCATTCTGGTGCAGCATATGCGCGCCGATTTGCTGCGGCAGATGTTGCCGCTGCTGGTGATCGGCATCGGCCTCTACTTCCTGCTGATGCCGCGGCTGGGTGAGGAAGATCGTCAACGCCGTCTCGGCGCCTTGCCGTTCGGGCTGGTGGCCGGCGGCTGCGTCGGGTTTTACGACGGCTTCTTCGGCCCCGGCGCCGGATCGTTTTACGCGCTGGCCTATGTGACGCTGTGCGGCTTCAACCTTGCCAAGTCCACGGCGCACGCCAAGGTGCTTAACTTCACCTCCAACGTCGGCGGGTTGGCGCTGTTCATCATCGGCGGCAAGGTGGTGTGGAGCATCGGTCTGGTGATGTTGGTGGGGCAGGTGCTGGGGGCGCGTTTGGGCGCCCACATGGTGCTGACCCGCGGGCAGAAGCTGATTCGGCCGATGATCGTGATCGTCTCGCTGGTGATGAGCCTCAAGCTGCTGTACGACAATCACGGCGCGGAAATTCAGCAGTGGTTGAGCGCCCTGGTGCACGGTTAAAGATGAAGAGAGGGCGCTGCTTACGCGCCCTGTCTTATCGGGTATAATGGCCTCTTTATTTTTGTGGTTATAGAGTTTTTATGTCAGACACACAGACCCGCCATCACTATGAGCAACTGATCGAGATCTTCAATCAATGCTTCAGCGATGACTACAACACCCGCCTGGTGAAGGGCGACGACGAGCCGATCTACCTGCCGGCCGACGACGAACTGCCGTATCACCGCATCGTATTCGCCCACGGCTTCTACGCCAGCGGCCTGCACGAAATCTCGCACTGGTGCATCGCCGGCGAAGCGCGCCGCCAACGGGTGGACTTCGGTTACTGGTATTGCCCGGACGGGCGCGACGCGCAAACCCAGAGTGAATTCGAAGCGGTGGAGATCAAACCGCAGGCGCTGGAGTGGATGTTCTGCGTGGCGGCCGGTTTCCCGTTTAACGTCAGCTGCGACAACCTGAACGGCGACTGCGAGCCGGATCGCATCGCGTTCCAGCGCAAGGTGCGCGACCGGGTATTGGCGCTGCTGGAGCAGGGAATACCCACACGGCCTGCGCGCTTTATTCAGGCGTTGCAATCGTTCTACAATACGCCACCGTTGGCGGCCGAGCATTTTCCGTATCCGGAAGATCTCAACTGACGCCACAGCCCGTTATTTAATGAGGAAATTTGATGATCGCAGAATTCGAAGCGCGCATTTTGGCGCTGATTGATGACATGGTAGAGCACGCCAGCGATGATGAACTGTTTGCCGGTGGCTACCTGCGCGGTCATCTGACGCTGGCGGTGGCCGAAGCGGAAGAGCAGGGCGAGCACACTGCCGAAGCGCTGAAAGCGCGGGTGGAAGAGAGCCTGCACAAAGCGATCGCCGCCGGGGAACTCTCGCCGCCGGATCAGATCCTGGTGCGCGGCATGTGGGAAAACCTTTATCAGGCCGCCACCCCTGCCGCCTGACCGCCATGCCGGGGCGCGCCGCCGCGCCCCTCATTCATGAATTAAACCGTACGTCCTTTCAGCAGCTTCCTCACCCACATCCGATTTGGATTCAACGCCGCCAGCAGGCGCGCGTCGCCCGGCAACGGTTCGCCGAACAGCTGCGCCGCCAGAATTTCCGCCGCCAGCGGCGCCGAGCACAGCCCGCGCGATCCCAACCCGCCGATAGCGAACAGGCCGGGATAGACCGGCGCATCGGCCACGGTTTCGCCGCGCTGGTTTCGCCGCTGCAAATCCTGATACTGCGTCACCGTTGCCTGATAGTCCGGCAGCGCGCCGACCATCGGCAGATGATCGCGGGTGGCGCTGCGCACGCCGCAGCGCGCCTGATGAGCGCTGACGTCCACCTGCTGCGGCCAGGCCTGCTCCGGCAGGCAGCGCAGCAGGCGCTCGCGGTTTTCCTGTTGCTCCTGCTCGCGGTAGTCGGTGGCGGTGTCGCCGCGCTGGTAGCTGGCGCCGATGCAGTGCTGGCCGTTGTTGGCGTTGACCGGCGTCAGGTAGCCGTCGTAGCACAACACCTGCTTCAGTTGACCGAGGGCCGGCGAGGTTGGGATGTGCGACACCTGCCCGCGCACCGCATACAGCGGCAGGGCTTGCGTCGGCGCCAGCTCGGCCAACCGGTGGCCGTTGGCCAGGATCACCGTCGCATGGCGGCGGCTTTCGCCGTGGGCGAAATCGATGCGCCAGCCGTTTTCTTCCTGCGTCAGCCTCTGTGCATCGTGCCGGTATTGGCAGACCAAGCCCTGACGCTGCGCCAGCGCGATAGCGCCGCGCGTCAGCTCGGCCGGGCAGAGCCAGCCGCCCTGCGGGTAGGTGATGCCGCCAAAGCCGGTATCGACGCCGCACAGTTCGCTGAGCGTTTCGCGGTCGGCTGCCGCCGCCAAGGCCTGCGGCCAGTCGGTTTTCAGCATATTGGCGATCTTGGCGCCGCTCTTTTCGTCGTAGGCCAGCTGGCTGACGCCGCACCACTGGTGATCAAAGGCGACGCCTTGTTGCAACAGGGCATCGTATTGGCGGCGGGCGAAAGGAAACGCGGCGCTGAAGAAACTCTCCAGCGCGTCGCCGCTGCCGTTCAGCAGGGGGTAAATCGCCCCCTGACGATTGCCGGATGCGCCCTCGGCCGGCTGCTCGTCGGCGCAGTACAGCGTGACGGTGGCGCCGCGCCGCAATAGGGCCAACGCGGTGAGCGCGCTGGCGACGCCGCCGCCGATCAGAGCGATGTCGGCGGTGTTGTCCGCCGCCGGACGCCGATACCAGGGCGCCGGGTGGGGCGTGGGCTGCGCATCGGCCGGCAGACAGCCGGCGAGCATCTCACGCTTTTGGCCGAAGCCTTTGCAACGGTTGACCTGAAAACCGGCCTGCTGCAAGCCGCGGCGCACGAAGCCGGCGGCGGTAAAGGTGGCGAAGCTGCCTTCCGGCCGGGCGAAACGTGCCATGGCGGCGAACAGTTGCTCGGTCCACATGTCGGGATTTTTGGCCGGTGCGAAGCCGTCGAGGAACCAGGCGTCGACCTGGTTATTCATGCTGGCGTCGAACTGCGGCAGCAGTTCGTTGACGTCGCCGAACCACAGATCGAGCGTAATGCGGCCTTCGGCCAACAGCAGGCGATGGCAGCCCGGCAGCGGCAGCGGCCATTGGGCGCGCAGCTCGTCGGCATAGGGAGCCAGCTCCGGCCAGCGCGCATGCGCCGCCGCCAGATCGGCCTGCTGCAGGGGGAATTTCTCGAAGCTGATAAAGTGCAGGCGTTGCAGCGCGGCGTCCGGCTCGGCCTGGCGGAAGCCCGCGAAGGCCTGCCACAGCGTAAGGAAATTGAGCCCGGTGCCGAAGCCGGTTTCCGCCACCACCAGCAGCGGGCGCGGGTGAGTGGCGAAACGCTGCGGCAGCCGGTTGCCGTGCAGAAAGACATAGCGGGTTTCTTCCAGCCCATCCTGATTGGAAAAATAGACGTCATCAAACTGTTTCGAAACAGGTGTACCCTGTTCGTTCCAGGTTAGCGTTGCGGTTTGGATGGGGGCGTGGTTCACGGTCAATAGCTCGAAATTCAAGGGATGCCGCGAATTCTAACGGCGCTGGCGCCCTGGCGCAAACTGGACAACAATAAAGCTGAAAAACGCTGATCGGACTTGTTCGGCTTACATCTGTACGCTAAAGTGCGATGCAAAATCCCGTAGGTAAATAGTGGAAGAGGTATTGAATGAAACGTGCAGTGATTACTGGCCTGGGAGTTGTCTCCAGCATTGGTAATAACCAGCAGGAGGTCCTGGCGAGCCTGCAGGAAGGACGTTCTGGGATCACTTTCTCCCAGGAGCTGAAAGATTCCGGCATGCGTAGTCACGTATGGGGGCAAGTTAAGCTCGACACGACCGGCCTGATCGACCGCAAGGTGGTGCGTTTCATGAGCGATGCTTCCATCTATGCCTTCCTGGCGATGCAAGAAGCGATCGCTTCTTCCGGCCTGAAGGAAGAAGAGTATCAAAACAACCCGCGCGTGGGCCTGATCGCCGGTTCCGGCGGTGGTTCTCCGCGCTTCCAGGTGTTCGGCGCCGATGCGATGCGCAGCCCGCGCGGCCTGAAAGCGGTTGGCCCATACGTGGTCACCAAAGCTATGGCTTCCGGCGTTTCCGCCTGCCTGGCGACGCCGTTCAAAATCCACGGCGTGAACTACTCCATCAGCTCCGCTTGCGCGACCTCCGCACACTGCATCGGTAACGCGGTTGAGCAAATCCAGCTGGGCAAACAGGACATCGTGTTCGCCGGCGGCGGCGAAGAGCTGTGCTGGGAAATGGCCTGCGAGTTCGACGCGATGGGCGCGCTGTCCACCAAGTACAACGACACGCCGGAAAAAGCCTCCCGTACTTACGACGCCGATCGTGACGGTTTCGTCATCGCCGGCGGCGGCGGTATGGTGGTGGTTGAAGAACTGGAACACGCGCTGGCGCGCGGTGCGCACATCTACGCGGAAATCGTTGGCTACGGCGCAACGTCTGACGGCGCCGACATGGTAGCGCCATCGGGCGAAGGCGCGGTGCGCTGCATGAAGATGGCGATGCAGGATCTGGATGCGCCGATCGACTACATCAACGTGCACGGCACCTCCACGCCGGTGGGCGACGTGAAAGAGCTGGGCGCGATTCGCGAAGTGTTCGGCGACAATACCCCGGCTATCTCCTCCACCAAGGCGATGACCGGTCACTCGCTGGGCGCCGCAGGCGTGCAGGAAGCGATCTACAGCCTGCTGATGCTGGAGCACGGCTTTATCGCGCCGAGCATCAACATCGACACTCTGGATGAGCAGGCGGCCGGCATGAACATCGTGACTCAGCCGACTCAGCGCGAGCTGACCACCGTGATGTCCAACAGCTTCGGCTTCGGCGGCACCAACGCCACCCTGGTGATGCGCAAACTGGCGAAATAATCCCTCCTGAGTCTCACCTCGCTATCAAGCCCGCGTTTTCGCGGGCTTTTTACTGGCCGAAGCCCGCCGGCCGGGCGTTCGGAGTTTTCCCAAATCACATCCCCTGACACATCATTACCTCGCCATTACACGCGTTGGGCATACAATAGCCGGGTAGCGTGATTATCGTTCGGCGTAGTTTTCCAAAGTGATCGAACATTGAGGCACGAAGTATGAAAAAGTTAATTGCGGTTGGGTTACTGTCGGCCGTGTTGGCCGGATGTGCCACCGATTCTCCCTGCGTGCCGGTCTACGATGACCAGGGGCGCCTGGTGCACACCAACACCTGCATGAAGGGCACCACTCAGGATAACTGGGAAACCGCGGGTGCGATCGCCGGCGGCGCGGCGGCGGTTGCCGGCCTGACTCTCGGCATCATCGCGCTGACCAAGTGATTGGCGCAGCGCCTGCGGGCGCATGCAACCAGCCCGGCCATCGCGCGCCGGGCTTTTTAATTTCACTGCACCAAAAACGCCTTGAACTGCGGCGTCATCACGGCGCTGAAACCGTCGTCGGTTTTGCTGATCAGGTAGACCGCCAGCCCTTTCTCTTCGGCAAGTTTCAACGCTTTCTCCGTGCCCAGAACCATCAGGCCGGTATCCCAGCCGTCGGCCTCGAGCGCGGTGGGGGCGATCACCGTGGCGGAAACCAGGCGGTGGTTGATCGGCCTGCCGGTGGTCGGATCGATGACATGGGAGTAGCGCTGGCCGTTTTGTTCGAAGTAGTTGCGGTAGCTGCCGGCGGTGCTGATGCCGTAACCGTGCAGATCCACCAGCGCCTGCACCGCATTTTCACGGTCGGTCGGCTTTTGGATCGCCACCCGCCAGGGTTTGCCCTGGCCGTTGACGCCGCGTGAAGAGACCGCGCCGCCGACCGACACCAGGTAGTTGGTAATGCCGTTGCGGTTCATCAGGCGCACCAGTTCATCGGCGCCGTAGCCTTCGCCCAGCGTCGAGAGATCGACATACATGTCCGGCAGATCTTTTTGCAGCCACTCCCCGCGATTGTCGCTGATCAGCTTCAGGTGCTGCAGGCCGGTGCGCTGCTTCGCCGCGTCGATCTGCGCCTGTTCCGGCACTTTGACCGGGTGCTTGTCGGGGCCGAACCCCCACAGGTTCACCAGTGGGCCGACGGTGATGTCCATGGCGCCGCCGGTATCGCGGCCGATGCGCTGGGCCATCAGCACGATGTCTGCCATGCCACGCGGGATCGGCTGCGGTTCGAGGCCGGTGCTGCGGTTAAATTGCGACAGCACCGAGTCAGCGCGGTAGGTGGAGATATCGTCGTTGGCCCGTTCGAGCACCGCGTCGATCTGCCGCTGCAGTTCTTGCTTGCCGATCGCGACGTCACCGCTGACTTTAACGCTGTAGAAGGTGCCCATGGTCTTGCCGTCGATATCGATTTGCGGGCGGGAGGCGGCATCGTCGCAGGCGGCGAGCAGGGCGCATAAGGCGCTGAGCAACGCTCCTTTGGCGAACAGGGAAGCCATAACATGTCCTTTGAAAACGAGAAAGCCGCTACAAATAAAGTAAAGCGCGGCAAATGGAAAGCGGATAAAGGTAAAATAGCATTTTGCTGGCGTAGATGCCGCGCCTGAGCTAACGTCTCGCTCATGCTTTTCGCTGAGGTTTCAAGCTGCCACCATGAGTTCAACCGCCATTTCCCGGCTTATCCACCCCTTTGTCAAAGACCGTTTCCTGCACGTGCTGTTGCTGGCCGGCGCAGCGATGTTCGCCTTTGATCCGCAGCCGCTGGCGGCGCTGGGCGGTTTCATCGATGGCCGCACCCTCATTACTCTGCTGGGGCTGATGCTGCTGACCAAAGGCGTCGAGGTCAGCGGCTACTTCGACTTCGTTGGCCGCAAGATTATCAACCGGTTGCACAGCGAACGGCGGCTGGCGCTGTTCCTGGTGTTTTCTGCCGCGCTGCTGTCGTCGTTTCTGACCAACGACGTGGCGCTGTTTATCGTCATTCCGCTCACCATCACGCTGAAAAAGCTGTCGGCGCTGCCGGTTGGCCGTTTGATCATCTTTCAGGCGCTGGCGGTGAACGCCGGTTCGCTGCTGACGCCGATCGGCAACCCGCAAAATATCCTGCTGTGGAGCCGCTCCGGCCTTTCTTTCCTCGGCTTCATCGGCCAGATGGCGCCGTTTGGCGCCGCGATGATGCTGAGCCTGCTGGCGTTGACCTGGTTCAGCTTCCCGGCGCGCGACATCGTGAAAACGCCGAATACCGAGGGCTACCCCTATCAACGGCCGCTGTTGCTGAGCTGCGTGGGGCTGTATGCGATCTTCCTGCTGTGCCTGGATATCGGCCTGCCGCTGTATGGGCTGCTGGCGGTGTTCGCCGGCTTTTTGTTGCTGGCGCGCCGGGTGCTGTTGCAGATCGACTGGAGTCTGATTTTTGTGTTCGCCGCCATGTTTATCGATGTTGGCCTGTTTACCCGCCTGCCGCCGCTTCAGCCGGCGTTTGCCGCCATCGCCGGGCTGAGCGACGGTGGGGTGTATGCGTTGGGCGTTGGGCTGTCGCAGATCGTCAGCAACGTGCCGGCCACCATTTTGCTGCTCAACTATGCGCCCTCCAGCACGCAATTGGCCTATGCGGTCAATGCCGGCGGCTTCGGGTTGGCGATCGGATCGCTCGCCAACCTGATTGCGCTGCGCATGGCGGGGGAGCGCAAGATCTGGTTGCGCTTCCACTATTACTCGCTGCCGCTGCTGGCGTGGGCCGCGCTGGTCGGCTGGCTATTGAGCTAACTCTGATTACCGCTCTGCCGGGCGGCCAGCAGGCAAATGCTGCGGGTCACCTGGTAGGATTTCACGAAGGCGCTGACGGGTAAAAACTCGAAGCGCGAGTGGAAGTTATGCGCGCCGGTGAAGTAATTGGGCGTCAGGATGCCGCGGCTCGAGAGCGCCGCGCCGTCGGTGCCGCCGCGCATCGGGATCACCTTCGGCGGGATGCCGTGGGCGGCAAGGGCGCCGAAGATCAGATCGATGGCGCGCCGATCTTCGCCGATGGCGTTGCTGATGTTGCTGTAGATGTCGCTGATGCTGCAGCTGACGTTGGCGCGCGGATAGCCAGCCGCCACCTGACGCACCGTCTCCTCAAGGCGGGCTTTGCGCGCCTCGAACGCCGCGCTATCGAAGTCGCGAATCGACACCTTCAGCGTCGCCTGATTGGCATTGGCGGCCAGATCGGTGAACCAGAAATAGCCCTCGCGCCCGTCGGTGTGTTCCGGGGTATCCTGCACGTCGAAGCGGTTGATGATGTCGTTGGCGATACGTATCGGGTTGATTAACACGTTTTTCGCCGACATCGGGTGCGCGGTCACCCCCTCGATGCGGATTTCCGCCGCCGCCGCGTTGAAATTCTCGTAAACCACTTCACCCAGTTCGCAGCAGTCGATGGTGTAGGCGAAATCGACGGGGAAACGCTGCAGATCCAGCGCCTTGGCGCCGCGCAGGCCGATCTCTTCATCCGGCACGAACGCCACCACGATATCGCCGTGGCGATCGGCGGCGGCCAGGTTGGCCAGCAGCGTCATCACCACGGTGACCGCCGCCTTGTTGTCGGCACCCAGCACGCTGGTGCCGTCGCTGAACAGGATCTCTTCGTTGCGGTAGGGCAGGATCTCCGGGTGTTCGGCGACCCGCAGCCAGATGTCTTGCTCGGCGTTCAGGCATACATCTTCGCCGGTGAAGCGCAGGCGCTGCGGGCGAATCTCGGGCGACAGGCCGACGTCCACGGTGTCGATATGGGTGATGAAGCCGATGCGCGGCGCGCCGGGCTGGGTGCCGGGCTTGCGGGCGGTGACGGTGGCGTGGTCGTCTATCTGCACGTCGGCCAGGCCTAGCCGGCGCAGCTCTTCCGCCAGCAGCTGCGCCATTTCATGCTGCCCCGGCGTGCTGGGCAGGGTGGTTGCAGCGGCGTTGCTCTGGCTGGTGACCGCCAGGTAGCGGAAGAAACGTTCGGTAAGCTGTTCGGCAATCGGGCTGGTCATCGGAACTCCTCGCGGTTGGCAATCTACCGGTTTTAAAACGAAATCAGCCGTTTGTCCAACGGTGCAATGCGTAAACCGCCAGAATGCGAAGCATCGCGCAGAAACGAAAAATAGCGGTGCAACTAGGAAATAGTCGCAGGTTTCTGCGGCAAAATCGGTGTTAGCTGTGGGTCGGGAAGCGCCTACATAACACTTATCTGTCCCTCAAGGAGAATTCATGCACACCGGTCACGCTCTGCTTATCACCTTACTGTCCCTGGGCATCTCTCACAGCGCCTGGGCCTCTGCCGATGCCGGCCATGCCAACAGCAACGCCAACAGCCGCGAAGTGGCCAGCGCGTTGGGTGGCCTGAAAAATAAAACCTATGAACTGGAGCAGGCGCCGAAGATCCGCGTCGCCAGCTTCAATATCGCCGCCGGCAAGGTCAGCGACATGACCGCCATCGCCAAGGCAATTCGCGCGATGAACGTCGACGTGGTGGCGCTGCAAGAGGTGGATAAACTCACCGCCCGCAGCGGCCGGGTCGATCAGGCGGCGGAGCTGGCGAAGCTGACCGGCATGCAGGCGGTGTTTGGCCGGGCGATCGATCACGACGGCGGCGAATATGGCTTGGCGTTTCTCTCGAAGTATCCGCTGCACGATGCCGTGATCTATCCGCTGCCGTCCGGCCAGCGCGAACAGCGCATCGCCTTCAGCGCCAAGGTCGACGTGCCGGAGTTCCCGGCGCCGATCACCCTGTTCAACGCCCACCTCGATACCAAGGAAGATCCGACGATGCGCCTGGATCAGGTGCGGGAGCTGAACGATCGTGCCATCGAAGTGCGCGGCATCAAGCTGCTGTTCGGCGATATGAACGATGTGCCGGGCAGCGTGACCTGGCTGGAGCTGAGCCGCTATTGGAACGACATCATGCCTAACGGCCAGGATGGCCGCAGTTGGCCGGCGGAAAACGCCGAGATCAAGGTGGATTACATCTTCACCGGTAACGCGCAGCGCTGGCATCTGGACAGCCTGACGGTGCCGAACGCCAGCGGCGACTGGAACGGCGTGCATTGGCCGGCGGTGAGCGACCACCTGCCGCTGGTGGCGGAGATGCGCCTGACCGAGCAATAAGCGGGTGGGCGTTCTATTGGAGCCGCGCTAAGCCACGGCGATCTGCGCCAGCCGCTCGACGGCGCTGCGGATCTCGCCCGGCGTCAGGGCCGAAAAGCCCAGCAGCCAGCCGTCGCGCTGCGCCTGCGCCGTCTGGTATTGCGCCTTCAGCCCGGGCGTGAGGATGCCGAGCCGCCGCGCCTGTCGGCTGAGCGCCGCCTCCTGGCCGGGCGGCAGCCAGACGCTGAGCTGCAGGCCGCCGGTGGCGGGAGCGGGCGTGGCGAAGTGGCCGAGTTTTTCGCGTACTTCCGCCAGCAACACATCGCGCCGGCTGCGGTAGAGCTGGCGCATGTAGCGGATATGCGCGGCGAAGTGCCCCTGGTGGATGAATTCGGCGGTGACCGCCTGCATCAGCTGCGCGCTGTGGCCGTCATACACCGTACGCGCGGTGACGAACGCTTCAACCAGCGCGGGCGGGGCGATCAGATACGCCAACCGCAGTGAAGGGAACAGCGACTTGGAGAAGGTGCCGAGGTACAGCACTCGGCCACGGCGATCCAGGCCCTGCATCGCCGGTATCGGCAGGCCGTCGTAATGAAACTCGCTGTCGTAATCGTCCTCGATGATCCAGGCCTGTTGCCGCTCTGCCAGCGCCAGCAACGCCAATCGGCGCGCCAGGCTGAGCGCGGCGCCGGTCGGGTATTGGTGTGAGGGGGTCAGATAAATCAAACGTGGGTCCGGCAAGGAGGATTCAGCACGCAGGCCGTCGCCGTCCACCGCGACCGGCGTCAGGGCGGCGCCGGCGCTGATAAAGGCGTTTCTTGCCCCGGTGTAACCCGGCTCTTCCATCCAGACGCTGTCGCCGCTGTCCAGCAGCAACGTGGCGATCAGCTGCAGCGCCTGCTGCGAACTGGTCAGCACGATAATCTGCCGTGCATCGCAGACCACGCCGCGCGTTTGGTTGACGTGGGCGGCAATCGCCTCACGCAGCGGTAAATAGCCCTGCGGGTCGCCGTAGCGCAGCAGGCTTTCTCCCTGTAGCCGCAGGCGCTGTGCGGTCAGTTGCTTCCACAAGGCCAGCGGAAACGCGCGCAGGTCCGGTGAACCGGCGGTGAACGCCTGTGGCTGCTGCGGATCGCGGCAGCCGCCGGTTTGCACGATCTGTTGGCCGCGCTGCGAAAGGCGCGGCATGCCGGAGCCGGCTGCCGGCGGCGGTGATTTGGCGATGGTAATCGCCACAAAGGTGCCCTGGCCGACGCGGCGCTGCAGATATCCCTCCGCCTCCAACTGACCGTAGGCCGCTTCGACGGTCACTCGCGAGAGGCCCAGATCGCTGGCCAGCACCCGGCTGGAAGGCAGGCGTTGCCCAACGTTCAATGCCCCTTGATGGATGGCCTGCCGCAGTGCGCCGCACAGGCGATCGCGCAGCGTGCCGGCGGTGTGGGGCGATTGCTGAAACAGCGTGACCAGCGAGTGTCGCATAATTGGCCTTATGATTTATGGAAAATGGGTATCAATAATAAGACCAAAATGAGGCACTATTGTCATCTGTCTTGATGCACGGGAGTGAGTGGTATGTCGAAAGAATCATTGGTGCTGGCTTTTCCACCGGCGGCGCCGGAAGAGAGCCTGGCTTACCTGGCGGCCAAGCTGAGCCGTTATGCGGATGCCTGGGACGTGGCGGAAGATCTGCGCAACGGCGTGGACGGGATAGTGGTGATCGACACCCGCGCAGAGGCGCTGTACGCCGCCGGGCATATCCCCGGGGCGATCAGCTTGCCGCATCGCCTGATGGATGAAGCCGGCACGGCGCAGCTGGATCGCCAAAAGGTGTATGTGACCTACTGCGACGGCATCGGCTGCAACGGTTCCACCAAAGGCGCCTATAAGCTGGCGAAGCTGGGATTCAGGGTGAAGGAGCTGATCGGCGGGCTGGATTTCTGGCTGCGCGACGGCCATCCGTTGGCCATCGGAGAACAGCCGGGATCGCTGCGCGATCGGGCGGCGGCTGAGGACTGCGGCTGCGCCTGAGGTGTTAAAACACCAGCGCCAGTACGATCGCCAGCGCCACCAGCAGCAGGATCAGCGCCGCGGCAGGCTTGCTGAGCGCTTTTTGCAGCGGCAGCGGCAGGGCGGCGATCAGCGGGTTGAGCAGCGGCTGCGGCTCGACGGGCTGGCTGACGATCGGCTGCGCCTGGCCGGCCTTCTCCAGGCGGCGGGCAAACAGCTGATGAATGGCGTCGCTCATTTGCGGATGCGTCAGAGGCGCATTGGCGCCGCAGTTGAAGCGCGTCTGGCAATAGTCGTTCATCTGCTGCAGCTCTTGCTCGTCCGCCGGCTGCTTGAGCGCCGCCAGCAGATTGTTCAGCGTCGGCGCGCTCTGCGGGCTGAGGGCCACCTTCACCTGCAAAAACTGGTTCAGCAGTTGGAAGTGGCGCGCCGGCAGCGGATCGTTGGTTTTCACGCCCGCCAGATCAAACAGCGTTTGCCAGATTTTAGCCGGCGCTTCGCCGGTGGCGGCGCTGAGTTTGGTGACCTGCTGCAGCAGGCTTTGATGCTCTGCGGGCAGCAGCGGGCGATCGCTGGTGGCGGTTTGCTGCGGCTGGGGAATGGCCAGGCCGCCGGTTTGCAACAGATTCAGCACCTGCTGCAGCTGTGGTGGGCTCAGTTGGCTCAGTACCGTGTGGCCGAACTGCTGGCGAATAAAGTCGCTGACCGCCTGGCGGTTGTTGCCCTGCGGCAGCAATTCGGCCAGCTGTTGCAACAGCTGGCGCCCGGCATGGTTTTGCTGCGCCTGCGTCAGGCGCGTTTGCAGCAGCTGTTCCGCCGGTTGAAAATGACGCGCCAGCAGTTCACCGCCGTTATCGGCGCCGAGATCGTGACGCAGAGTCGCCCAGATCTCCGCCGGCTTTGCCGGGCTGAGCGTCATGATTTTCACGATCAGCTTTTCCAGCGTCGTGCGCTGCGCCGGAGAGAGGGGTTGATCGTCAGTGGCCGCCGTTTTGCCCGGGGAGGGAGGGCGTTCGCCGGCGATTGGGGTGCCCGGCCCACTCAAAGGTTGCATATCACCAGTCCTTCGCTGTGTATCCCCGCAGAATGCCTGGAGGAGAGAATCATCATCGTACCCGGCGAAAAGCGCAGGCTTACCCACTATGATACCTGTAAATCGCCGCCATCAATACCGTCGCTCAGACATTTCTTTACCGACAAAACGTTGCTAATCGCGCCCGCGCCGCTAAGATAGCCCCAGACCCGAACGTGAGGATGGCATGGTTAAACGGCAGCGGATTGCAAAATGGTTTTTATGCCTGGCTTGCCTGGTGGTGCTGACGTGCATGACCCAGCGCATGGCGGGCCTGCATGCGCTGCAGCAAACGCTGGGGATCCCGGCGGCCACTGCCGTTCAGTCCGGTGATACCGCCGCCGAAGCGCAGCCGACGCCCTGTGAGCTGAGCGCCAAGTCATTGCTGGCCGCGCCGCCGGTGATGTTCGAAACCGTGCTGTTCGGGCTGGGTCTGCTGCTGGCGCTGTTGGCGCCGACCATCGCCGCGCGCCTGCGCATTCCTCCTCCCCGCGCCATTTCACCCCCCACCCTCAGGGTGCACCTTCGATTATGCGTCTTCCGTGAATGAGTTAATCGCCCGTTTTTCGCGGTGATTTAATCATTTATGGAGAATTAACATGTTGAAAATTATCAGGCTGGCCTGCGCTTGCCTGTTTATGCTGTGGCTACCTGCCTTGCAGGCGGCGGACAGCGGCTGGCTGCAAAATCCGGCCAACGATCATGCCAAGGTGCGGCTGCGCGCCGACACGTCACAGCCGGGGGAGACCCGCCTGCTGCTGTCGGTCGAGCTGCAAAAGGGCTGGAAAACCTACTGGCGTTCCCCTGGCGAAGGCGGCATCGCGCCGGCTATCGTCTGGCAGGGCAACCCGCCGCCGGCGACCTGGCACTGGCCGACGCCGCAGCGTTTCGAAGTGGCCGGCATTTCCACCCAGGGCTATCACGATCGGGTCACGCTGCCGATCGTGATGTCAGGCCCGGTATCCGGCCCGCTGGCGGGCACCCTGACGCTGTCCACCTGCAGCAACGTCTGCATTCTGACCGACTACCCGTTCAGTCTGGATCTGACGACGCCGAACGATCCGCAGTTTAACCACGACTTCGCGCAGGCGATGGGGCAGGTGCCGATCGCCGCCGGGGTGGCGGAGAGCGTCAAGGCCGGTTACCGCAACGGCGAGCTGCAGATTGCCGCCGAACGCGCCGCCGGCTGGCAGCAGCCCGCGCTGTTCTTCGATACGCTGGCGGATGCCGATCTCGGTAAACCTCAAGTCGAGACCGACGGCGCTCAGCTGTTGGCGCGGGTGCCGGTCAGCGACGGTTGGGGCGATGCGGCGCCGGATCTGCGCGGCAAAACGCTGACGCTGGTGATCGACGACGGCGGCATGGCGCAGCAGATAACGCTGCCGATTGGCGATCCGTTGGCCGCGCCCGCCGGTGCGGCGTTCCCGCTGTGGCAGGCGGTATTGATGGCGCTGGCGGGCGGGTTAATCCTCAACCTGATGCCGTGCGTGCTGCCGGTGCTGGGCATCAAGCTCGGCTCCATCCTGCAGGTGGAGCATCGCGATCGGCGCAGCGTGCGCTTGCAGTTCCTGGCGTCGTCGCTGGGTATCGTCGCCTCGTTTATGGCGCTGGCCCTGTTGATGACGCTGCTGCGGCTTGGCAACCATGCGCTCGGCTGGGGCATTCAGTTCCAGAATCCGTGGTTTATCGGTTTTATGGTGCTGGTGACGCTGCTGTTCAGCGCCAACCTGTTTGGCCTGTTCCACCTGCGCCTCTCGTCCGATCTAAACACGTCGCTGGCCACCCATAACGGGCAGGGGCTGAGCGGCCATTTCTGGCAGGGCACGTTCGCCACGCTGTTGGCGACGCCGTGCTCGGCACCGTTTCTCGGCACGGCGGTGGCCTTCGCGCTGGCGGCGTCGCTGCCGGTGCTGTGGGGCATGTTCATCGCGCTCGGCATCGGCATGAGCCTGCCGTGGCTGCTGATCGCCGCCTGGCCGTCGCTGGCGCTGCGCTTGCCGCGCCCCGGCCGCTGGATGAATACCGTCAAGCTGGCGATGGGGCTGTTGATGCTGGCGTCGTCGCTGTGGCTGCTGAGCCTGTTGAGCAACCATATCGGCGTGCAGGCCACGCTGTGGCTGGGGGCGTTGGCGCTGCTGGCGTTGCTGCTGGCGGTGTGGCGTCAACAGGGCGCACGGTTGGCGGCCAAGCTGGCGGCGGGCACGTTGGTGCTGGTGGGCGTGGCCTTGCTGGCCGGATCGCTGACCGCCGGCCTGTGGCGCCAGCCGTTGCAGGATCGGGTGCAGTGGCAACCGCTGAGCGAACAGGCGATTACCGAAGCGCTGGCCCAGCATAAGCGGGTGTTCGTCGACGTGACCGCCGACTGGTGTGTGACCTGTAAAGCCAACAAATTCAATGTGCTGTTGCGCGATGACGTGCAGCGCGCGCTGAGCGCCGACGACGTGGTTGCGCTGCGCGGCGACTGGAGCCGCCCGTCGGCCGACATCAGCGCCTTCCTGCAAAAGCGCGGCAGCGTCGCCGTGCCTTTCAACCAAATCTATGGCCCCGGCAGCCCGGAGGGCGAGGTGTTATCCCCGCTGTTGACCCGTGACGCCGTGCTGCAAACCCTTTCCCATGCCAAAGGAACCGAACAATGAAAAAGCTACTGATTTTACTGATGATCATCGCCGCCCCGGTGTGGGCCGCCGAGCCTTTCACTCCGGCACAAGAGGCGCGTATCAAAGAGATGATCCGCGAAACGTTGGTGTCTAACCCGGACATTCTGGCGCAGGCGGTGGACGCCTGGCAGCAGCAAACCGCCGGCCAGCAAATCAGCCAGGCTATCAAGCAGAACGCCAAAACGCTGTATCAGGATCCGGCCAGCCCGCGCCTCGGCGCCGCCAACCCCAAACTGACGCTGGTGACCTTTACCGACTATAACTGCCCGTACTGCAAGCGTTTCGATCCGATGCTGGAGAAGATCGTCAAGCAATACCCGGACGTGGCGCTGGTGGTGAAACTGCTACCGTTCAAGGGCGAAAGCTCGGTCAGTTCGGCGCGCGTGGCGCTCACCACCTGGCAGCAACATCCGGATCAATTCTGGGCCCTGCACCAGCGGCTGATGGCGAAAAAGGGCTTCCACGACAACGCCAGCATCGCCGCCGCGCAAGAGAAAACCGGCGTCAAGGCGGTGGCGCCCAGCGAGCAGAGCATGACCACGCTGCGCACCAACATGGAATTGGCGGAGCAACTGGGCGTGCAGGGGACGCCGGCGACGCTGATCGGCGATCGGATGCTGCCGGGGGCAGTATCCTATGAAGAGCTGGAAGCGATGGTGAAACAGCAGTTGGCGAAGGCCAACAATGGCTAAGCTCAAGCGCTGGGGGCGCGAGTTGCTGCTGCTGGCGCTGATCGCGCTGGCGGTGGTGACGGTGATGGATTGGCTGAACGCGCCGCAGGCGCCGCCGGCCTTCGATGCCCAGACCCTGACCACGCTGGATGGCGAGAGTGTGTCGTTGGCGCAGCTCAGCCATGAGCGGCCGCTGCTGGTTTACTTCTGGGCCAGCTGGTGCGGCGTCTGCCGTTTCACCACGCCGGACGTCGCCCGTTTGCAGGCGGCGGGCGGCAACGTGCTGACCGTCGCGCTGCGCTCGGGCGACGATGCCCAGGTGAAACAATGGCTGGCGCGCAAACGGCTGGCGCTGCCGGTGGTCAACGATCCGGCCGGTACGCTCTCGGCGCAGTGGCAGATTGGCGTGACGCCGACCTTCGTGGTGGTCTCGCAGGGCAAGGTGGTGCAGACCACCACCGGCTGGACCAGCTACTGGGGGATGAAGCTGCGGCTGTGGTGGGCCGCCGTCTAACCGGCGTTTTTCTCCGTTATCACCTCCTCAATCGCCCGGCATAGCCGGGCGATACCTTCTTCAATCTGCGGCGGCGAGTTGGCGGCGAAATTCAGCCGCAGGCCGTGCGCGCCCAAATGTTCCTGCGCATAAAAGCATTCGCCGCGCGCGAAGGTCACGCCGTATCGCCAGGCGACCGGCATCAGCTCGGCGGTGGTCACCGATGCCGGCAGCGTCAGCCAGATAAACAAGCCTCCCTGCGGCGTTTCAAAGCGGCATCCCGGCGGCAGCCGCCGTTGCAAGGCGTCAATCATCACCTCCAGATGGCGGCGGTAGACGCGCCCGGCGCGCCGCAGCTGCTTGTCGTAACGGCCGACGGTGACGAAAGCGTCCAGCGCCCGCTGGATCAGGCTGGAACTGGTGAAGCTGTCGACGTGCTTCAGCCTTGCGAAGCGCTGATAGTGTTCGCTGTCCGCCACCAGATAGCCGATGCGCATGCTGGGCAGCAGCATTTTGGAGAAGGTGCTGACGTAGATCACCGCGCCCGGCTGCGCCAGCGCGCGCAGCGACGGCAGCTGTTTGCCCTGATAGCGCAGATCGCCGACGAAGTCGTCTTCCAGGATCACCACGCCGGCCTGTTGAGCGATCGCCAGCAGGCGTCGCCGCCGCGCCTCGCTCAGGCAGCGGCCGGTCGGGTTGTGGAAATTGGGGATGGTGTAGATCAGTTTGGGACGGTGGCGTTCTAACAATTCCGGCAGCAAATCCACCCGCATGCCGTGTCGGTCGCCCGGTACGGTGACGATATTGACGCGGTGCTGGCGCAGCAGGCCCAGCGCTTCGGCGTAGGTCGGCTCTTCGACGATCGCCGTATCGCCCGGCGCCAGCAGGCTTTGCACCACCAGGCTGATGGCGTGCTGCGAGCCGTTGGTGATCAGCACCTGTTCCGCCTGCGTGGGGATGCCCTGTGCGCTGAGAATGCGGCTCAGCGTATCGCGCAGCGGGTAGTAGCCGCAGTATTCACCGTAGCTGAAGGCTTCTTCCGCGTGGCGGCTGAGCACCGACAGCAGCACTTTGCGAAACGCCTCCAGCGGAAACACCTTAGGGCTGCCGACGCCGGCGGCGAAGTTGATCAGCCCCTCCGGCAGCGGGGCGTCGGCGTAGCCGTCCAGCCGCGAGGTGAGGGTGGTGAAGCTCTCCAGCGGGAAAGGGGCATCGCTGCTCGGCCGGGCCGGGCGCGTTTGCGCCTGCGGGTGCGCGACATAGGCGCCGCTGCCGCGCCGCTGATGCAAAAAGCCCTTGGCCGCCAGTTCGGCGTAGGCGTTATCCACCGTCAAACGGCTGACCGCCAGTTCGGCCGCCAGCGTGCGCGTCGAGGGCAGTTTGTCGCCATCGACGAATACGCCGGTGAGGATGGCGCGCCGCAGCGCTTCTTCGATCTGTAAATAGAGCGGAACGTCCTGCTCACGATCCAAAGGGATGTGCATGGGAAATTGGCCCGGTTATGGAGAGAGGTTTTTACTATACCCCATGTCAACAGGGCTTCAAGCGCAGAAAAGTGGCCTGCATGACAACGCCGCAAAGTGGCTATAGTGAGAAAAAATGGCCGCGTTACACTGTGCGCCTGAGCATTTATGTCGCCATTTTTCCGAGGATCTCATGTCATTACCGTCAGGCGTTTCCGCCCGGCCGGCGCTGCCCGGCGCGCGCCTCTTTCAGGGCAGCAGCCAGGGTTACGTCATCGCCATTATCAGCGCCATGCTGCTGGCCTTTACCGCCATCATCATCCGCGCGCTGACCGAGTACTATCACCTGCCGACCTTCGTGCTGGCGTTCTGGCGCGCGGCGCTGGTGGCGCTGGTGCTGTTGCCGCTGCTGTTGCTGGTGAAACCGCAGTGGGCGCGCCTGCGCCGTAAACAGGTGGCATTCTACGCGCTTTACGGGCT
Source organism: Serratia sp. CY38905 (assembly GCF_052168875.1). Lineage (NCBI taxonomy): Bacteria > Pseudomonadati > Pseudomonadota > Gammaproteobacteria > Enterobacterales > Yersiniaceae > Serratia > Serratia sp. CY38905. The sequence goes on along the minus strand of NZ_JBJNLV010000003.1, from coordinate 233,461 downwards.
GCTGCTGGCGCTGTTCAACAGCCTGTGGACGCTGTCGGTGGCGCTGAACGGCGCATCGGTGGCGACCATTCTGACCTACTGTTCGGTGGGTTTTACCGTGTTCCTCGGCTGGGTGATGTACAGCGAACGCCTGACGCTGCGCCAATTGCTGGTGATCGCCATCAGCCTGGGCGGCTGCTTCCTGGTCAGCAACGGCGACAGTATGGGGAACAGCCACTTCGATCTGCTGGGGATGCTGGTGGGGATGCTGTCGGGCATCGGCTATACCCTGTATACCCTCGGCGGGCGGGTGGCCAGCGAACGCGGCTATCCGGTGTGGAACACCATCCTGTACGTGTTCGGTTTTTCGGCGCTGTACCAATTGGTGTTCAACGCGGCGCTGACGGCGTTCCCGCTGGCGGCGTTCCACGGCATGGCCGGCTCTCTGTGGTTCCTGTCGCACGGCGCGCAGGGCATTCAGTGGAGCGGCTGGCTGTTGCTGCTGGCGCTGGCCGCCGGGCCGACGCTGCTGGGCTTCGGGCTGTACAATATCAGCCTGAAAACGCTGCCGCTGGCGGTGGCCAACCTGATCCTGTCGCTGGAGCTGGTGTTCACCGCGGTGATCGCCTATTTCCTGCTGGGGGAGAGCATGAATCAGCTGCAGCTGCTGGGCAGCGCGCTGGTGATGGGCGGGGTGCTGCTGTTGAAAAGCAAGACCGCCGAGGCGTGATCGGCTACCATTACGCCTCGCAAGAGAGGCCGTAATGATGAATAACCCGAGATTGAAACGAGCGCTTATCGCTTGAATGGCCGTGTTGAGTGAACGACAACACGGCCACAGACATTCCGTTCCGTGGCTTTTATTCCCGTAACCAGAGAATACGCCATGTCCGAAAAACACTGGTCCAACACCGAGCTGCTGCATCAGACGGTGACCAACCCGAACATTATCGTCAAAGGCACCCACAGCTACTACAGCGACTGTTGGGATAACGGCTTCGAACGCTCGGTAGTGCGCTATCTGCACGGCGACGCGGTCAGCCGGCAATGGCAGCCGCTGGGCGACATAGACCGCCTGCTGATCGGCGATTACGTGTGCATCGCGGCCGAAGCGGTGATCCTGATGGGCGGCAACCATACCCATCGCATCGACTGGCTGAGCCTGTATCCGTTTATGGCAACCATCAAGCAGGCGTACCGCCCCAAAGGCGATACCCGGCTGGGCGACGGTTGCTGGATCGGCATGCGGGCGATGCTGATGCCGGGAATCTCGATAGGTGAGGGGGCGATCGTCGCCGCCGGCAGCGTGGTGGCCGGCGATGTTGAGCCTTATGCTATCGTCGGCGGTAATCCGGCGAGGTTTATCCGTTGGCGGTTCGCGCCGGAGGTCATCGCGCGGTTGCTTGCCTTGCGCCTCTATGACTTGTCGGAGGCGGACTTTACGGTGATTCAGCCCCTGCTCGCCGATGGCGATATCGATGCGTTGGAAAGGGGAATTGCGGCCTTGCGCCGTTAAACGCAACGGGCGGGGATTCCCCGCCCGTTTCGCGTTACTCGGCCTTGGCCTCGATCGCCGATTGGCGGCGTTTGCGCATCAGGCGCAGCAGCGGCGGCAGCGCCAGTACCGCGACCGCCAGCACCAGCAGCGTTTGCGCGATGCTGCTGCTCCACAGGATGCCGAACTCGCCGTTGCTGATCGACAGCGCGCGACGCAGATTCTGCTCCAGCATCTCACCCAGCACGAAGCCCAGAATCAGCGGCGACATCGGGAAGTGCATTTTCCGCAGGATGTAGCCGAACACGCCCAACCCGACCATCAGCAGCAGGTCGAAGGTGGTGCTGTGCACCGCATAAACCCCCACCGCCGAAACCGCGGCGATCGCCGGCACCAGGAACCACAGCGGGATGGTCAGCATGCGGGTGAACAGGCCGACCAGCGGCAGGTTCATGATCAGCAAAATGACGTTGGCGATCAGCAGCGCCGCGATCAGCCCCCAGACGATATCCGGCTGTTCGGTGAACATCGCCGGGCCGGGGGTGATGTTGTACAGCGTCAGCGCGCCCATCATCACCGCCGTGGTGCCGGAACCCGGCACCCCCAGCGTCAGCATCGGAATGAACGAACCGCAGGCAGAGGCGTTGTTGGCCGCTTCCGGCGCCGCTACGCCGCGGATGTCGCCCTTGCCGAAGGTGTCGCTGTTGCCGCTGATTTTCTTCTCGGTCATGTAGGTCAGCGCGCTGGCGATAGTGGCGCCGGCGCCCGGCAGAATGCCGACGAAGAAGCCGATCACCGACGAGCGCAGGGTAGGGCCTGCGCACTGCGCCGCCTCTTTGCGGTTGAACAGCAACCGGCCGGTTTTACGCACCAGCTTTTGTCCGGCGCTGGTGCTTTCCAGCATCAGCAGGATTTCGCTGACCGAGAACAGGCCGATCACCACCACGATAAACTGCACGCCGTCAGAGAGGTGCACGCTGTCGAAGGTAAAGCGGTAAACGCCGGTATTGGCGTCGACGCCCACCGTCGCCAGCCCCAGCCCGATCAGCGCCGCCAGCAGCGATTTCAGCGGGTTCTGGCTCATCATGCTGCCGAGGCAGGCGATGGCGAACACCATCAGGGCGAAATACTCCGCAGGGCCGAAGGCCAGCGACCAGCGGGCCAGCAGCGGCGCGAACAGGATGATGCCGCCGATGGCGATCATCGAGCCAACGAACGAGCTGACCGCCGAGATGGACAGCGCCACGCCGGCGCGCCCCTGCTGCGCCATCGGGTAGCCGTCCAGCGCAGTCATGATCGCCGCCGCGTCGCCCGGCACGTTGAGCAGAATCGACGAGATGCGCCCGCCGTACTCGCAGCCGATATACACCGTCGCCAGCAGGATCAGCGCCGATTCGGCCGGCAGCTTGAGGGCAAACGCCAGCGGCAGCAGGATCGCCACGCCGTTGATCGGCCCGAGGCCCGGCAGCAGGCCGACGATGGTGCCGACGAAGCAGCCGATCAGGGCGATAATCAGGTTCTGCGGCACCAGCGCCACTTCGAACCCTTGGGTCAAATACATCCAGGTATCCATCATCGCTCCCGTTAGCTCAGCCAGGCGCCGAGCGGCAGTGTGACATCAAGAAGGCGGTCAAAGGCGTAATACAGCACTGCGCCCATGACGACGCCGGAGATCGCCGCCGCCGGCAGGCTGGCCTGAAACAGCAGGCCGATGCTGAACGTCAGCAGCGCGGTCGCCAGCGGGAAGCCCAGCCATTCAAAGCCCCAGGCATACAGCACCAGGGTGATCACCAGCACCAGCAGCCGCTGCAGCACCTTGTTGTGCGGCCACTCCACCGCCTGCGGGCGGCGCAGCAACAGCAGGGCCGAGCACAGCGCCATCAGGCTGAGGATCGCCAGCGGGAACGGGCGCGGCCCCAGCGGTTCATAGCTGTATTCGCTTTGGATGCCCCAGCCGATGAACAGCCCGCCGATACACAGCAGCAGCCAAAAGCCGGCAAAAATACGATCGCTCATGGTTTTCCCCTGCGGTTATTTGGCCAGGCCGAACACTTTCGCCTGCTCACGGTATTGGGCAACCTGATTCTTCACGTAGGCGTCCAGCTCTTTGCCGGTCATGTTGAATTCGAACAGGCCGCGCAGATCGCGCTGCTGCTTGAATTCGTCGGTCGCCATCATTTTCTGGAAGGTGTCGATCCACCACTGATACTCTTCATCGCTGACTTTCGGCCCGACGTAGAAGCCGCGAATAATCGGCCACACCAGGCTGTATCCCTGTTCTTTGGCGGTCGGAATGTCGGCCAGCTGGCCCGGCAAACGTTGCTCGGCATACACCGCCAGGACGCGGATCTTGTCGCCCTGCAGGTAAGGCACCATCTCGCTCAGATCACCGGAGACCGCCTGGATATGGTTGCCGAGCAGCGCGGTGACCGGCTCGCCGCCGCCTTCGAACGCCACGTAGCGCATCTTGCGCGGATCCACGCCGACTTCGCGCGCCAGCAGCGCGGTTTTCATCCAGTCCTGGCTGCCGATGGAGGCGCCGGCGCCGAATACCACGCTGTTGGGATCTTTTTGGAAGGCGTCCATCAGGTCTTTCAGGGTTTTGTAAGGCGAGTCGGCGCGCACCGCGATCATGCCGTAGTCGGTACCGACCGCCGCCAGCCATTTCACGTCGTCCACGTTGTAGCGGCCGAACTTGCCCTGGGCCAGATTGAGCAGCGAACCGCCGGAGAAGGCCACCACGGTGCCGAACTCCGCCGGGCGCTGCGCGACGATGGCGTTGTAGGCCACCGCGCCGACGCCGCCGGGCATATAGGTGACGCGCATCGGTTTATCGATGGCCTTGGTGTCCTGCAGCGACACCTGAATCAGCTTGCAGGTCAGATCGAAGCCGCCGCCGGGCTTGGCCGGCGCGATGCATTCGGTGCGTTTGGGCGCTTCCACGGCAAAGGCCTGATTGGCTGCCAGCAGCAGGGCGGCGGCGGTAAAGGTACGGGTCATTATTTTTTTCATTGTGACTTGCCCTCGGTATTGTTCTGATTGTGAAATCCCGCCGGGTGCGGTTGCAGGATTGTTAAAACAACAACCTTTCATTTACCTTTCAGTGGCCGGAAAAGTTTCCAGTCTGTGATTAGGGTCTCTTGTCGCCGGCGAATAACGGATGCGCTACCATAGAAAAGCGGGCAAGAACAGGGCGCAAAACCGGGCAAAATCCTGCGTAATATCAGGTTTGCCGTTCTGCTTTCGCGATAAAATCACGATCGGTGAAATGAATAGAGACGCAGTGATATGTTTTCGTTAGGGAAATTGTTTGGTGGCAGGGACAGCGCCAAAGTAGGTGCGATTAAACGGTTGCCTGAGGTTTACGCTGAAATGACGGGAAAAACCGGGCAGTGCCGTTTAAAGCGACTGCGTGCCGACGTTGGCGTTTTTGAGCTGCATTTCGTCAACGCCGACGGTGAAAAATATGCTTGCCAGATGACCGCCTGCGTGACCGGCATCGATCTGGTGTTTGCCGTCAACAACCGCTCCGTGCTGGTTTCTTCACCGTTTACCGCCGACAAACTGCGCCCGGTGCTGGACATCGCCGTTGCCGATAGTCCCATTCCGCTGATCTGACACCGCCCTGCGATCGCGCCCCATACGCATAATTGTGTGCCAGCTCCCAAAACTGGCGGCGCGGCGCTCTTTTATCCCCTTATTTTCCATGCCATTCTCTGTTATCGGCCTGTTAACAGGTGCCGTGTCGGCGCCAGGTTGTTCAGGTAAATCAATGGAATGGGAACATGCGACTGTTATTGGTTGAAGATCACCCCGAGCTGTCTCACTGGTTGCAAAAGGCGCTGACCGGCGCCGGCTTTGCCGTTGACGTCGCCCCGGACGGCGTGGCGGCGGATCACCTGCTGCTCAACGAACGCTATGCGCTCGCGGTGCTGGATGTGGCGCTGCCGCGTATGAACGGCCTGGATTTGCTGGCGCGCCTGCGCAAGCGCGGGCAGGATCTGCCGGTGCTGCTGCTGACGGCACGCACCGACGTGGCCGACCGGGTGAAAGGCCTGAATCTGGGGGCGGACGATTACCTCACCAAGCCGTTCGAACTGGACGAGCTGGAAGCGCGCATCCGGGCGCTGCTGCGCCGCAGCGTCGGCGCCCCGCAGCCGGCGTTGCAGTACGGCGTGTTGACCTATCACGACGAAGGCTATTTTCTGCTGGAGGGCAAGCCGCTGGCGCTGACGCCGCGCGAACTGGCGGTGCTGACCGCGCTGATGCACCGGCGCGGCCGCCCGGTGGCCAAGCAACAGCTGTTCGAACAGGTGTTTACACTGTCCGACGAAGCCAACCCGGAGAGCATCGAGCTTTACGTACACCGCCTGCGGAAAAAGCTGCAGGGCAGCGACGTGGCGATCGTCACGCTGCGCGGCCTGGGCTACAGCCTGGAGCTGTGCAATGCGGTGGTTTAACGCGCCGCGTTCGCTGTTCTATCAACTGCTGCTGTTTTTTGGTCTGCCGTTGCTGGCGTTGGGCGGCATCTCTATCTACACCCACTATTTCAGCGCCATGAGCGCCGCCACCCTGGCTTACGATCGCACGCTGCTGGCGTCGGCGCGCACCGTGGCGGAGCGGCTGGTGGTGCGCGAAGGCAAGCTGGCGGTCGATGTGCCCTATGTGGTGCTCGACAGCTTCGAGCGCAACATGAACGATCAGCTGTATTACGAGGTGATTTCGCCGCAGGGGAAAAGCATTTCGGGCTATGACGATTTGCCGTCGCTGCCGCCCCATATCCCGCGCTCCACGCTCTACCCGGCGCTGGTGCATTTTTACGATGCGGAATACCTCGGCCGGCCGATCCGCGTGGCGGCGCTGTTTCAACCGGTCAACGAGTCGGGGGTGAGCGGCATGGCGACCATTTTGGTGGCGGAAACCCTGGAGTCGCGCCGTTACCTGGCGCGGCAGATGATGATCGCGGCGCTGTTGAGCCAGGGTACGGTGGTGGTGTTGACCCTGATCCTGGCGTTCGCGCTGCTCAAGCGGGTGTTGAAACCGATGCGTAAACTCTCCGGCATCATGCTGCGGCGCGATCCGGGCGAGCTGACGCCCTTGCCGCGGGTGTTGCCGTGGTCGGAGATGCAGCCGCTGCTGGTGGCGTTCAATCGTTACATCGAACGGCTGCGGCTGATGGTGGCGCGTCAGGAACGTTTCAGCGCCGACGCCTCCCACCAGCTGCGCACGCCGCTGGCGGTGTTGAAGACTCAGGTCGGGGTGGCGCTGGCCAGCGATCGGCCGCAGCAGTGGCGTGAAAGCCTGCAGGCGATGAGCGCGACGCTGGATAATACCGTGGCGCTGACCGATCGCCTGCTGCACCTCTCACGTCTGAAGGCCAGCGAGCACCAGGCCGAGCGCCAGCTGCAGCCGGTCAATCTGGCGCAGGTGCTGCGCGACGCCTGCTTTTCCCGCTTGCCGCAGGCGCGCAGCAAACAGATCGATCTGGGTTTCGAAGGCGAGGCGGCGTGTCAGGTGGCGGGGGAGCCGCTGCTGTTGGCCGAACTGTGTGCCAATCTGCTGGACAATGCGCTGAAATACACGCCGCGTCAGGGGATAGTGACCGCCCGCCTCACTCAGGATAAGGCGGCGGGGGAAGGCGTGCTGGAGATTGAAGACAGCGGCCCCGGCATCGCCTTGCAGGATAAGGCGCTGGCGTTGCAGCCGTTTCACCGGCTGGACAACGTGGGCGATCAGCCGGGCGCCGGCCTGGGGCTGGCACTGGTGAAGGACATCACCGCCTATCACGGCACCCGCCCGGAGCTGCTGAGCTCCGCCGCGCTGGGCGGCCTGTTGGTGCGGGTGCGCTTCAGGCTGCTGCCTTAAGCCTGTTCTTTGCAGGACTCGACGTTGGCCGCCGGGGCTTTGGCTTTACGCGTCAGCGGCGTGCGCAGCCGCTGCGACAGGATAACGCCCAGCAGGGTGATGCCGCCGCCGATCAGGTGGTAACCGTGCAGCTGCTCATGCAGGAACAGCACGGCGATAGCGGCGGTAAACACCGGCGCCAGGTTCATGAAGATCGAGGCGGTGTTGGCGCCCAGGCGCATCACGCCCTGGATCCACAGGAACGGGGCGATGATCGAAGCTGGAATGCCGGCGAACAGCACCAGCGGCAGGTTATGGCCATTCAAGCCGACATCCTGCGCCATCAGGAAATTAGGCAGCAGCAGCAGCACGCCGAACAGGATCTGCACGTACAGCGATTGCCAGTTCGGCAGCGCGATGGCCCAGCGTTTGGTCAACACGCCATACAGCGCGTAAGAGGCGGTGGCGAGCAGCATCATCAATTCCCCCTTGCCGATACCGTGTTGCAGCAGCACGCCGGGCTGGCCGCCGCTGACCAGCCAGATCAAACCACCGAAGGAGAGTATGCTGCCGAGCAGTACGCCGACGGTCGGGGCAATGCGCAGCAGCACGATGCTGATCAGGATGGTCAGCAGCGGGATCAGCGACACGATGATGCCCATAAACAGCGCGCTGACGCTGTGCGCCGCGTAATAGGCCAGGCTTTGATACAGCACCATGCCCAGCAGGCCGAGGATCATCAGCTTCCACCAGTTGGCGCGCACCTGCGCCCAGTTGCGCAGCACGCCCGGCAGCACGAACGGCGTCAGGGCAATCAGCGCCAGCAGCCAACGGTAGAGCGAAATGGCCGCCGGATCGATGGCGGTGGCGGAGAGTTTGCTGACGACGGCGTTAATCGACCAAATCAGCACGGCCAACAGCGGGAAGAGCATATTCATGATAATTATTCTCAATAACGTCCAACATGCTGGCTAGTCTACGCGTGTCCGGTTTATCATATATAGCGATATCCAGACAAAAATTGGCGTAAACAAGACAAATCACGGGACGAAACCATGCCAGAAATCCGCCATTTCCCCGAGTCGCTGATCCCGGCACCCAACCCGGTGCAGTTCCGCTGCGAGGAGTTCAATGCGCGCACCGAATTCCAGCCGCACAGCCACACCTGGGGCCAGTTGATGTGGGTTAAAGCCGGGGTGATGGTGCTGCGCATCGGCGGGCAGCGCTTTCTGGCGCCGCCGGAGTTCGTGCTGTGGGCGCCGGCGGGCATCGAACACTCCTGCTATAACCAGCGGCTGGCGCAGTGCCGCATGGTGGACATCACGCCGGCACTGTGCGCCGGCATGCCCGCCGATCCCTGCCTGGTGAGCGTGACGCCAATCTTCCGCGCCATCGCCGAGGATTTCTATGCGCGCAAACAGTACATTCCGCAGGCGGAGGAGGATTTGCGCCTGTGCCAGGTGCTGATCGACCAGCTGCGTCTGTCGCCGCGCCAGCAAACCTATCTGCCGTCGTCGGACGACAAGTTTTTGGCGCCGGTGCTGGAAGCGTTGGAACATTGCCCGGCGGACAACACCTCGCTGGCGGCGTGGGCGGCTCGGGTCTACACCACCGAGCGTACGCTGTCGCGCCGCTGCCAGCAGGATCTGGGCATGTCGTTCAGCGAATGGCGCCAGCGTCTGCGTTTCCTGCACGCCGTGTCGCTGCTCGAGCAGGGCAAGACGGTGCAGGACGTGGCGCTGGACGTCGGCTACAGCTCCGCGTCGGCCTTTATCGTCATGTTCCAGCAGATCGCCGGCACCACCCCTGAGCGCTTTCGCCGTGCATGATTCAGTGGCACACTATTTCGCAGACAAATAGCCGTAAACCGTCGGAGAACGCAGTGAAAATTCTGGTTGATGAAAATATGCCGTACGCGGCCGAGCTGTTCAGCCGCCTGGGCGACGTGCAGGCGGTGCCGGGCCGCCCGATCCCGCGCGAGGCGCTGGCGGATGCCGATGCGCTGATGGTGCGTTCGGTCACCAAGGTCAATGAAGCCTTGCTGGCCGGCAGCCGCATCGGCTTTGTCGGCACCGCCACCGCCGGCACCGATCACGTCGATGACGCCTGGCTGCAACGGCAGGGCATCGGCTTTTCCGCCGCGCCGGGCTGCAACGCCATCGCGGTGGTCGAGTATGTGTTCTCAGCCTTGATGCTGCTGGCCGAGCGCGACGGCTTCCAGCTGCGGGATAAAACCGTCGGCATCGTCGGCGTGGGCAACGTCGGTTCGCGCCTGGACGCGCGCCTAAAGGCGCTGGGCGTGCGCACGCTGCTGTGCGATCCGCCGCGTGCCGATCGCGGCGATGCCGGGGAATTCTGGCCGTTGGAGAAGCTGGTGGCCGAGGCCGACGTGCTGACCTTCCATACGCCGCTGAATAAATCCGGCCCATACCATTCGCTGCATCTGGCGGATGCCGATCTGTTGGCGGCGCTGCCGGACAACCGCATTCTGATCAACGCCTGCCGCGGGCCGGTGGTGGATAACGCCGCGCTGCTGCAGGCGCTGGAAAAAGGCAAAAAGCTGAGCACGGTGCTGGACGTGTGGGAACCGGAGCCGGATCTCTCCTTGCCGCTGCTGGCGCGGGTGGATATCGGCACTGCGCACATCGCCGGGTATACGCTGGAAGGCAAGGCGCGCGGCACCACCCAGGTGTTCGAGGCGTTCAGCCGCCATTTGGGGCAGCCGCAGCAGGTGGCGCTGGCCTCGCTGCTGCCGGTGCCGGAGTTCAGCCAGATCCGCCTCAACGGGCCGCTGGATGAAGCGCGGTTAAAACGATTGATGCACTTGGTGTATGATGTGCGCCGCGATGATGCGCCGCTGCGCAAAGTCGCCGGGCAACCGGGCGAATTCGATCGCCTGCGCAAGCACTACCAGGAGCGCCGCGAGTGGTCTTCGCTGGCCGTGCAATGCGATGACAGCGCCAGCGCCGAGCTGCTCGGCAAGCTGGGCTTCAGCGTGGCATAGCGCGTAAGGTTGTCTTAAGCCAACGCCGCTACAGTGAGCGGCAAAGATTATCGGGCGGTGGCTGCACTGCCCGTCTGCTTTTATGAATGAAATACTCTGGAGAAAACCCGATGTCTGACGGCTGGAATATCGCGCTGCTCGGCGCCACTGGCGCGGTAGGTGAAGCGTTGCTGGAATTGTTGCAGGATCGCCAGTTCCCGGTGGGTGAGCTCTATCCTCTGGCAAGCGAACGCAGCGCGGGCGCCAATGTGCGCTTCAACGGCAAGTCTCTTTTGGTGCAAAACGCCGAAGAGTTCGACTGGTCGCAGGCGCAGCTGGCCTTCTTCGTCGCCGGCAGCGAAGCTTCCGCGCGCTATGCCGAAGAAGCCGGCAACATGGGCTGCCTGGTGATCGACACCAGCGGCCTGTTCGCCATGGAGCCGGATGTGCCGCTGGTGGTGCCGGGCGTCAACCCGCAGGTGCTGGCGGATTACCGCAACCGCAATATTGTGGCGGTGGCCGACAGCATGGTCAGCCAGCTGCTGACGGCGATCAAACCGCTGACCGAACAGGCGGGGCTGTCGCGTTTGCACGTCACCACGCTGATGTCGGTATCGTCGCGCGGCAAGGCGGCGGTGGACGACTTGGCCGGCCAGAGCGCGCGCCTGCTGAACGGCATCCCGGCCGAGGAAGGCGTTTTCGGTAAGCAGCTGGCGTTCAACCTGTTGCCGCTGATTGCCGACGAGCAGGGCAGCGTGCGCGAAGAACGCCTGATCGTCGATCAGGTGCGCAAGGTGTTGCAGGATGAAGGGCTGCCGATTTCGGTGAGCTGCGTTCAGTCGCCGGTGTTTTACGGCCACGCGCAGGTGGTGCACCTGGAAGCGCTGCGCCCGCTGTCCGCCGAAGAGGCGCGCAGCGAGCTGGAAGAGGTCGAGGACATTCAGCTGAGCGAAGAGGACGATTACCCGACTCAGGTCACCGACGCCTCCGGCAGCGATGCGCTCAGCATCGGTTGTCTGCGTAACGATTACGGCATCCCCGAGCTGCTGCAGTTCTGGACGGTGGCGGACAACGTGCGCTTCGGCGGCGCGTTGATGGCTGTCGAAACCGCCGAGCGTCTGGTGCAGGAGCAGATGTACTGATGTCTGAGGTGGTCTCGCCCGCTCAGCCGACGCTGAAGATCGCGCTGGGCATCGAATATGACGGCAGCCGGTACTACGGCTGGCAGCGGCAGCAAGAAGTGGCCAGCGTGCAGCAACGCCTGGAGCAGGCGTTGAGCAAGGTGGCGGATGCGCCGATTGCCGTGCTGTGCGCCGGGCGCACCGACGCCGGAGTGCACGCCACCGGGCAGGTGGTGCATTTCGAAACCACCGCGCGCCGCAAGGATGCCGCCTGGACGATGGGGGTGAACACCCATCTGCCGCCGGACATCGCGGTGCGCTGGGTGAGCCCCGTCGCCGACGATTTCCATGCGCGCTTCAGCGCCACCGCGCGCCGCTACCGCTATATTATTTTCAACCATCGCTACCGGCCGGCGGTGCTGCAACAGGGGGTGACGCACTTTTATCACCCGCTGGACGCCGATCGCATGCACCGGGCGGCGCAGGCGCTGCTGGGCGAGAACGACTTCACTTCGTTCCGCGCGGTGCAGTGCCAGTCGCGCACCCCGTGGCGCTGCGTAAAACACGTTAAGGTTACGCGCTACGGCGAATATATTGTGGTAGATATCAAGGCGAATGCCTTTGTGCATCACATGGTTCGCAACATCGTCGGCAGCCTGATGGAGATCGGCTGCGGCAATCAGGATGAGAACTGGATGGCCGAATTGTTGGCGTTGAAGGATCGCAATCTGGCGGCGGCGACGGCGCGAGCCGAGGGGCTGTATCTGGTTGCCGTGGATTATCCCGACCACTTTGGTCTACCGCGGCCGCCGATGGGGCCGCTGTTTTTGCCCGACGATTAAACGCCGGCACGCCTGAACGCGTCGCTCCCTTGTGCTTCTGCCGGGTGATTGAAACACCCGGTATCAATGAGAGAATTTATGGACATCATCAAGTTTATTATTGATTTCATTCTGCATATTGATGTGCACCTGGCCGAACTGGTCGCACAATACGGCATGTGGGTCTACGCTATTCTGTTCCTGATCCTGTTTTGCGAAACCGGTCTGGTGGTAACGCCGTTCCTGCCGGGGGATTCTTTGCTGTTTGTCGCCGGCGCGCTGGCGGCGTTGCCGACCAACGATCTGAACGTGCACACCATGGTGGCGTTGATGGTGGTGGCGGCGATCCTCGGCGATGCGGTGAACTACACTATCGGGCGGTTGTTCGGCGAGAAGTTGTTCAGCAACCCGAACTCGAAAATTTTCCGCCGCAGCTACCTGGACAAGACGCACCAGTTCTATGAGAAGCACGGTGGAAAAACGATTATTCTGGCGCGATTTGTGCCGATCGTGCGTACTTTTGCGCCGTTCGTCGCCGGTATGGGGTATATGTCCTATCGCCACTTCGCCGCCTACAACGTGATTGGCGCACTGGTTTGGGTGCTGCTCTTCACTTATGCTGGCTACCTGTTCGGCGATCTGCCGGTGGTGCAGGAGAACCTGAAACTGTTGATCGTCGGGATCATCATCGTTTCGATTCTGCCGGGCGTGATTGAAATTTGGCGCCACAAGCGCGCGGCCGCCCGCCAGCAAAAACAGTAAAAACATCGCTTAACCTGTCGGTTCGACCAGTTTTTTGTCCACAGCGTCGGGCCGATATGGTTTAATGAGCGACATTATGGTCTGTTCCTGCGAACAACCCTGAAGCCGATGCCTCAGTCGCCGCGCTTGCCGCGCCGCGAACGGGCATTTTTTCATTGGGGTGTTTTCAGGGGGATTGTTAAAGCATGAACAGCGGACTGGCGTGTGCCAGGTTCAAACAGAAAGGTCATCGATGAGCTGGATTGAACGAATTCTTAACAAGAGCAATATCACACAAACCCGTAAGGCGAGCATTCCTGAAGGGGTCTGGACCAAATGCGACAGCTGCGGCCAGGTTCTCTACCGCGCCGAGCTGGAGCGTAATCTGGAAGTGTGTCCGAAGTGCGACCACCACATGCGCATGGGCGCGCGCGCGCGTCTGCATACCCTGCTGGACGAAGGCAGCGAAGTGGAGCTGGGCAGCGATCTGGAGCCGAAGGACGTTCTGAAATTCAAGGATTCCAAGCGCTATAAAGATCGTCTGGTCGCCGCACAGAAAGCGACCGGCGAGAAAGACGCGCTGGTGGTGATGAAGGGCACGCTGTACGGCATGCCGATCGTCGCCGCCTCCTTCGAATTCGCCTTCATCGGCGGCTCGATGTCTTCCGTGGTCGGCGCGCGTTTCGTGCGTGCGGTTGAGCAGGCGCTGGAGGACAACTGTCCGCTGGTGTGCTTCTCCGCCAGCGGCGGCGCGCGCATGCAGGAAGCGCTGATGTCGCTGATGCAGATGGCGAAAACCAGCGCGGCGTTGGCCAAGATGCAGGAGCGCGGCTTGCCGTACATCTCCGTGCTGACCGACCCGACCATGGGCGGCGTTTCCGCCAGCCTGGCGATGCTGGGCGACATCAACATCGCCGAGCCGAAAGCGCTGATCGGCTTTGCCGGCCCGCGCGTCATCGAGCAGACCGTGCGCGAGAAACTGCCACCGGGCTTCCAGCGCAGCGAGTTCTTGATCGAAAAAGGCGCGATCGACATGATCGTTCGCCGTCCGGAAATGCGCCAAACGTTGGCGAGCATTCTGTCCAAGCTGACCAACCAGCCGCAGCCGCATTTCGATGAGGCCGCGCCGGTCATTGAGCCGGAGCCGCAGGCCGACGCCTGAGGCAAAGACAGATCCCGCCCGGGTTCAGCCGCCACTTTGTGGCTAAGTGACGGCTGATGCCCGTTCCCTGCCGGCCGTGGCCTATCTCGCTGCGGTTTGCAGGCTGGCGGCAGTCACGAAGCGCATCGCCTTTACCGCGGTGAGGGTGGTGCCCTGATGGATTAATGAACCCAAGTTCAGTGATGGGACTCATGCAAAACCACCAAATTCCCCAAGCCACGTCGCCATTGAGCTCGTGGCTTTATTATCTGGAACGTCTGCACAGCCAGGCGATCGAACTCGGCCTTGAGCGCGTACAGCGCGTCGCGGCGCATCTGGATTTACTGACCCCCGCCCCCACGGTGTTCACCGTTGCCGGCACCAACGGCAAAGGCACCACCTGTCGCACCCTCGAAGCCATTCTGCTGGCCGCCGGCCTGCGCGTCGGCGTCTACAGTTCGCCGCATCTGGTGCGCTATACCGAACGCGTGCGCATTCAGGGGGAAGAGCTGAGCGAAGCGGAGCACAGCCGCTCGTTCGCCGCCATTGAGGCCGGCCGCGGCGAAACGTCGCTGACCTATTTCGAATTCGGCACCCTGTCGGCGCTGCAGCTGTTCAAACAGGCGCGGCTCGACGTGGTGATCCTGGAAGTGGGCCTGGGCGGGCGTCTCGACGCCACCAACATCGTCGATCCGAGCGTGGCGGTGATTACCAGCATCGCGCTCGATCACACCGACTGGCTGGGCAACGATCGCGAAAGCATCGGCCGCGAGAAGGCCGGCATTTTCCGCAGCGGCAAGCCGGCGGTGGTGGGCGAACCCGACATGCCGGAGAGCATTCGTCAGGTTGCCGAAACGCTGGGCGCGCCGCTGTATCGCCGCGGCGAAGCCTGGAGCTTCAGCGAGCAGGGCGATCGCTGGCAGTGGCAGGGCGGCGACACGCTGCTGACCGATCTGCCGACGCCGAACGTGCCGCTGGCCAACGCCGCTACCGCGCTGGCGGCGCTGAACTGCTCCCCGCTGGAAATCGACGAACGCGCGATCTTCACCGGGCTGCAGCAGGCGACGCTGCCGGGGCGTTTCCAGATCGTGCGGCGGGAGCCGACGCTGATCCTCGACGTGGCGCACAACCCGCACGCCGCCGGCTATCTGGCCGGGCGTCTGGCCAAACTGCCGCGCGAAGGCGGCAAGGTGCGCGCGGTGGTGGGCATGCTGTCGGACAAGGATATCGCCGGCACGCTGGCCTGCCTGAGCGAGCAGGTGGATGAATGGTACTGCGCGCCGCTCGACGGGCCGCGCGGCGCCAGCGTCGAACAGCTGGCGCAACATCTGACGGAACCGCGCCGCTTTAATGATGTCGAAACTGCCTGGCGGCAGGCTATGCAGGATGCTGATAAACAGGATATTGTGATCGTCTGTGGATCGTTCCACACCGTGGCGCAGGTGATGGCGGCGTTAGACGAGATGCGGGGAGTGTGAGTGGCGAGTAAATTTCAGAACCGACTGGTCGGAACCGTGATTCTGGTGGCGCTGGGGGTGATCATCCTGCCAGGGCTGCTGGACGGCAAAAAGAAGCATTACGAGGATGAATTTGCTGCCATTCCGTTGGTGCCGAAACCGGGCGATGTCGAAGAGAACGACGTGCTGCCGCCGGTGACGCAACCGCTGCCGGCGCAGCCGCCGGAAGGGGCGGGCGCGCTGGTCGAGCAGCAGGCGGCCAATGAAGCGGCGGCGCAACAGGCGGTACGGCAGAGCGCTCAGCAGCCGACGCAGGTGGCGCCGCCGCCGGTCGAGACGCGTCCTCAGCCGGTGCCGCAGCCCAAGCCGAAACCGGTGGAAACCAAACCGGTGGAAGTGAAACCGAAACCGGCACCGCAACCGAAGCCGGTGGAAGTGAAGCCGGTGCCGAAGCCGGAGCCGACGCCGAAACCTGAGCCGGCGCCGCAGCCGAAACCGGCGGAAGAAAAAGCGCCGGCAGGGCAAGCCTATGTCGTGCAGCTCGGGGCGCTGAAGAACGCCGCCAAGGCGAACGAGATTGTCGCCTCGCTGCGCCTCTCGGGCTACCGCGCCTTTACCGTGCCGTCAACGCCGGTGCAGGGGCAGATAACCCGTATCTACGTCGGCCCGGACGCCTCCAGGCAGAAGCTGCAGGCGGCGCTGCCGTCGCTGAACTCGATCAGCGGGCTGAGCGGGCAGGTGAAGCCGTACGGCCGTTAAACCCCGCAGGGGCGCAGCACGATGCGCCCCTGAATGAAGGAGTGGTGGAGAGAAAGCGAGAAAAACCGCGCCTTTTACAGGCGAAATCACCTATGTAGGCGCGGCGATTGAGAATTTTTTGATCGCCGCTTTTTATTTGTAACGTGGTAGGAAATCCCCTACGCAAACGTTTTCTTTTTCTGTTAGAATTCGCCGCGAATTGGATGCAGGGGCGATTCATCATTGGAATAGTTCATGGTCTGGATTGATTACGTCATTATAGCGGTAATTGGATTTTCGGCTCTGGTGAGCCTGATCCGAGGGTTTGTTCGCGAAGCATTGTCACTTGTGACATGGGGATGTGCGTTTTTTGTTGCCAGCCATTTCTACTCTTACCTTGCGGTCTATTTCACTCGTTTTGAAGATGAACTGGTGCGAAACGGCATCGCGATCGCGATTTTGTTCATCGCGACCTTGATCGTAGGGGCTATTGTTAACTATGTGATTAGCTCACTGGTAGAGAAAACCGGGTTGTCGGGCACCGATCGGGTGCTGGGCATCTGCTTCGGCGCGCTGCGCGGAGTATTGATCGTCGCGGCGATCCTGTTCTTCCTGGATACCTTTACCGGCTTTTCACAGAGTGCCGACTGGAAACAGTCGCAGCTCATTCCCCAGTTCAGTTACGTCATCAGGTGGTTCTTTGACTACCTGCAGAGCACGTCGAGTTTCTTGCCGACCCAATTGCCGGGGCGGTAGCGCTGATGAGGAAAAGACAACATGTGCGGTATTGTCGGTATCGCCGGTTTCATGCCGGTAAACCAGTCGATTTATGATGCGCTGACGGTGCTTCAGCACCGTGGCCAGGATGCCGCAGGCATCGTCACCATTGACGCCCACAACGGGTTCCGTTTGCGTAAAGCCAACGGCCTGGTGAAGGATGTGTTTGAGGCGCGCCATATGCAACGCTTGCAGGGCAACATGGGCATTGGCCATGTGCGTTACCCGACGGCCGGCAGCTCGAGCGCCTCTGAGGCCCAGCCTTTCTACGTCAACTCGCCATTCGGCATTACGCTGGCCCACAATGGCAACCTGACCAACGCCCATGAGCTGCGCCAAAAGCTGTTCGAAAGTGGCCGCCGCCATGTCAACACCACCTCCGACTCGGAAATCCTGCTGAACGTGCTGGCCAGCGAGCTGGATCGTTTCCCGCACTACCCGCTGGAGGCCGACAACATCTTTACCGCGGTCGCCGCCATGCATCAGCAACTGCGCGGCGCTTACGCCTGCGTGGCGATGATCATCGGCCACGGTCTGCTGGCGTTCCGCGATCCGAACGGCATTCGCCCGTTGGTGATCGGCAAGCGCACGCTGGAGGATGGCCGCAGCGAGTACATGGTGGCTTCCGAAAGCGTGGCGCTGGATACCCTGGGCTTTGAGTTCCTGCGCGACGTGGCGCCGGGCGAAGCGGTGTATATCACCACCAAGGGCCAGCTGTTCACCCGCCAGTGCGCAGAGAATCCGAAAACCAACCCGTGCCTGTTCGAATACGTTTATTTCGCGCGCCCGGACTCCTTTATGGACAAGATCTCGGTCTACAGCGCCCGCGTGCGCATGGGCCAGAAGCTGGGCGAGAAGATTGCCCGCGAGTGGGAAGATCTGGATATCGACGTGGTGATCCCGATTCCGGAAACCTCCTGCGACATCGCGCTGGAGATCGCGCGCATTCTCGAGAAGCCCTACCGCCAGGGCTTTGTGAAGAACCGCTACGTCGGCCGCACCTTCATCATGCCGGGCCAGCAGGCGCGTCGTCAGTCGGTGCGCCGCAAGCTGAACGCCAATCGCGCCGAGTTCCGCGACAAGAACGTGCTGTTGGTGGATGACTCCATCGTGCGCGGCACGACCTCGGAACAGATCGTCGAGATGGCGCGCGAAGCGGGCGCCAAGCGGGTGTACCTGGCTTCCGCCGCGCCGGAAGTGCGTTTCCCGAACGTTTACGGCATCGACATGCCGAGCGCCAACGAACTGATCGCCCACGGGCGCGAAGTGGATGAAATCCGCCAGATTATCGGCGCCGACGGGCTGATCTTCCAGGATCTGGACGATTTGATCGAAGCGGTGCGCGAAGAGAACCCGGACATCACCCAGTTCGAATGCTCGGTGTTCAACGGCATCTACGTGACCAAAGACGTCGATCAAAGCTATCTGGAATACCTGGAGTCGCTGCGCAGCGACGACGCCAAGGCGCTGCGGGTGCAAACCGAAGCGGAAAATCTGGAACTGCATAACGAAGGCTAACCGCCTGCGTTGATCCATCAGGGTGCATCGCCGCGTCTGCGGCGGTGCGCCTTGCTCCTCTGACTTGCTTATCCCTCGCCATTGCGGCAAAGTCTGCCTGATCTTACTTTTTACGGCAGAGGCCATTTTCCATGAAACGACTCATCATCGGCATTTCCGGCGCCAGCGGCGCCATCTACGGCGTGCGCCTGTTACAGGTTTTGCGCGACGTCGCAGAGGTGGAAACCCATCTGGTGATGAGCAACGCGGCAAGACAGACGCTGGCGCTGGAAACGCCGTACAGCCTGCGGGAAGTGCAGGCGCTGGCCGACGTGGTGCACGATGCGCGCGACATCGCCGCCGGCATCTCCTCCGGCTCCTTCAAAACCCTGGGCATGGCGATACTGCCATGCTCAGTCAAAACGCTGTCCGGCATCGTCAACAGCTACAGCGACGGGCTGCTGACCCGCGCCGCCGACGTGGTGCTCAAAGAGCGCCGCCGTTTGGTGCTGTGCGTGCGGGAAACGCCGCTGCATTTGGGTCACCTGCGGTTGATGACCCAGGCGGCGGAGATGGGGGCGGTGATCATGCCGCCGGTGCCGGCGTTTTATCACCAGCCGAAAAGCGTGGAAGACATCATCGATCAGACCGTCAATCGGGTGATCGATCAGTTTGATATCGAACTGCCTGCCGATCTGTTCACCCGTTGGCAGGGCGTTAGTTAACATTTTCATCCCCAAATTGGCACATTTGTGCAACACCGCACTGAATTAGGGCGGCGCATGCACCATAATGATCCTACTTCATCACGTTCACTGTTTCATGGTGCCGCCTTGTCGCGGCTGCCAGTGGCGCGGCCCCGAGCGGCCGATTTAATTTTGCGGTTATCGTCCCAGGAAACAGTATTGTGAAGGCCGGAGCCGTTCCCTCCGCCCGTAGCACCTAATGTGGCACGATTACTGCAAATTGATTTGGTGGGGAAAAGTAATGCCCGTAGTGGCATCAAAAAAATCAATTTGAGGGTAATTTATGAAAAAGCTGGTTAAGGTTCTTCCTTTAGTCTTGGCTTTGGCGGCCGCAAACAGCGCATTCGCCGCTATCCCATCGACATTGAAGATCGGCACCGATCCGACTTATGCGCCGTTTGAATCCAAAAACGCCAAAGGCGAGCTGGTCGGCTTCGATATCGATTTGGCCAAAGAGCTGTGCAAACGCATAAATACCCAATGTACCTTCGTGGAGAGCGACTTTGACGCGCTGATCCCATCACTCAAGGCGAAGAAAATCGACGCCATCATCTCTTCGCTGTCCATCACTGAAAAACGCCAGCAGGAAATCGCCTTTACCGACAAGCTGTATGCCGCCAACGCGCGTCTGATCGCGCCGAAGGGCTCCAAGCTGTTGCCTACCGTGGACGCCCTGAAAGGCAAGAGCGTGGGCGTGCTGCAGGGCACTACCCAGGAAGCCTACGCCAACGCCATGTGGCAACCGAAGGGCGTCACGGTGGTGCCTTACCAGAACCAGGATCTGGTCTACGCCGATCTGGCGTCCGGGCGCATCGACGCCGCCTTCCAGGATGAAGTGGCGGGCAGCGACGGCTTCCTGAAACAGCCGCCGGGCAAAGACTACGCGTTCGCCGGCGAATCGGTGAAGGATGACAAATTCTTCGGCGTCGGCACCGGCATGGGGCTGCGCAAAGCCGATACCGAGCTGAAAGCGGCGCTGGACAAAGCCTTCGCCGAAATGCGCAAAGATGGCACCTACGATAAATACGCGAAAAAGTACTTCGACTTTGACGTCTACGGCGGGTAATCCGCTAACCGTTCCATGCTGTGACTGCGGGGCCGGTGTGCCGGCCCCGATGGTTCGGATCCTAGACCACAGGGTGAAGTAGATGCTGCAAGGCTATTCCCAACTGATTTTCGAGGGGGCTCTGGTGACGCTGGAGTTGGCCCTCAGTTCCGTATTGTTGGCGGTGGTGATCGGGTTGATCGGCGCCGGCGGCAAACTCTCCCACAACCCCCTTATTTCCGGCCTGTTCGGCGCTTACACCACGCTGATCCGCGGCGTGCCCGATCTGGTGCTGATGCTGCTGATCTTTTACGGTCTGCAAATCGCGCTGAACAATATCACTACGCTGCTGGGCTTCTCGCAGATCGATATCGATCCGCTCGGCGCCGGCATCATTACCCTCGGCTTTATCTACGGCGCTTATTTTACCGAGACCTTCCGCGGCGCCTATCTGGCGGTGCCGAAAGGGCAGATCGAAGCGGCGACGGCCTACGGCTTCAGCGGCGCGCAGATCTTCCGGCGCATTCTGTTCCCGGCGATGATGCGTTTCGCCTTGCCGGGCATCGGCAACAACTGGCAGGTGATCCTGAAGGCGACGGCGCTGGTGTCGATCCTCGGCCTGAACGACGTGGTGAAAGCCACGCAGCTGGCGGGGAAAGGCACCTATCAGCCGTTCTTCTTCGCCATCGTGGCCGGCGTGGTGTACCTGATCTTCACGACCGTTTCCAACGGCGTGCTGCTGTGGCTTGAACGGCGTTACTCACTGGGCGTCAAGAGGGCCGAGCTATGATCGAGATTTTGCAACAGTATTGGCAGTCGCTGCTGTGGAGCGACGGCTACCGTTTCACCGGCGTGGCGGTAACGCTGTGGCTGCTGATCGCTTCGGTGGTGATGGGCGGGCTGCTGGCGATCCCGATGGCGGTGGCGCGCGTCTCTTCCATCCGCTGGGTGCGTTTCCCGGTGTGGCTCTATACCTACGTGTTTCGCGGCACGCCGCTGTACGTGCAGCTGCTGGTGTTCTACTCCGGCATGTACAGCCTTGAGATCGTGCGCGGCAGCGAGTTTCTCAACGCGTTTTTCCGCAGCGGGCTCAACTGCACCATCCTGGCGCTGACGCTCAACACCTGCGCCTATACCACCGAGATCTTCGCCGGGGCGATCCGCTCGGTGCCGCACGGTGAGATCGAGGCCGCCAACGCCTACGGTTTCTCGCGCTTCAAGATGTATCGCTGCATCATTTTGCCTTCGGCGCTGCGCACCGCGCTGCCGGCCTACAGCAACGAAGTGATCCTGATGCTGCACTCCACCGCGCTGGCGTTTACCGCCACCGTGCCGGATCTGCTGAAGATTGCGCGCGACATCAACGCCGCGACCTATCAGCCGTTTTACGCTTTCGGCATCGCGGCGGTGCTGTACCTGATCATCTCCTACGTGTTAATCAGCCTGTTCCGCAAGGCTGAAAAACGCTGGATGGCACACGTTAGTCACTGATAAATGACGGGAAGAAAAACCATGTCTGAGAATAAATTAGCCGTCACGGAACTGCACAAACGCTATGGCGACCACGAAGTGCTGAAGGGCGTCTCGCTGGCGGCCAACGCCGGGGATGTGATCAGCATCATCGGCTCCTCCGGCTCCGGCAAAAGCACCTTTCTGCGCTGCATCAACTTCCTCGAGAAGCCGAGCGAAGGCTCGATCAGCCTGAACAACGAAGACATCCGCATGGTGCGCGACAAAGACGGCCAGCTGAAGGTGTTCGACAAGAAGCAGCTGCAGCTGCTGCGCACCCGCCTGACCATGGTGTTCCAGCATTTCAACCTGTGGAGCCACATGACGGTGTTGGAGAACGTGATGGAGGCGCCGGTGCAGGTGCTGGGGCTGAGCAAGGCCGACGCGCACGAGCGCGCGGTGCGCTATCTGGATAAGGTGGGCATCGATGAGCGGGCGCGCGGCAAATACCCGGTGCACCTGTCGGGCGGCCAGCAGCAGCGCGTTTCTATCGCCCGCGCGTTGGCGATGGAGCCGGAAGTGCTGCTGTTTGACGAACCGACGTCGGCGCTGGATCCCGAGCTGGTGGGCGAGGTGCTGCGCATCATGCAGAAGCTGGCGGAGGAGGGGAAAACCATGGTGGTGGTGACGCACGAAATGGAGTTTGCGCGCCACGTTTCCAACCACGTGATCTTCCTGCATAAAGGGTTGATTGAAGAACAGGGGCCGCCGGCCGAGCTGTTCGGCAACCCCAAAAGCCCGCGCCTGCAGCAGTTCCTGTCCGGCGCGTTGAAGTAACTTCAGATCAGCGGGCTTCGGCCCGCTGATTAATCACGTCATCCAGCGCCTGCTCCAGCTCCAGATAGCGGAAGTGGAAGCCGGCCTCCTCCAGCCGCTTCGGCACCGCCCGCTGGCCGCCGAGCACCAGCACCGCCGCTTCCCCCATCAACAAACGCATGACGAACGCCGGCACCCGCAGAAACGCCGGGCGATCGAGCACGTTGGCCAATTGGGCGGCGAACTGCTCGTTATGCACCGGGTAGGGGGCGACCATGTTGAACGGGCCAGTGAGCGTGGCGTGATCCAGCAGATAAATAATGCCGTTGACCATGTCGTCGAGATGGATCCACGGCAGGTATTGGCGGCCGTCGCCGATCGGGCCGCCCAGCCCGAAGCGGAACGGCGGCAGCATTTTGGCCAGCGTGCCGCCCTGCGGCGCCAGCACTACGCCGGTGCGCAGCAGGCAGACGCGGGTGGCGTCGCTCTGCGCCTGCAGCGCCAGCGCTTCCCAGCGTTGGCACAGCTGGTGGGTGAATTCGTCGTGCGGCGGCTCCTCTTCGGTGACCACCGCCTGCCCTTGATCGCCGTAGTAGCCAACGGCGGAACCGGAAATCAGCACGCCGGGCGGCGTGCTGCCGGCCTTGATCAGCTGCGCCAAGCGTTCGGTCAGATCCCAGCGGCTATGACACAGCCGCTGCTTCTGCTGTGCGCTCCAGCGCTTGTCGGCGATAGGTTCGCCCGCCAGATTGATCACCGCATCGAAGTCATCCAGCGACTGCCGGTCGTCCAGCGTGTGCCAATAGCTCGGCTGGTCGCCGAGCCGGGCCCGGGCCCGCCGTTCGTCTCGCGTCAGTACCGTAATATGGTGAGAAAGCGCCAGCAGCCTGGCCGTCAGGCTGCTGCCGATCAATCCCGTTGCGCCGGTGATCAGGATCCGCATGGTCGACCTCCCTGAGTTAGTCCCTGCGATAGCTCATGGTCATGGAGACAGAATCGGCGTAGCGCAGAGCCAGAAGTTTATCTATCTCCACTTCAGCATAGGTCACCCAGGCGTGTTCTTTTACGATATCGAGCACATCCTGCGTTAATTTTTCCAGCAACGCGAAACGGTTATCTTCCACATGGCGGATGATCGCTTTGGTGATGGTGCGGTAGTTGAGCGCATCGGCGATGTCTTCGCTGTTGCGCGCCTTGTCCGCCGGGTAGTGGATCACCACGTTGATCAGGATGTCCTGTCGGTTGTTGATTTCCTCTTCCTTGATACCGATGAACGTGCGCAGCCGCAGATTTTTAATGCGAATAACGGCGTCGGGTTGACTGAAAGACATCAGAGATTCTCCATAGGTCTGATTATTGGCGTTCAGAATACACGGAAAGTAGGGAAATGATAACGCAGGGACGATGTGACTCCCCGGTGGCGGGGAGTCGGGGAGCGGGATTAGCCCTGTTCGGCCAGCTTATAGGCGCGCTCGGTCGCCGGGCGGTTGCTGATGCGTTCGAACCAGTTGCGCACCGCCGGGTAATCCGCCAGATCGATGCGCTGGCGCGGATGCGACACCACCCACGGGTAGGTGGCGATATCGGCGATGCTGTAGTTGTCGCCGCCCAGGTACGGATGTTTTTGCAGTTCGGCTTCCAACACGCCATACAGCCGTTTGGTTTCCAGCTGGTAGCGCTCAATGGCGTAAGGCACCGGCTGCGGCGCGTAGTGGTTGAAGTGATGATTCTGCCCGAGCATCGGCCCGAACCCGGCCACCTGCCAGAACAGCCACTGCAGGGTGGCGGCGCGTTCGCGCAGGCCCTTGCTCAGCAGTTTGCCGGTCTTCTCCGCCAGATACAGCAGGATTTCACCGGACTCGAACAGGCTGATCGGCTCGCCGCCGTCCACCGGTTGCTGATCGACGATCGCCGGGATTTTGTTGTTGGGAGAAATGCTCAGAAAGTCCGGTTTGAACTGCTCGCCGGCGCTGATGTTTACGCGATGGATACGGTAGGGTAAGCCGACCTCTTCCAAAAACAAGGTGATCTTGTGACCATTGGGAGTAGGCGCGTAATACAGGTCAATCATGTTGCCTCCTGCGGTAAGGTGATCTGTAATTCATTACACGTTGCTGCGGTCTTCGCCGCGCACAAAGGTATATCAGAGATCCAACAATAGCAGCTAAGGATAGCAGGCTATGTGGGATTCGTCCGATGCTATCTGCGCGGCTGGATCACAATTCTCCATCGGGGCGGGCGGCGGTTTGCCGCACGGCGCCGGCGCGGTAAAATGGCGCTTATTTCCCTCTATAGGACAAGGTTATGAAGCTGATGTTCGCCTCGGATATCCACGGCTCGCTGCCGGCCACCGAACGCGTGCTGGAATTGTTTGAACAAAACGGCGCCGACTGGCTGATTCTTCTGGGTGATTTGCTGAATCACGGCCCGCGCAACGCGCTGCCGGCCGGGTATCAGCCTGCTCAGGTTGCCGAACGATTGAATCGCTATAGCGACAAGATCATCGCCGTTCGCGGCAATTGCGACAGCGAGGTCGATCAGATGCTGCTGACGTTTCCCATCGAGGCGCCCTGGCAACAGGTTTTACTGCAAAAAAGACGATTGTTTTTGACCCACGGTCACCTTTATCATCCCTCGGCACTGCCGCCGTTATCCCGCGGTGACGTCCTGGCCTACGGCCATACGCATCTGCCGCAGGCGGAGCGGCAGGGTGAGATCTATTGCTTCAATCCGGGCTCGGTCAGCATCCCCAAAGGGGGCTTTCCGGCCAGCTACGGCATGTTGGATCGGGGCACTTTGCGCGTGCTGACGCTCGACGGCGGCAAGGTCGTCGCGGAGGTGGCGTTAACACGCTAAACGCACTAATTTATACACACACACAATAAAAATCTTTGAAAAGCACTCATTGATTAACCAGCGCGCGGGATGCATCGCGCCAAAATAGAAGGTTTTAGAGGATGGCGGAACAGGGTCAGGCTGCAGATACCGAATGGGTTGATATCGTCGACGAGCAAAACGAGGTGATTGCGCAATCCAGTCGTCAACAGATGCGGGCGGAGCGGCTGCGTCATCGTGCTACCTATATTGTGGTGCATGATGGGATGGGAAAAATTCTGGTGCAGCGTCGCACCGAGATCAAAGACTTCTACCCGGGCTGGCTGGACGCGACGGCGGGCGGCGTGGTGCAAAGCGGTGAAAACGTGCTGGACTCGGCGCGCCGCGAGGCGGAAGAAGAGCTGGGCATCGCCGGCGTGCCTTTCGCCGAACACGGTCTGTTCTACTTCGAAGAAGAGCAGTGCCGGGTGTGGGGCGCGCTGTTCAGCTGCGTATCGCACGGCCCGTTCGCGCTGCAGGAAGAAGAAGTGGCCGAGGTGTGCTGGCTGACGCCGGAAGAGATCACCGCGCGCTGCGACGAGTTTACTCCGGATTCGCTGAAGGCGCTGTCGCTGTGGCTGACGCGCAACAACGAACAGGATTACGGCAAGCCGCTCGACAACCACTGAGACGCCAACGCGTAAGAAAGCCGGTCATCGACCGGCTTTTTTTATGGTGGGGATTCAGCAGCTGTCGCGGCGGCACAGCGTGGCGGGCAGGGAGCCTGCCGGCTGCCAGGGCTGCTCGTTCAGCCGCGCCAGCAGCGCCTGGCCGGCTTGAATGCCGATGTCGCGATGCGGAATGGTCATGGTGGTCAGCGGCGGCTGGCACACCCGGCTGAACTCGCTGTTGCCGAACCCCACCACCGCCAGATTGTCCGGCACCTTGATGCGCCGCCGCTGGCATTCATACAGCGCGCCGCCGGCCAGTTCGTCCGAGGCGCACACCAGCGCGTCCAGCTCCGGCCAGGCCAGCAAGAATTCCGGCAGCTGCTGCGCGCCGGTGCTGAAGCTGGCGGGCTGCGCGGCGTTGATCACCCGATGCGGCGACATATGGTTGCGCAGCAGCGCCTTGTGCCAGCCCTGCAGGTGCTGCTGGAAGATCCACTGTTCCTGGTTGGCGCACAGCAGCCCGATGTTCTGATAGCCGCTGGCGATCACCGTTTGCGTCAGTTGATACATCGCCGCCACGTAGTCGATGCCGATGCTCATGTCGATCGGATCGGCGCGTACGGCGCCGATCTCCACCACCGGAATGTTGGCGGCGATCAGCGCGTTGCGGGCGTTTTGCGAATGCTCGACGCTGAGCAGCACCGCCGCCGCCAGGTTGTAGGAAAGCAGGGTCTCCAGCAGCTTCTCTTCGCGCTCCAGATGGTGCTGCGATTCCGCCAGCATGATGTGATAACCGGCCGGCTGCAGCACTTTCTGCAGGCCGGCGAACATCTCGGCGCAGCCGGATTCGGACAGGCTGGGCACCACCATGGCGATGGTGTAGGACGAGGCCGACGCCAGCGAGCTGGCGGCCAGGTTGGGCAGATACCCCAGTTCGCTTACCGCGGCTTCAATCTTCTCGCGCAGTTTGTCTGAAACCTGCTCCGGCGTGCGCAGCGCGCGCGACACCGTCATGGTGCCGACGCCCGCCAGCTGCGCTACGTCAGCCAACGTCACCCTGCCCGTGCTGCGTCGTTTTTTACCGATCGACATGCCTAATCCCGACTGAAATGCGCGCGCGGCGCATAAAAATGGTGAGGGCGGGAAGCCGACGGCGCGGCTTCGACGATCCCCGTATGCGGCACATTCTACCCCGTTACCCGAAAGAGCGAGAAAAAATTGTGGTTAACGCCATGCCGCGGCGCGGCGTTTTGATAGCGCTATCACAGATCTGCATGATAGCGCTTTGGTAGCGCTATCTTTGTGATATCCATCACTGTGTGGCCGGGAGGGGTTGATTAAAGTTTTACCGTCGTCGGTGAATTAATCACCGGCCGAAACCATCAACCTTTAGGAGGGTAACGTGCTGAAAGAGTGGCTGACCGCCGATCATATACAGCTGTGCGAACGGGTGGAGGACTGGCGCCAGGCGGTCACGCTGAGCGCGCAGCCGCTGCTGCAAGACGGCGTGATCACGCCGAATTACCTGACGGCCATCTTTCATCAGCAGGAGAAGCTCGGCCCTTACTTCGTCCTGGCACCGGGCATCGCCATGCCGCACGCCCGGCCCGAAGAGGGCGCCAACGCGTTGGGATTATCGCTGTTGAAGATCCATCAGGGGGTGAACTTTCATTCCGCAGATAACGATCCGGTTCAGGTGGTGGTGATGCTTTCGGCGCCCGACGGCGACAGCCACATCGAATTGATTTCGCAACTGGCGGAATTATTTTCAGACAATCAGGCCATGGCGGCGTTATTTCACGCCAAAGATAAACGGCAAATCGAGGATATTATCGCCCGCTATTAACGTTTAATCACCAGGAACACGATTAATGCTAACAACGCCGGGAATATGACCGGCGGCGCTACCCTACACGCTAAATTCAACAGGTGGATATTATGAAAATCATGGCGATTTGCGGTTCCGGTCTCGGCAGCAGTTTTATGGTGGAAATGAACATTAAAAAGGTGCTGAAAAAGATGGGCGTGGAGGCCGAGGTCGAACACTCCGATCTGTCGTCCGCCACCCCCGGCGCCGCCGACGTGTTCGTGATGGCGAAAGACATCGCCGACAGCGCCAGCGTACCGGCCGAGCAGCTGGTGGTGATCAGCAACATCATCGACATTAATGAGCTGGAAGCCAAGCTGCGCGCTTACTTCGAAGCCCACTCAATCATCTGAATAAAACGATTGGCGAGGTGGATATGTTTATCCAGGAAACGCTTAAGTTTGTGGTGGATATATTAAAGGTGCCTTCGGTGCTGGTCGGGCTTATTGCGCTGATCGGTTTGCTGGCGCAAAAGAAATCGTTTTCCGACGTGGTGAAAGGCACGGTAAAAACCATTCTCGGCTTTATCGTTTTAGGCGGCGGCGCCACGGTATTGGTCGGGTCGCTCAATCCGCTGGGCGGCATGTTCGAACATGCGTTCAATATTCAGGGCATCATTCCGAATAACGAAGCGATCGTCTCCATCGCGCTGGAGAAATACGGTGCCTCCACCGCGCTGATCATGGCGTTCGGCATGGTGGCGAATATCGTAGTAGCGCGCTTCACCCGGCTGAAATACATCTTCCTGACCGGCCACCACACCTTCTACATGGCCTGCATGATCGGCATCATCCTGACGGTGGCGGGCTTCGAGGGCGTGCAGCTGGTGTTTACCGGCGCGCTGACCCTGGGGCTGGTGATGGCGTTCTTCCCGGCGATCGCCCAGCGCTATATGCGCCGCATCACCGGCAACGACGATATTGCCTTCGGCCACTTCGGCACCCTGGGCTACGTGCTGTCCGGCTGGATCGGCTCGAAGGTGGGTAAAAACTCGCGCTCGACCGAAGAGATGAACCTGCCGAAAAACCTCAGCTTCCTGCGCGACAGCTCCATTTCGATCTCGATGACCATGATCGTCATCTACCTGATCCTGGCGATCTGCGCCGGGCGGGCCTATGTGGAAAGCGATCTCAGCGGCGGCCAGAACTACCTGGTGTATTCGATCATTCAGGCCATCACCTTCGCCGCCGGGGTGTTCATCATCCTGCAGGGCGTGCGCCTGATTCTGGCGGAAATCGTGCCGGCGTTCACCGGCTTCTCGGAAAAGCTGGTGCCTAACGCGCGGCCGGCGCTGGATTGCCCGGTGGTCTATCCCTATGCCCCCAACGCGGTGCTGATCGGCTTCTTGTTCAGCTTCCTTGGCGGATTGGCCGGGCTGTTCCTGCTGGGGCAGCTGAAGATGGTGCTGATCCTGCCCGGCGTGGTGCCGCACTTCTTCACCGGCGCTACCGCCGGGGTGTTCGGCAACGCCACCGGCGGGCGGCGCGGCGCGATGCTGGGCGCCTTCGCCAACGGGCTGCTGATCACCTTCCTGCCGGTATTACTGCTGCCGGTGCTGGGGGCGTTGGGCTTTGCCAACACCACCTTCTCCGACGCCGACTTCGGCGCGATCGGCATCCTGCTGGGCAACATGGCGCGCTTTATGTCGAAAGAGATGATCATGCTGGCGATCGTCGCCGTGTTCGCGCTGCTGGTGGCGCATAACTTCCTGGGAAAACGCAAAGGCGCGCCGGCCGCTGACCGCGTCGAGAAATAACGAGGGCAGACTGATGAACTACACAACGAGCGAAACGGAAATTGAAGAGCTGCATATCCTGGCGCGGGCGATCCGCCTGGAAACGCTGAAAGCGCTGACCGGGCTGGGCTTCGGCCACTACGGCGGCTGCATGTCGGTGGTGGAGACGCTGGCGGTGCTGTACGGCAGCGTGATGCGCATCGATCCGGCGGATCCGGACTGGCCGGAGCGCGATGATTTCGTGCTGTCGAAAGGGCACGCCGGCCCGGCGCTGTACAGCACACTGGCGATCAAGGGCTACTTCCCGCTGGCGGAGTTGAAGACCCTCAACCAGAACGGCACGCGTCTGCCGAGCCATCCGGACCGGCTGCGCACGCGCGGCGTGGACGCCACCACCGGCTCGCTGGGGCAGGGCGTGTCGATCGCCGCCGGCATGGCGTTGTCCCATCGGCTGGCGGGGCGCCGCAATCGGGTGTTCAGCATCCTCGGCGATGGGGAACTGAATGAAGGGCAGTGCTGGGAGGCGTTCCAGTTTATCGCCCACCACAATCTGAACAACCTGACGCTGTTCATCGATTACAACAAGCAACAGCTGGACGGCGCGCTGGACGAGGTGATCCAACCGTTTGATCTGGCCGCCAAGTTCCGCGCCTTCGGCTTTGAGGTGCAGACCATCAAGGGCGACGATATCGCGGCGCTGTTGGCGGCGGTGGCGCCGGCGCGCGGCGGCGAACAGCGGCCGCTGGCGATCGTGCTCGACAGCATCAAAGGGCAGGGCGTTGCCTATCTGGAAAACCTGTCGAACTCTCACCACCTGCGCCTGACGCCGGACGTGCAGCAGGAAATCGAAAAAGCCATCGCCGAACTGGAGGCCGCCCATGTTTAACGTAGTGACGCAGTTGGAAAACGACGCCGTCGAAATGCGCAAAGTCTACGCCGGCGAGGTGCGTCGGCAGATTGAGGTGGGCGCGCCGATCATCGCGCTGGAGGCGGATCTGATGAGCTCGATGGCGATGGACGGCGTACACAAGGATCACCCGCAGCACGTGATCAACTGCGGCATCATGGAGGCCAACGTGATCGGCGTCGCCGCCGGGCTGTCGCTCACCGGCCGGGTGCCGTTCGTGCATACCTTTACCGCCTTCGCCAGCCGCCGCTGTTTCGATCAGCTGTTCATGTCGCTGGATTATCAGCGCAACAACGTCAAGGTGATCGCCTCTGACGCCGGGGTGAGCGCCTGCCACAACGGCGGCACCCACATGTCGTTCGAGGACATGGGCATCGTGCGCGGGCTGGCGCATTCGGTGGTGCTGGAAGTGACCGACGCCACCATGTTCGCCGACATTCTGCGCCAGCTGATGGATCTGCGCGGCTTCTACTGGGTGCGCACCATTCGCAAGCAGGCGACGCGCATCTATCAGGAGGGCTCGCGCTTTACCATCGGCAAGGGCAACCTGCTGCGCGACGGCGACGACATTACGCTGATCGCCAACGGCATCATGGTGGCGGAGGCGCTGAAGGCGGCGCAGAGGCTGGCGCAGCAGGGCGTCAGCGCGGCGGTGATCGATATGTTCACCCTCAAGCCTATCGACCGTGAACTGATCAAAACCTACGCGGCCAAGACCGGGCGCATCGTCACCTGTGAAAACCACAGCATTCATAACGGGCTGGGATCGGCGGTGGCGGAGGTGCTGGCGGAAGAGTGCCCGACGCCGATGCGGCGCGTGGGGGTGAAGGAGCGTTACGGCCAGGTGGGCACCCAAGCGTTCTTGCAACAGGAGTATGGCCTGACCGCCGAGCATATTCTGGAGGCCGCCGGGCAGCTGCTGCAAAAATAGTTCTCGAGTCAATCACAACTGCTGTAACGAATGAGGTCTGGTGCTATGTATAAAGCACATACCTTCCTGCCCAGTATCTGAGTTATGACTCACGCGTTATCAACTGAGAAGCCCCTTAGGGGGCTTTTTGTTTTTAATGGATAATGGATGGCCAATGCTTGGGTAAAAAGAGATAATAAAAACAGTCTAATAAATACAATAAGTTATATTCATGGAGTGAATAATGATAACAGCAAGAGGCTCGTTCAGAAGGCTGACGCTAGGCGAGATCACGCTATCCCGTTTTCTCTATAAAAATGCCATCGACTACAGTCTTGTTAAAGTGCATAACGCGAGCTATTTCCCGTTTGGTTTGCAGAATGAGGAAACGGCCGTTACGCCTAATGGTGAACTTTATTGGCCTGAAAAACACTTCAGGGAAGATTTTTCCACAGAAACAACGCGCTACCTATGGTGGTTCATGCATGAAATGGCCCACGTATGGCAGTATCAGAGGGGGATGAACGTCCGGCTGCGGGGAATAATGAGCTGGGCGGTAACTTATAAATACTCGCTGCCTGATTACTACTCCTTAGCTGATTATGGTATGGAGGCACAAGCCAGCCTTCTTGCAGATTACTTCATCCTTTCTCGTTATGGCAAAGAACGGTGGTTTGAGGTGAAACTGATGCAAGGTATTATAGGTCCAGATTTGAAAAGCCGTTATGAGCATGTTTTGAAAGGATTTCTTAATGCTCCTGCCGACAGGAAAAACCTGAAATGAGAAGAATCTATACCCTCATCATGATGATGTTGCTCAGTGGCTGTATGCTTGAAAAGCAACGTTTTTACGCTGCGGATATTACGCTGCGGGGAAATGATCTCTGTTTCTCTTTACCGCAAGCCTACCCAACACAGAGTGGCAGGGTCAGTCTGGTCAGCATCGCTATTGAACAACGGTTGGATAGCCAAACGCATGAGCTCTGGCGTAGGACCACTCTACCACCGAAGCCCGTTGAGACGATTACGCCCGGCCAATGTATCCCATACTCGTTCAAGGCATTTGAGAGCAATGTGCCATACACCGTGGCAATCAGTACCGTAGATCCTCAGGATGCAGATTCCAAACGTTTCTGGCAGCGCAGTTTCTCGCTGAAAATCAGCGACGGACAGATTTTGCAGGTTATTGCCAGTGCGGAGTAATAAAGCCAGATAAGGGATGAATGAAATAACAAGGGCCGGCAATGCCGGCCCTTGTTCGTTTGGCGATGAATTACGCCTTGGCGGCGGCAGCGTCAGCCTGGGAAGACTGGATCGCCGTCAGCGCAACGGTGTAGACGATATCGTCAACCAGTGCGCCGCGCGACAGGTCGTTCACCGGCTTGCGCATGCCTTGCAGCATCGGCCCGATGGAGACCAGGTCAGCGGAACGCTGTACCGCTTTGTAGGTGGTGTTGCCGGTGTTCAGATCCGGGAAGATGAACACGGTCGCCTGGCCGGCTACCGGTGAGTTCGGCGCCTTGGACTTGGCAACGTCGGCCATGATGGCGGCGTCGTACTGCAGCGGGCCGTCGATGATCAGGTCCGGGCGTTTTTCCTGTGCCAGACGGGTCGCTTCGCGCACTTTCTCGACGTCGCTACCCGCGCCGGAGTTGCCGGTGGAGTAGGAGATCATCGCTACGCGCGGCTCGATGCCGAAGGCCGCGGCGGAATCCGCAGACTGGATGGCGATTTCAGACAGCTGCTCGGCGGTCGGATCCGGGTTGATCGCGCAGTCGCCGTAGACCAGTACCTGGTCAGGCAGCAGCATGAAGAACACGGAGGACACCAGCGAGCTGCCCGGCGCGGTTTTGATCAGCTGCAACGGCGGACGGATGGTGTTGGCGGTGGTGTGAACCGCGCCGGAGACCAGACCGTCGACTTCGCCTTGTTCCAGCATCAGGGTGCCGAGCACCACGTTGTCTTCCAGCTGCTCGCGCGCGACCACTTCGGTCATGCCCTTGCTCTTGCGCAGCTCAACCAGACGCGGCACGTAGTTTTCACGCACGGCGACCGGATCGACGATTTCGATGCCTTTGCCCAGCTCAACGCCTTGCGCTGCCGCGACGCGCTGGATCTCTTCCGGGTTGCCGAGCAGCACGCATTCCGCGATGCCGCGTTCGGCGCAGATGGCCGCCGCTTTCACGGTGCGCGGCTCGTCGCCTTCCGGCAGCACGATGCGCTTGCCGGCTTTACGCGCCAGCTCGGTCAGCTCGTAACGGAACGCCGGTGGAGACAGACGGCGTGAACGCTCGGAGGTGGCGGTCAGCGAGTCGATCCATTCGGTGTTGATGTGGCTGGCCACGTAGTTCTGCACTTTCTCGATGCGCTGGTGGTCGTCCGCCGGCACTTCGAGGTTGAAGCTCTGCAGGCTCAGCGAGGTCTGCCAGGTGTTGGTGTCGACCATGAACACCGGCAGGCCGGTCTGGAAGGCGCGTTCGCACAGCTTTTTGATCGGCTCGTCGATGGCGTAGCCGCCGGTCAGCAGGATGGCGCCGATTTCCACGCCGTTCATCGCCGCCAGGCAGGCGGAGACCAGCACGTCAGGACGGTCTGCGGAGGTCACCAGCAGAGAGCCTGGGCGGAAGTGTTCCAGCATGTGCGGGATGCTGCGCGCACAGAAGGTCACGGACTTCACGCGGCGGGTCATGATGTCGCCTTCGTTGACCACGCGGGCCTTCAGGTGGCGAGCCATGTCGATGGCGCGGGTGGCGATCAGATCGAAGCTCCACGGCACGCAGCCCAGAACTGGCAGCGGGCTGTTGGCGAACAGCTGCGCAGGATCGACGTGGGCGATGCTGGCTTTGGTGGAGTCGTCGAAGATTTCGGACAGGTCAGGACGGGTGCGGCCCTGATCGTCGACCGGTGCGTTCAGCTTGTTGATGATCACGCCGGTGATGTTTTTGTTCTTGCTGCCGCCGAAGCTGGTGCGCGCCAGTTCGATGCGCTCTTTCAGCTGCGCCGGGGAGTCGTTGCCCAGCGCCAGCACGAAGACGATCTCGGCGTTCAGGGTTTTGGCGATCTCGTAGTTCAGCGCGTTGGCGAACTGATGCTTGCGGGTCGGCACCAGGCCTTCGATCAGCACCACTTCCGCGTCTTTGGTGTTCTCGTGGTAACGCGCCACGATCTCTTCCATCAGCACGTCTTGCTGGTTGGAGCTCAGCAGGCCCTCAACGTAGTCCATGCGCAGCGGTTCGGCCGCCGGGATGGTGGAGTTGCTGCGGATGATGGTGGTGGTCTGGTCGAGCGCGTTGTCGCCGGTGCGCGGTTGAGCGATAGGCTTGAACACGCTCAGACGAACGCCTTTTTGCTCCATGGAGCGGATGACACCCAGGCTGACGCTGGTCAGGCCGACGCTGGTGCCGGTGGGGATCAACATAATAGTACGTGACACAGAATAGTCCTCTTCACGATTAACATGAGGCTAAAACAACACCGTCAGCCTGGGCTGACGGTGTTTTGAGAGCATTACGCGGTCAGGCGGGATGCGTCCTGCGCGATGACCAACTCTTCGTTGGTCGGGATCACCAGCGCCAGGCGGCTGCCGTCTTTGGTGATGGCGCCGGATTTGCCGAAGCGAGCGGCCATGTTGCGGTCGTGGTCGATTTCGAAGCCCAGCAGGCCCAGTTTGTTCAGGGTCAGCTCACGCACCATGCCGGCGTTCTCGCCGATGCCGCCGGTGAAGATCACCGCGTCCAGACGGCCTTCCATCAGCGCGCTGTATGCGCCGACGTATTTGGCCAGACGGTGGCAGAACACGTCCATGGCGCGTTTGGCGTCGGCTTTGCTGTCGTAGTTGTCTTCAACGTAACGGCAGTCGCTGGTGACTTCGGTCAGGCCCAGCAGGCCGGATTCTTTGGTCAGCATCTTGTTGATCTGGTCAACGCTCATGCCCAGAGAATCGTGCAGGTGGAAGATGATAGCCGGATCGATGTCACCGCTGCGGGTGCCCATCACCAGGCCTTCCAGCGGGGTCAGGCCCATCGAGGTGTCAACGCACTGGCCGTTGCGCACTGCGGTAACGGAACCGCCGTTGCCCAGGTGGCAAGTGATCACGTTCACTTCTTCCACCGGCTTGTTCAGCATCTTCGCGGCTTCCTGAGTCACGTAGAAGTGGCTGGTGCCGTGCGCGCCGTAGCGGCGAACGCCGTGGTCGCGGTACAGGCTGTACGGCAGGGCGTACAGGTAAGATTCTTCCGGCATGGTCTGGTGGAACGCGGTGTCGAACACGGCAACGTTCTTGTCGGCCAGGTTAGGGAAGGATTTCAGCGCTTCCGCGATGCCGATCAGGTGAGCCGGGTTGTGCAGTGGTGCAAACGGCACGGAATCTTTGATACCCTGCAGAACTTCGTCGTTGATCACGGCGGAAGCGGTGAACTTCTCGCCGCCGTGCACGATGCGGTGGCCGATGGCGGTCAGCTGCGCGGAAAGCTCTGGTTTTTGTGCCAGAATAGTATTAACGATGAAGTTCAGCGCTTCGCTGTGTGCAGCGCCGGCCCCCAGGGCAGCTTCGTGTTTGGCGCCGTCCATTTTCCACTTGATGCGAGCTTCAGGCAGGTGGAAACACTCGGCCAAACCGGAGAGGAATTCGTCGCCGTTAACGGCATCGATGATGGCGAATTTCAGAGAAGAACTGCCGCAGTTAAGAACCAGTACTAGCTTACTCGACATGGAAGTACCTACTTAAATAGTCGTGTTGTTAAAAGAAAATCGAAAACACGTGGTGAATTAATCGTCAATCAGACAACAAGCGTAGCGCATAGTGCCGATGACATTTATGATTAACATCATGTGACGTGCACAAATCACAGGATGATGGAAAAACCGATGATTTCTCTGCGGTTTAAATAATCTTGATTTTTATAGGGCTAAAAGTTGACAAAGTTTGCGTCATCTTCTACCGGCCACAAGGCCGGCTTAGGATACCGATAGCCCGGTGTAAACACAAAATAAATTTAAAGCTTCAAATTTTTTAGTATGGTCTCTGGCAGCACGCTTTTAGTTTCTTTACGTGACGTTGAGGTACGCAATGACGAGCAAACCGTCCGGTTCCGTAAGCTGGTTTCAGGTCTTCCAGCGCGGGCAGCATTATATGAAAACCTGGCCGTCGGACAAACGTCTGGCACCGGTCTTTCCGGAGAACCGCGTTGCGCGTGCCACCCGTTTCGCTATCCGTTTCATGCCGCCGTTGGCGATTTTCACGCTGACCTGGCAGATTGCGCTCGGCGGCCAGCTCGGCCCGGCGATCGCCACCGCGCTGTTCGCCTGCAGCCTGCCGATGCAGGGGCTGTGGTGGCTGGGGCGTCGTTCGGTCACGCCGCTGCCGCCGACGCTGCTGCAATGGTTCCATGAGGTGCGCAACAAGCTGACGGAAGCCGGGCAGGCGGTGGCGCCGCTCGAAGGCACGCCGACCTATCAGACGTTGGCCGATCTGCTCAAGCGCGCTTTCAAGCAGCTGGACAAAACTTTCCTCGACGATCTGTAAATGAAAAAGGCCGCGTTGTGCGGCCTTTCTCGTCAAAGCGTCAATAACCCCGGTTTAAATCAAAGAACGGTCGAGTTGTGATTTCCTGCGTTCTTGCGCTGTGCGATGCTCCCGCCATCACACAGAAATGAGGAAATCCTGATGGAAATGACCAACGCCCAGCGGCTGATCCTGTCGAACCAGTACAAGATGATGACCCTGCTCGATCCGGACAACGGCGACCGTTATCGCCGGTTGCAAACCATCGTCGAACGCGGCTTCGGTTTGCAAATGCGCGAACTGGATCGCGACTTCGGCGAACTGAGTGAAGAGGTGTGCCGCACCATCATCAACGTGATGGAGATGCACCATGCGCTGCAGGTTTCCTGGGGCAACCTGAAAGAAAAGCAGGATCTGGACGAGCGCCGCCTGGCGTTTCTCGGCTTCGACGCCGCCACCGAGGCGCGCTACCTGAGCTACGTGCGTTTCCTGGTCAGCACCGAGGGGCGCTATACTCACTTCGATTCCGGCAGCCACGGTTTCAACGCCCAGACCAAAATGTGGGAAAAATACCAGCGCATGCTGGCGATCTGGTTGGCCTGTCCGCGCCAGTATCACTTGAGCGCCGTTGAGATAGCGCAAATCATCAATGCTTGATTAAGAAGAGGTTTTCTGTGGAGTGTAAGGGTTTTCTGTTCGATCTTGATGGCACCCTGGTGGATTCGCTGCCGGCGGTAGAGCGCGCCTGGACGCACTGGGCCGAACGCCGCGGCGTCAACCCGCAAGCGGTGCTGGACTTCATTCACGGTAAACAGGCCATTACTTCTCTGCGCCACTTTATGCCGGGCGAAAGCGAAGCAGAAATTCAGCGCGAGTTCGAGTTGCTGGAGCAGGTGGAAGCGCAGGATACCGACGGCGTTCGCGCGCTGCCGGGCGCCATCGCGCTGCTGGAGCGCCTGAACGTGCTCGGCATCCCTTGGGCGATCGTCACCTCCGGTTCGGTGCCGGTGGCGGGCGCTCGCCGCCAGGCCGGCGGTTTGCCGCAGCCGGAGGTGTTCATCACCGCCGAGCAGGTTAAACACGGCAAGCCGCAGCCCGACGCCTATCTGCTGGGCGCCGAGCGCCTGGGGCTGGCACCGCACGAGTGCGTGGTGGTTGAAGACGCGCCGGCCGGTATTCTCTCCGGCCTGGCCGCGGGCTGCCAGGTGATCGCGGTCAACGCGCCGGCGGATGCGCCGAAGCTGGATCAGGTCGACCTGCGGCTGGATTCGCTGGCGCAGATCGCCGTCGATAAAACGGCGCAGGGCGCGATCGTTCGCCGGCTGGCCTGAGCGGCATTATCTTCACCCTAATTGATTAGACCCCGCTTCGGCGGGGTTTTTTTATGCTATTTTTTAGACCCTTGGACATTTGCCGGATGAGGCCGTTTTGAACAGCGAATTACTGTGGGTGCTGAGTTTACTGCTGATTGCCATCGTGCTGTTTACCACCAACAAGCTGCGTATGGACGTGGTGGCGCTGTTGGTGATCATCGCCTTCGTGCTGAGCGGCACGCTCAGTCTGCAGGAGGCGACGGTCGGTTTCAGCGATCCCAACGTGATTTTGATCGCGGCGCTGTTCGTGATCGGTGAAGGGCTGGTGCGCACCGGCGTGGCCTATCAGGTGGGGGACTGGCTGGTGAAAGTGGCCGGCAGCAGCGAAACCAAAATGTTGATGCTGCTGATGGTGACGGTCGCCGGGCTGGGCGCGTTCATGAGCTCGACCGGCGTGGTGGCGATCTTTATCCCGGTGGTGCTCAGCGTGACGGCGAGAATGAAGATTGCGCCGGGGCGGCTGATGATGCCGCTCAGCTTCGCCGGGCTCATCAGCGGCATGATGACGCTGGTGGCCACGCCGCCCAACATGGTGGTCAACAGCGAACTGGTGCGTGAAGGCATCCATGGTTTCGGTTTCTTCAGCGTGACGCCCATCGGTCTGGCGGTGCTGGCGCTGGGCGTCGGTTACATGCTGATCGCTCGGCGTTGGCTGGGCAGCGGTGACACGGGCAAAGCCGGCGATGACTGGCAGCGCCGAACCTTCCGCGATTTGATCCGCGACTACAAGCTGACCGGCCGCGCGCGGCGGCTGGCTGTCCGCAGCGCTTCGCCGCTGATCGGGCGTTCGCTGGATGAGCTGCACCTGCGTGCGCGCTATGGCGCCAACGTGGTGGGCATTGAGCGCTGGAAACGCTTCCGGCGGGTGATGGTCAGCGCTTCCGGCAGCACCGAGCTGCGCGAGGGCGACGTCCTCTTGATCGACATGTCGGACAGCCAGGTCGATCTGCGCGAATTCTGCGGCGAGCAGCGGCTGGAGCCGATGGTGCTGCGCGGCGATTACTTCTCGGAACAGTCGCGCAACGTCGGCATGGCCGAAGTGTCGCTGATCCCGGACTCGGCGCTGCTGGGCAAAAGCCTGCGCGAAGCGGCGTTCCGCAGCCGCTACGATCTGAACGTGGTGGGCATCCGCCGCCACGGCGAGACGCTGGGCGGCAAGCTGGTGGACGAGCTGCTGGAGCTGGGCGACATCTTGCTGGTGATCGGCGACTGGAAGGCGATCCGTCAGCTGCAGGCCAAAACCCACGACTTTATCGTGCTCAATCTGCCGGCCGAGGTGGACGAAGTGGCGCCGGCCATCACGCAGGCGCCGCACGCGCTGTTTTGCCTGGCGCTGATGGTGGCGATGATGCTGACCGACGAAATCCCCAACCCGATCGCGGCGCTGATCGCCTGTCTGCTGATGGGCAAGTTCCGCTGTATCGATATGGAGAGCGCCTATAAATCGATCCATTGGCCGAGCATCATTTTGATCGTCGGCATGATGCCGTTCGCGCAGGCGCTGCAAAAGACCGGCGGGGTGGATCTGATCGTCAGCGGGCTGATGGACGTCGCCGGCGGCGCGGGGCCGCGCGTGATGCTGCTGTGCCTGTTCGTCTTGTGCGCCACCATCGGCCTGTTTATTTCCAACACCGCGACGGCGGTGCTGATGGCGCCGATCGCCATCGCCGCCGCGCGCGAAATGGGCGTTTCGCCATACCCGTTCGCGATGATTATCGCCATCGCCGCGTCCGCCGCCTTTATGACGCCGGTTTCTTCACCGGTCAACACGCTGGTGCTGGGGCCGGGCAATTACAAGTTCGGCGATTTCGTGCGTCTCGGCGTGCCGTTCACCCTGCTGGTGATGGCGGTCAGCGTGATTGTGGTGCCGTGGCTCTACGGCTTTTAACGGCGCAGCGAGGCTGCGCCGGCGGGGTTACAGCGAGCTGTCGAGGCTGATTTCGTCCAATGACAGGCTGAAGCTGGGGATGAACACGTCCATGAAGTAGTCCATTTCCGGGCTGCGGCGCTGTTCCAGGGTTTTATCCAGCCGCGCCTTGGCCAGGGTGAATTCGTTGTTGCCGGCAGAGAGTTCCTCCAGGCATTTCAGGTAGGCGCACAGTGCGTCTGCCTGCTTCACTACCTGCTTTTCATCTTCGCTGTAGTAGTGCTCATCGAGTATGGTGCGGAAATCGTTGCGCAGCTCCGCGGGGATCATGTCCAGCAGCTTTTGCTGGGCGATCTTTTCGATCTTCTTGTATTCGTGGGCGATCTGCGGATTGTAGTACTTGATCGGCGTTGGCATGTCGCCGGTGATCACTTCGCTGGCGTCGTGGTACATCGCCAGCAGCGCAACGCGGTCGGCGTTGAGGTTGCCGTTGAATTTGCGGTTTTTGATCACCGCCAACGCGTGGGCGACAAAAGCCACCTGCAGACTGTGTTCGGAAACGTTCTCGGTACGCACGTTGCGCATCAGCGGCCAGCGGTTGATCAGTTTCAGGCGGGACAGATGGGCGAAGAAATGGCTCTGGCTCATGGTGCTCTCTTTAACGGCAAGTGAGGGCCCCATTGTGAAGCAGTGACGGCGAATTTTGCAACCGGGCAGTGAGAGAAGGGCGCAACAAGGCGCTGCGCCCCAGGCGATTACTGGTGGTAGCCTTCCAGGAAGCGGCCCAGCTTGCCGACCGCCATTTCCAGCTCGTCTACGCGCGGCAGGGTGACGATGCGCACGTGATCCGGATAAGGCCAGTTGAACGCGGTGCCCTGCACCAGCAGCACTTTTTCCTGCAGCAGCAGATCCAGCACCAGTTTCTGGTCGTCGTGGATGTTGAAGCGCTTGGCGTCGATGCGTGGGAACATGTACAGCGCGCCCTGCGGCTTCACGCAAGAGACGCCCGGGATGTCGTTGAGCAGCTCCCAGGTGCGGTTGCGCTGTTCGTACAGGCGGCCGCCGGGCTGAATGAACTCGCTGATGCTCTGATAACCGCCCAGCGCGGTCTGAATGGCGTGCTGCATCGGCACGTTGGCGCACAGGCGCATCGAAGCCAGCATCTCCAGCCCTTCGATATAGCCTTTGGCGTGCTTCTTCGGCCCGTTCAGCACCATCCAGCCCTGGCGGAAGCCCGCCACGCGGTAGGTTTTCGACAGGCCGTTGAAGGTGACGGTCAGCAAATCCGGCGCCAGCGCGGCGATCGAGTGGTGCTCGGCTTCGTCATACAGGATCTTGTCGTAGATCTCGTCGGCGAAGATGATCAGGTTGTGTTGACGGGCGATCTCGACGATCTGTTCCAGCAGCGCTTTGCTGTAAACCGCGCCGGTCGGGTTGTTCGGGTTGATGATCACGATGCCGCGGGTGCGCGGGGTGATCTTGCTGATGATGTCGTCCAGATCCGGGAACCAGCCGGCCTGCTCATCGCACAGGTAGTGCACGGCCTTGCCGCCGGACAGCGATACCGCGGCGGTCCACAGCGGGTAGTCCGGCGCCGGCACCAGCATTTCGTCGCCGCTGTTGAGCAGCGCCTGCATGGATTGGACGATCAGTTCCGAGACGCCGTTGCCAATGTAGATATCCTCAACGGTCACGTCACGCATGTTGCGCGCCTGATAGTGCTGCATGATCGCTTTACGCGCCGAGAAGAGGCCCTTGGAGTCGGAATAGCCTTGCGCCGTGGGCAGATTGCGGATCACGTCGACCAGGATTTCGTCAGGGGCGTCGAAACCGAACGGGGCAGGGTTGCCGATGTTCAGTTTCAGGACTTTGTTGCCTTCTTCTTCAAGACGTTTGGCTTCTTTAAGCACCGGGCCGCGAATGTCATAGCAGACGTTGTCCAGTTTGCTGGATTTCTCAATGGGGGACATAAAAAGTTGAGCCTTTTGCTGGGATAGGGGCGCTCCTACCGTGGGACGCCGCAACCCGCCCAATGTACTCCTGGCGTAGTTGCTTTTGAAGGGTTTTGCACGCCTTTGGTGCAAATGCATGTCGTAACGGGAGATTTTAGTTATGATAAGCAAAGGTAAAGTTATTTTGTGGTTCATAATTTCATGAACTATAATTTTACTAGGGTTTTGTTCTGTAAAATCCCGCATCGATAAACGCGACGTGCCGGCGATCGCGGCCGGCAGCAGTGAACTGATAAGCCGAAAGTGAGAATGGGCTTCAATAAACTGTAAAGGAACGATAATACCGGAGTTGTCTGATAGCGGGTTGTCGGTTAGCGCACCACACTAAGAAAATGGCATATTTACATTAGCTTTACTTTATATTTTAGCTTAAGCATTGTTTATGTGGTTATAGGATTATTATTTAAAGTAAAAATCTTACTGATTGAATTTATTAAATTCATTGAGTAGTAACACGAAGTCGATATCGTTAATTATTTATCTTTTTTGCTCTGTAATGCAGTCTGGTCGCCGGTTGATAAGGGTTCTCAGTAGCACGAATGGAGTGGAAATTAGGCAGTATGAATGAGTAAAATCTCAGGTTCGGTGGGGGTTTTCCCTTTCCACCGATATTCAGCCCCCCGCGTTCTATAAGCACCATCGATAGATCGCATTTTAAAAAGCGATAGAGGTAACGAATCATAAGTAATTTTTTTGCCCTCCACTTATGAGTGGGGTACTGTCATAACAGGCTCCGTCCTTTTCAACGGCGTCTGAGAAACACACCAGGGTAGTAGTTCGTAAATTAGAATTTAAAAAAGTGAAGAATACACTATGACAACTGCAAATCGTCCGATACTTAATCTCGACCTCGATCTGCTAAGAACCTTTGTTGCGGTTGCTGATTTGAATACCTTCGCGGCGGCGGCCGTCGCCGTATGCCGTACTCAATCAGCCGTCAGTCAACAAATGCAGCGATTAGAGCAACTGGTCGGCAAAGAACTGTTTGCCCGCCATGGGCGCAACAAACTCCTGACTGAGCATGGTATTCAGCTTCTCGGTTATGCCAGGAAGATCCTGCGCTTTAACGACGAAGCCTGTACCTCGCTGATGTACAACAATATTAAAGGTGTTCTGACCATCGGCGCTTCCGACGACACCGCCGATACCATTCTGCCTTTCCTGCTGAACCGCGTGACCGCCATCTATCCGAAGCTGTCCATTGATGTGCGCGTAAAGCGCAGCACGACGATGGTCGATCTGCTGGAAGAGGGCGAGATCGATCTGGCGGTGACCACGGCCGATCCGGCCGGGCACCCGCACATCGTGCTGCGCACATCGCCGACGCTGTGGTACTGCGCCGCCGATTACCACTATCAGGCCGGCGAACCGATCCCGCTGGTGGTGATGGATGAGCCAAGCCCGTTCCGCGCGCTGGCGATCAAGCAGCTGGACGAAGCCGGTATCCCGTGGCGCATCGCCTACGTCGCCTCGACGCTGTCCGCGGTGCGGGCGGCCTGTAAGGCCGGCCTGGGCGTGACCGCGCGGCCGATCGAGATGATGAGCCCCGACCTGCGGGTGCTGGGGGCGGTGGAAGGTTTGCCGCCGCTGCCGGATACCCAGTATGCGCTGTGCAAAAACGCGCAGTGCAGCAATGAGCTGGCGATGGCCATCTTCAGCGCCATGCAGGGCGGCAATGACGGCTATGGCTTCAACGGCGCAGAGGCCGGTCTCCAGGGCGATCAGGATGACGCCAGCCTGGTGGACGAGGAAGAATAACGCCGCGGCGTTATATCTGATGAAAACCTCCGCTTCGGCGGAGGTTTTTTTTGCCCTTTTTTTGGGGGTTTTTACTGTTATAGGGGTTTAATAACGATTTTGTTATGAGTTGGCTATTTTATTAACTTTTAAGCGTTACTGAAAAGAGAGTTTGGCCGGGTTTAAGACGTTGAGTGTGTTTTTTGAGCAATAAGATTGAATGGGTTAAAGGCATGGTAATAGAAGGGTTATTTTGTTAGCTTATAGCGGCCGTTTTTGCGGCTTAATTTGAGGAAAATTGTTAAAGGGCCACATTTTTTTTGAGGATTTATGCTGAAAACGTGTCCTGGATCAAAAAAATACCCCTAGGTAGTGAGTGGAAGAACAG
Source organism: Serratia sp. CY38905 (assembly GCF_052168875.1). NCBI lineage: Bacteria > Pseudomonadati > Pseudomonadota > Gammaproteobacteria > Enterobacterales > Yersiniaceae > Serratia > Serratia sp. CY38905. Next base: position 189,027 of record NZ_JBJNLV010000003.1, on the reverse strand, counting down.
GGAATTCCTGAGACAATGGTATAGTAAAACTGAAATGTGCACGTTGGTTTATATCTATCTGTTTCTACACAAAAATTAACTGACACGATTTAGCCAGCCCCTGGCGCATCAAATGTTAATCAAATGATACGTATGTAAACTAGTGTGTAGATACTTTTGTCAAAGTTGACAAAAGGTTATAGAAAGGAGTAAAAAGCCCACAGAAAAACGCTGCCTAACTCGCTGTAAAAGCAGTTTGTTTGTGTGGTTATTTATCCTTCCCTTAAATCGATGTGGCGCACTAACTGCCGGTGACAAGAGCAGCGCGATCGACGCCACTTTTGATGAGTAAGCATAGAGTATGTCAACAACCACTGAAGTTATCGCTCATCACTGGGCGCTCGCCGTATTTCTCGTCGTGGCTATCGGGCTCTGCGGCTTAATGCTGCTGGGTGCGTTCTTCTTGGGCGGGAGAGCCCGGGCGCGCGCCAAACACACCCCGTTTGAATCAGGCATCGACTCGGTCGGTACGGCGCGCATGCGCTTGTCCGCCAAGTTCTACCTGGTGGCCATGTTCTTCGTTATTTTCGACGTTGAAGCCTTATACCTGTACGCCTGGTCGGTCTCGGTTCGCGAGAGCGGCTGGGTAGGCTTTATCGAAGCCGCCATTTTCATTTTGGTGCTATTGGCCGGTCTGGTTTATCTGGTGCGCATCGGCGCGTTGGATTGGACTCCGGCGCGTTCCCAACGCCGCAGCAAACCGAGCACGATCACTAACACCAACAGTCATCCGCAGTAACAGCGAGGCATTAAGATGGACTATACGCTCACCCGCATAGACCCGAACGGTGAGAACGACCGTTATCCCCTGCAAAAACAGGAGATCGTCGCCGATCCCCTGGAACAACAGGTCCACCGCACGGTTTACATGGGTAAACTCGAACATGCGCTGCATGACATGGTGAACTGGGGGCGTAAAAACTCTATTTGGCCGTATAACTTCGGCCTTTCGTGCTGTTACGTGGAGATGGTGACGTCGTTTACCGCCGTTCACGACGTGGCGCGTTTCGGTGCGGAAGTACTGCGCGCCTCCCCGCGTCAGGCTGACCTGATGGTGGTGGCCGGTACCTGTTTCACCAAGATGGCCCCGGTCATCCAGCGCCTGTACGAGCAGATGCTGGAGCCTAAGTGGGTGATCTCGATGGGCGCCTGCGCCAATTCCGGCGGCATGTACGACATCTATTCCGTGGTGCAGGGCGTGGACAAGTTCCTGCCGGTCGACGTGTACATTCCCGGCTGCCCGCCGCGTCCGGAAGCCTATATGCAAGCGCTGATGCTGCTGCAGGAGTCCATCGGCAAAGAACGTCGCCCGCTGTCGTGGGTTGTCGGCGATCAGGGCGTTTACCGCGCCAATATGCAGTCTGAAAGAGAGCGTAAACACGGCGAGCGCATCGCGGTGACCAACCTCCGGACGCCTGACGAGATTTAAGACGTTCATTTAACGTCCATCTTAGTGCGCTATTGGTTAACACAGCGAAAAGTGAAACTTGCGGCGAATAACCCTTTAGTGTGGTGAAAAAAAATTATGACAGATTTGACGACGCACGACGCCTTGCCTGCCTGGCAGACCCGAGATCACCTTGACGACCCGGTGATCGGCGAACTGCGCAACCGTTTTGGGCCGGAAGCCTTTACTGTTCAGGCCACCCGTACCGGCATGCCCGTGGTATGGGTTAAACCTGACCAGTTGCTGGAAGTAATGACGTTCCTGAGAAAACAGCCGAAGCCGTATGTCATGCTGTTCGATCTGCATGGCGTGGACGAACGTCTTCGCACCCACCGCGATGGCCTGCCCGCTGCGGATTTCTCCGTTTTCTACCATCTGATTTCCATCGAACGCAACCGCGACATCATGCTGAAGGTGGCGCTGTCTGAAAAAGACCTGCACGTGCCGACGGCGACCAAGGTGTTCCCGAACGCCAACTGGTATGAGCGCGAAACCTGGGAAATGTTCGGCATCACCTTCGACGGCCACCCGCACCTGTCGCGCATCATGATGCCGCAGACCTGGGAAGGGCACCCGCTGCGCAAGGACTACCCGGCGCGCGCCACCGAATTCGATCCTTTCGTGCTGACCAAGCAGAAAGAAGATCTGGAGATGGAAGCGCTGACCTTCAAGCCGGAAGACTGGGGCATGAAGCGCGGCACCGAGAACGAAGATTTCATGTTCCTCAACCTCGGTCCGAACCACCCCTCCGCGCACGGTGCGTTCCGCATCATTCTGCAGCTGGACGGCGAAGAGATCGTCGACTGCGTGCCGGATATCGGCTATCACCACCGCGGCGCCGAGAAGATGGGCGAGCGCCAATCCTGGCACAGCTACATTCCGTACACCGACCGTATCGAGTACCTCGGCGGCTGCGTGAACGAAATGCCTTACGTGCTGGCGGTCGAGAAGCTGGCCGGCATCAAGGTGCCGGAGCGCGTCGACACCATCCGCGTGATGCTGTCCGAGCTGTTCCGCATCAACAGCCACCTGCTGTACATCTCCACCTTCATTCAGGACGTCGGCGCGATGACCCCGGTGTTCTTCGCCTTTACCGATCGTCAGAAAATCTACGATCTGGTGGAAGCGATCACCGGTTTCCGTATGCACCCGGCCTGGTTCCGCATCGGCGGCGTCGCGCACGATCTGCCGCGCGGCTGGGATCGCCTGCTGCGTGAATTCCTCGACTGGATGCCGAAGCGTCTGGACTCCTACGTGAAAGCGGCGCTGAAGAACAGCATCCTGAAAGGCCGTTCCATCGGCGTAGCGTCTTACAACGCCAAAGAAGCGCTGGAGTGGGGCGTGACCGGCGCCGGCCTGCGCGCCACCGGCGTCGAGTTCGACGTGCGTAAATGGCGTCCGTACTCCGGCTACGAGAACTTCGACTTCGAAGTGCCGGTCGGCGACGGCACCAGCGACTGCTACACCCGCGTGATGCTGAAGGTGGAAGAGCTGCGCCAGAGCCTGCGCATCCTCGAACAGTGCCTGAACAACATGCCGGAAGGCCCGTTCAAGGCCGATCACCCGCTGACTACGCCGCCGCCGAAAGAGCGCACGCTGCAGCACATTGAAACGCTGATCACCCACTTCCTGCAGGTTTCCTGGGGCCCGGTGATGCCAGCCAACGAATCATTCCAGATGATTGAAGCCACCAAAGGGATCAACAGCTACTACCTGACCAGCGACGGCAGCACCATGAGCTACCGCACCCGGGTACGTACGCCGAGCTTTGCGCACCTGCAGCAGATCCCATCGGTCATCCGTGGCAGCCTGGTTTCCGACCTGATCGTCTATCTGGGTAGTATCGATTTTGTTATGTCAGATGTGGACCGCTAATTATGCACTCTCAAAAAGACAATCACGCAGTCAATGATGCGCTCGAGCCCATCAACGCAGCCGCTCCTCAGAGCGGCGTTGATGCATTTGTACTGAGTGCGGAAGAACGTGATGCGATCGAGCACGAAAAGCATCATTACGAGGATCCGCGCGCCGCTTCCATCGAAGCACTGAAAATTGTGCAGAAGCAGCGCGGCTGGGTTCCGGACGGTGCGATTTACGCCATCGCGGAAGTGCTGGGCATCCCCGCCAGCGACGTAGAAGGCGTGGCCACGTTCTACAGCCAGATTTTCCGTCAGCCGGTAGGACGTCACGTGATCCGTTATTGTGACAGCGTTGTTTGTCACATCACCGGTTACCAGGGCATTCAGGCCGCTATCGAGAAGAAGCTGAACATCAAGCCGGGTCAAACCACCTTTGATGGCCGCTTCACGCTGCTGCCGACCTGCTGTCTGGGCAACTGCGATAAAGGGCCGACCATGATGATTGATGACGACACTCACAGTCAGCTGAAGCCTGAAGATATCGAGACGCTACTGGAGCAGTATCAATGACCAAGCACATTGTACGCACTCCCGAAACGCATCCGCTGACCTGGCGGCTGCGTGATGACAAGCAGCCGCTGTGGCTGGACGAATACCGCAGCAAAAACGGCTATGCCGGCGCGGAAAAGGCCCTCAAAGGCCTGGCCCCGGACGAGATCGTCGGCCTGGTGAAAGACTCCGGGCTGAAGGGCCGCGGCGGCGCGGGCTTCTCCACCGGTTTGAAGTGGAGCCTGATGCCGAAGGACGAATCCATGAACATCCGTTACCTGCTGTGTAACGCCGATGAAATGGAGCCGGGCACCTATAAAGACCGCCTGCTGATGGAGCAGCTGCCGCACCTGCTGGTGGAAGGCATGCTGATCTCCGCCTTCGCGCTGAAAGCCTACCGCGGCTATATCTTCCTGCGCGGCGAGTACATTGAAGCGGCGGCGCACCTGCGTCGCGCCATCGCGGAAGCCACCGAAGCCGGCTATCTGGGCAAGAACATTCTCGGCACCGGGTTCGATTTCGAGCTGATCGTGCACACCGGCGCCGGCCGTTACATCTGCGGCGAAGAAACCGCGCTGATCAACTCGCTGGAAGGCCGCCGCGCCAACCCGCGCTCCAAGCCGCCATTCCCGGCCAGCGCCGGCGTGTGGGGCAAGCCGACCTGCGTCAACAACGTCGAAACGCTGTGCAACGTACCGGCCATTTTGGCGAACGGCGTGGAGTGGTACACCGGCATCTCCGGCAGTGAGGACAAAGGCACCAAGCTGATGGGCTTCTCCGGCCGGGTGAAAAATCCGGGCGTCTGGGAGCTGCCGTTCGGCACCACCGCGCGCGAGATCCTGGAAGACTACGCCGGCGGCATGCGCGACGGTCTGCGCTTCAAAGCCTGGCAGCCGGGCGGTGCGGGGACCGACTTCCTGACCGCCGATCACCTCGATCTGCCGATGGAATACGGCGCAATCGGCAAAGCCGGCAGCCGTCTCGGCACCGCGCTGGCGATGGCGGTAGACCACGAGATCGGCATGGTGCCGCTGGTGCGTAACCTGGAAGAGTTCTTCGCCCGCGAGTCCTGCGGCTGGTGTACACCATGCCGCGACGGCCTGCCGTGGAGCGTGAAGATCCTGCGTGCGTTGGAAAACGGCGAAGGGCAACCGGGGGATATCGAAACCCTCGAACAGCTGTGCCGTTCCCTCGGCCCGGGCAAAACCTTCTGCGCCCACGCGCCAGGTGCCGTAGAGCCACTGCAAAGCGCGATTAAATATTTCCGTGAAGAGTTCGAGGCGGGTATCGCCGTGCAGCACTTCAGCAACGCCCATGCGATTGGCGGCATTCAGCCGAACAATCTGCTGAAGCAGCGCTGGTAAGCCGACTCGCCCGAACACGGCCAGAATTTTTGATTAACGCCTGCCGCAAGGCAGGCCACTTGGAAGCATGCTGACTATGGCTACGATTCATGTAGACGGCAAAGAGTATGAGGTAGACGGAGCGGACAACCTGCTGCAGGCTTGTCTTTCCCTCGGCCTTGATATTCCTTACTTTTGCTGGCATCCGGCGCTGGGAAGCGTCGGCGCTTGCCGCCAATGTGCGGTAAAGCAATACCAAAACGCGGAAGATACGCGCGGCCGTTTGGTGATGTCCTGTATGACCCCGGCATCCGATGGCACCTTCATCTCCATCGATGACGGCGAAGCGAAGCAGTTCCGTGAAAGCGTGGTCGAGTGGTTGATGACCAACCACCCGCACGATTGCCCGGTCTGTGAGGAAGGCGGTAACTGTCACCTGCAGGATATGACGGTAATGACCGGCCACAGCTTCCGCCGCTACCGCTTCACCAAGCGCACCCACAACAACCAGGAGCTGGGGCCGTTTATCTCGCACGAGATGAACCGCTGCATCGCCTGCTACCGCTGCGTGCGTTACTACAAAGACTATGCGGACGGCACCGACTTCGGCGTGTACGGCGCGCACGATAACGTCTACTTCGGTCGCCCGGAAAGCGGCACGCTGGAAAGCGAGTTCTCCGGCAACCTGGTGGAAGTGTGCCCGACCGGCGTATTCACCGACAAAACGCACTCCGAGCGCTACAACCGTAAATGGGACATGCAGTTCGCGCCGAGCATTTGCCAGCAGTGCAGCATCGGCTGTAACACCAGCCCGGGTGAGCGCTATGGCGAGCTGCGCCGTATCGAAAACCGTTACAACGGCAGCGTGAACCACTACTTCCTGTGCGACCGCGGCCGCTTCGGTTACGGCTACGTCAACCAGAAAGATCGTCCGCGTCAACCGCAGCAGCTGCGCGGCGATGACTGGATCACCCTGAACGCCGAGCAGGCGATGCAGGGCGCGGCGGACATCCTGCGTCAGGCGAAGAAAACCATCGGCATCGGCTCCCCGCGCGCCAGTCTGGAAAGCAACTTCGCACTGCGCGAGCTGGTCGGCGCCGAGAACTACTACACCGGTATCGCTCAGGCGGAGCAATCACGCCTGGCGCTGATGCTGAACGTGCTGAAAAACGGCGGTGTCCATACGCCGGCGCTGCGTGAGATCGAAGATTACGACGCGGTGCTGGTGCTGGGCGAAGACCTGACGCAAACCGGCGCGCGCATCGCGCTGTCCGTGCGCCAGGCCGTCAAGGGCAAAGCCCGAGCGATGGCGGCGGCGCAACGCGTGGCCGACTGGCAGATCGCGGCGGTGCAGAACATCGGCCAGCACGCCAAGTACCCGCTGTTCACCACCAACGTCGACAACACCCGCCTGGACGACATCGCCGCCTGGAACTACCGCGCGCCGGTAGACGAGCAGGCGCGCTTCGGCTTCGCCATCGCTCACGCGCTGGACAGCGCGGCGCCGGCGGTGAACGATCTGGCTGAAGGCCTGAACAAGAAAGTCGATATCATCGTGCAGGCGCTGACCGGCGCACGCAAACCGCTGATTATTACCGGCAGCAACGCCGGCAGCGAAGCCATCATCGAAGCGGCGGCCAACATCGCCAAAGCGTTGAAGGGCCGCGGTTCCGATGTCGGCATCACCTTCGTGGCGGGCGCAGCCAACAGTATGGGCCTGGCGATGATCGGCGGCGGTTCGCTCGATCAGGCGCTGGAACAGCTGGCGAGCGGCGCAGCCGATACCGCCATCGTGATGGAAAACGATCTCTATCGTCATGCGCCGGCGGCGCAGGTGGACGCGGCGCTGGCCAAGGTTAATAACCTGATCGTCGCCGACCACCAGCGCACCGCGATCATGGACAAAGCCAACCTGATCCTCTCCTCGGCCAGCTTCGCCGAGAGCGACGGTACGCTGATCAACCAGGAAGGCCGCGCGCAGCGCTTCTTCCAGGTATACGATCCGGCCTACTACGACGACGCCAAGAAGAATCAGTTCACCGTGATGCTGGAAAGCTGGCGCTGGATGCACTCGCTGCACTCCACCTACACCAGCCGCCACGTGGACTGGACCCAGCTCGATGACGTGATCGCCGCTTGCGTCGCCGCGTTGCCGCAGCTGCAGGGCATCGTCGACGCCGCGCCGGACGCGACTTTCCGCATTCGCGGTCAGAAGCTGGCGCGTTCGCCGCACCGCTCCAGCGGCCGTACCGCCATGCGCGCCAACATCAGTGTGCACGAGCCGCGTCAGCCGCAGGATAAAGACACCATGTTCGCCTTCTCGATGGAAGGGAACAACAGCCCGCTGGCCGATCGTCAGCAGATCCCGTTCGCCTGGGCGCCAGGCTGGAACTCACCGCAGGCATGGAACAAGTTCCAGGCCGAAGTGGGCGGCAAACTGCGCCACGGCGATCCGGGCGTGCGCCTGATCGAAGCGGGGGAGGGCAGCCTCGGTTACTTCGACCGCGTGCCTGCCGCGTTCAATCCGAACGACGGCTGGCGTGTCGCGCCGTACTACCACCTGTTCGGCAGCGACGAAATGTCGCAGCGCTCTCACGTGATCCAGCAGCGCATGCCGGAAGCCTACGTGATGGTCAACCCGGCCGACGCGGCGACGCTTGGCGTCAACGCGGGCAGCCTGGTGGAGTTCAGCTGTGCGGGCCAGACCCTGCGTCTGCCGGTGCGTCTGAGTGAAACCCTGACCCAGGGCCAGGTTGGTTTGCCGCTCGGCTTGCCAGGGATCCCGCCGATCTTGGTGGGTGCTAAGGTAGACAATCTGCGGGAGGCGGCACGATGAGCTGGTTTACCCCTGAGGTGATCGACATTCTGATCGCCATTCTTAAAGCGGTCGTGATCCTGTTGGTGGTCGTGGCGTGCGGGGCATTCATGAGCTTCGGCGAACGCCGCCTGCTCGGCCTGTTCCAGAACCGCTACGGACCGAACCGCGTAGGCTGGGGCGGCTCGCTGCAGCTGGTCGCCGACATGATCAAAATGTTCTTCAAGGAAGACTGGGTACCGAGATTCTCCGACCGGGTGATCTTCACCCTGGCGCCGATGATCGCCTTTACTTCCCTGTTGCTGGCATTTGCCATCGTTCCGGTCAGCCCGACCTGGGCGGTGTCCGATCTCAACATCGGTATTCTGTTCTTCCTGATGATGGCCGGCCTGGCGGTGTACGCCGTGCTGTTCGCCGGATGGTCGAGCAACAACAAATACTCGCTGTTGGGCGCGATGCGCGCCTCCGCGCAAACCCTGAGCTACGAAGTGTTCATCGGTCTGTCGCTGATGGGCGTGGTGATGCAGGCGGATTCGTTCAACATGCAGGCCATCGTTGAATCCCAGGCGCACGTCTGGAACGTCATTCCGCAGTTCTTCGGCTTCGTGACCTTCGCGATCGCCGGCGTGGCGGTGTGCCACCGTCACCCGTTTGACCAGCCGGAAGCCGAGCAGGAACTGGCCGACGGTTACCACATCGAATATTCCGGCATGAAGTTCGGTCTGTTCTTCGTGGGGGAATACATCGGTATCGTCACCGTGTCCGCCCTGATTGTGACGTTGTTCTTCGGCGGCTGGCAGGGTCCGTTCCTGCCGCCATTCATCTGGTTCGCGTTGAAAACGGCCTTCTTCATGATGATGTTCATCCTGATCCGTGCCGCGCTGCCGCGTCCGCGTTATGACCAGGTGATGTCCTTCGGCTGGAAAGTGTGCCTGCCGCTGACGCTGCTGAACCTGCTGGCAACCGCCGCGGTCATTTTGTACAACGCTCAATAAGGGGTGAATAAACCATGACATTGAAAGAGTTAGTGGTTGGTTTCGGCACCCAGGTGCGCAGCATTTGGATGATTGGCATGCATGCCTTCGCCAAGCGCGAAACCCAGATGTATCCGGAAGAACCGGTTTACCTGCCGCCGCGCTACCGCGGCCGCATCGTGCTGACGCGCGATCCGGACGGCGAAGAGCGCTGCGTCGCCTGTAACCTGTGTGCGGTTGCCTGCCCGGTCGGCTGTATCTCGCTGCAAAAAGCGGAGCAGAAAGACGGCCGTTGGTATCCGGAGTTCTTCCGCATCAACTTCTCGCGCTGCATTTTCTGTGGCCTGTGCGAAGAGGCTTGCCCGACCACCGCTATCCAGCTGACGCCGGATTTCGAACTGGGTGAGTACAAGCGTCAGGATCTGGTGTACGAAAAAGAAGATCTGTTGATCTCGGGGCCGGGTAAATATCCGGAATATAACTTCTACCGGATGGCCGGTATGGCGATTGACGGCAAAGCCAAAGGCGAAGCCGAAAACGAAGCCAAACCGATCGACGTCAAAGGTCTGTTGCCCTAAGGAGCCAGCAAGCATGGAAATTGCATTTTACCTGGCAGGTTTGATTGCGGTGGCCGCGACGATTCGCGTGATCACCCATACCAACCCTGTGCATGCGCTGCTGTATCTGATCGTCTCGTTATTGGCGATCTCGGCAGTCTTCTTCTCGCTCGGCGCCTACTTTGCCGCCGCGTTGGAAATCATCGTCTATGCGGGCGCCATCATGGTGCTGTTCGTGTTCGTGGTGATGATGCTGAACCTCGGCAACGTGCAGCAGCAAGAGCGCGACTGGATGAAGCCGACGGTGTGGATCGGGCCTGGCCTGCTGTCGCTGGCGCTGCTGGTGGTATTGATCGTCGCGATCCGCAGCGTATCCGACCAGGGTATCAGCGGCGAGATGGTCGACGCGAAGGCGGTGGGCATCAGCCTGTTCGGGCCTTACGTATTGGCGGTTGAGCTGGCTTCAATGCTGCTGTTGGCGGGTCTGGTTGTCGCCTTCCATATCGGCCGCGAGCACAAGCCTGGCGAGGTGCTGAGCAACGCGCCGGCGAGTGGCGAAATGGCGAGAAGAAAATCGGAGGAGCAAGCATGATCCCTCTTCAACACGGCCTGATCCTGGCGGCTATCCTGTTTGTGCTCGGGCTGACCGGGCTGCTGGTGCGCCGCAACCTGCTGTTTATGCTGATCAGCCTGGAAGTGATGATCAACGCTGCGGCGTTGGCGTTTATCGTGGCGGGAAGCTACTGGGGCCAGGCGGACGGGCAGGTGATGTACATCCTGGCGATCAGTCTGGCGGCAGCCGAGGCCAGTATCGGCCTGGCGCTGCTGCTGCAGCTCTACCGTCGTCGTCATACCCTGAATATTGATACTGTCAGTGAGATGCGCGGATGAACCTATTATATTTAACAATTCTGCTACCGCTGATCGGGTTCCTGCTGTTGGCATTTTCCCGCGGTCGTTGGTCTGAGAACACGGCGGCTACCGTCGGCGTGGGCTCTATCGGCCTGGCTGCGCTGGTCACGGTGTATGTGGCGATGGATTTCTTCGCCCAGAAAGCCGCCGGCGTGCAGCTGTTCGAGCAAAGCCTGTGGACCTGGATGGCCGTCGGCAACTTCAATATCGGCGTGACCCTGGTGCTGGACGGCCTGTCGCTGACCATGCTGTCGGTGGTCACCGGCGTCGGCTTCTTCATCCACATGTTCGCCTCCTGGTACATGCGCGGTGAAGAGGGCTATTCGCGCTTCTTCGCTTACACCAACCTGTTTATCGCCAGCATGGTGGTCTTGGTGCTGGCGGACAACCTGCTGCTGATGTATCTGGGTTGGGAAGGCGTGGGCCTGTGCAGCTACCTGTTGATCGGCTTCTACTACAAAGATCCGGCCAACGGCGCGGCGGCGATGAAAGCCTTCATCGTGACCCGCGTGGGCGACGTGTTCCTGGCGTTCGCGCTGTTCATCCTCTACAACGAGCTGGGCACGCTGAACATCCGCGAGCTGATGATCCTGGCGCCGCAGAAACTGGCGGTGGGCGATACGGCCATCACCTGGGCAACCCTGATGCTGCTGGGCGGCGCGGTCGGTAAATCGGCGCAGCTGCCGTTGCAAACCTGGTTGGCGGACGCGATGGCGGGCCCAACCCCGGTTTCCGCACTGATCCACGCGGCGACCATGGTGACCGCGGGCGTCTATCTGATCGCTCGTACGCACGGCCTGTTCCTGATGGCGCCGGAAGTGCTGCACCTGGTGGGCATCGTCGGTGCGGTCACTCTGCTGCTGGCCGGCTTCGCCGCGTTGGTGCAGACCGACATCAAGCGCGTGCTCGCTTACTCCACCATGAGCCAGATCGGTTACATGTTCCTGGCGCTGGGCGTGCAGGCATGGGACGCGGCGATCTTCCACCTGATGACCCACGCGTTCTTCAAGGCGCTGCTGTTCCTGTCGTCCGGTTCGGTGATCCTGGCTTGCCACCACGAGCAAAACATCTTCAAGATGGGCGGCCTGCGCAAGAGCATCCCGCTGGTGTACGTCTGCTTCCTGGTGGGTGGCGCGGCGCTGTCTGCGTTGCCGCTGGTCACGGCCGGCTTCTTCAGTAAGGACGAGATCCTGGCGGGCGCGATGGCCAACGGCCACATCAACCTGATGGTGGCCGGCCTGGTCGGCGCATTCATGACCTCGCTGTACACCTTCCGTATGATTTTCATCGTGTTCCACGGCGAAGAGAAAATCAAAGCGCATGCCGGTAAAGGCATCACTCACCACCTGCCGCTGCTGGTTCTGCTGGTGCTGTCCACCTTCGTTGGTGCGATGATCGTGCCGCCGTTGCAGGGCGTGCTGCCGGAGACGACCGAGCTGGCGCACGGCAGTGTGCTGACGCTGGAAATCACCTCCGGCGTGGTGGCTATCGTCGGCATTCTGCTGGCGGCCGCGCTGTGGCTGGGCAAACGCAGCCTGGTCAACAGCATCGCCAACAGCGCGCCGGGGCGTTTCTTCTCGACCTGGTGGTTCCATGCCTGGGGCTTCGACTGGCTGTATGACAAAGTGTTCGTCAAGCCGTACCTGGGCATTGCGAAGCTGCTGCAGCGCGATCCGCTGAACTCGCTGATGAACCTGCCGGCCGTCTTCTCCCGCTGGGGGAACCGCGGTCTGACGGTGAGCGAGAATGGTCAGGTGCGTTGGTATATAGCGTCTATGGGTGTGGGTGCAGTGGTCGTATTGGCTCTGTTGATTTTGGTTTAATTGAATAATTTAAACAGACGCATTTTTCGGGCGTAGCGCCGGGCAGGCGCTACGTACAAAGTTTGAAATTATTCGTATAAGGGACACAAAACGCCATGCTATTACCTTGGCTAATTCTTATCCCCTTTATCGGCGGTCTGCTGTGCTGGCAGCTTGAGCGCTTCGGTACTAAGGTGCCGCGCTGGATAGCGCTGATCGCAATGGGGCTGACGTTGGCGCTCTCTCTGCAGCTGTGGCTGCAGGGCGGCTATACCTTGACCACGCCGAAAGGCATTCCGCAGTGGCAGAGCGAATTCCTGCTGCCGTGGATCCCGCGCTTCGGCATCTCCATCCACCTGGCGCTGGACGGCCTGTCGCTGCTGATGGTGGTGTTGACCGGTCTGCTGGGCGTGCTGGCGATCCTCTGTTCCTGGCGTGAAATCCAGAAGTATCAGGGCTTCTTCCACCTCAACCTGCTGTGGATCCTGGGCGGCGTTATCGGCGTGTTCCTCGCCATCGACATGTTCCTGTTCTTCTTCTTCTGGGAAATGATGTTGGTGCCGATGTACTTCCTGATCGCGTTGTGGGGCCACAAGGCGTCGGACGGTAAAACCCGCATCACCGCGGCGACCAAGTTCTTCATCTACACCCAGGCCAGCGGTCTGGTGATGCTGATTGCGATCCTGGGCCTGGTGTTCGTGCACTACAACGCCACCGGCGTGTGGACCTTCGATTACGAAGACCTGCTGCAAACGCCGATGTCCCACAACGTGCAATATCTGTTGATGCTGGGCTTCTTCATCGCCTTCGCGGTGAAAATGCCGGTGGTGCCGCTGCACGGCTGGTTGCCGGACGCGCACAGCCAGGCGCCGACCGCAGGTTCCGTCGACCTGGCGGGCATCTTGCTGAAAACCGCGGCCTACGGCCTGCTGCGTTTCAGCCTGCCGCTGTTCCCTGAGGCTTCGCACGAGTTTGCGCCAATCGCCATGTGGCTGGGCGTGATCGGCATCTTCTACGGCGCCTGGATGGCGTTCGCGCAGACCGACATCAAGCGTCTGATCGCCTACACCTCGGTCTCGCACATGGGCTTCGTGCTGATCGCCATCTACACCGGCAGCCAGTTGGCTTATCAGGGCGCGGTGATCCAGATGATCGCGCACGGCCTGTCCGCCGCCGGTATGTTTATCATCTGCGGCCAGCTGTATGAGCGCCTGCATACCCGCGACATGCGTCAGATGGGCGGCCTGTGGGGGCGTATCAAGTTCATCCCTGCGCTGTCGCTGTTCTTCGCCGTGGCTACGCTGGGGATGCCGGGTACCGGTAACTTCGTCGGCGAATTCATGATTCTGTTCGGCAGCTACCAGGTGGTGCCGGTGATCACCGTGATCTCCACCTTCGGTCTGGTGTTCGCTTCGGTTTACTCGCTGATCATGATGCAGCGCGCTTACTACGGTGCGCCTAAATCCGACCAGCCGCTGCAGGGCATGACCGCGCGCGAATTGTTCATCATTCTGCTGCTGGTGGTGTTGCTGGTTCTGCTGGGGGTTTACCCGCAGCCGATTCTGGATACTTCCAACGCGGCGATGAGCAACGTGCAACACTGGTTTGGTTCGTCAGTTTCAGCAATTTCAACAACAAGGCCGTAATTCGCCATGACAATAACTCCTCAACAACTGATCGCACTGCTGCCGCTGTTGATCGTCGGATTGACGGTGGTGGTTGTGATGCTAGGCATTGCGTGGCGACGCGACCACTTTATCAACGCCACCCTGACCGTGATCGGTCTCAACCTGGCGCTGCTTTCGCTGTACTTTGTCGGCCAGGCAGGCCCAATGGACGTCACCCCGCTGCTGCGGGTTGACGGTTACTCGATGTTCTACACCGGGCTGGTGCTGCTGGCGAGTCTGGCGACCTGCACCTTCGCCTATCCGTGGCTGGTCGGCTATCCGGATAACCGCGAAGAGTTCTACCTGCTGGTGCTGATCGCCGCCATGGGCGGCATCCTGCTGGCGAGCGCCAACCATCTGGCTTCGCTGTTCATCGGTATCGAGTTGATCTCGCTGCCGCTGTTCGGCCTGGTGGGCTACGCCTACCGCCAGAAGCGCCCGCTGGAAGCCGCCATCAAGTACATGCTGCTGTCCGCCGCCGCGTCGTCGTTCCTGCTGTTCGGCATGGCGCTGCTGTATGCCGAATCCGGCGATCTGTCGCTGGCCGGCCTCGGCAAGAGCCTGCAGGAAAACATGATGCACCAGCCGCTGATCCTGGCCGGTATGGGCATGATGATCGTCGGTCTGGGCTTCAAGCTGTCGCTGGTGCCGTTCCAACTGTGGACGCCGGACGTGTATCAGGGCGCGCCTGCGCCGGTCTCGACCTTCCTGGCGACCGCCAGCAAGATTGCGATCTTCGCGGTCGTGATGCGTCTGTTCCTGTATGCCCCGGCCGCCGACAACGAAGCGCTGCGCATGGTGCTGTCGATCATCGCGTTCTGCTCTATCTTGTTCGGTAACCTGATGGCCATCAGCCAGACCAACATCAAGCGTCTGCTGGGCTACTCGTCGATCGCTCACCTGGGCTACCTGCTGGTGGCGCTGATTGCGGTGCAAACCCATCAGCTGTCGCTGGAAACCGCCGGCGTTTACCTGGCCGGTTACCTGTTCAGCAGCCTGGGCGCCTTCGGCGTGGTCAGCCTGATGTCCAGCCCGTACCGCGGCCCGGATGCGGATTCGCTGTTCTCTTACCGTGGTCTGTTCTGGCATAAGCCAATCTTGTCCGCGGTGATGACGGTGATGATGCTGTCGCTGGCCGGTATCCCGATGACGCTGGGCTTTATCGGTAAGTTCTTCGTGATCGCGATGGGCGTCAGCGCACACCTGTGGTGGCTGACCGGCGCAGTCGTGGTAGGCAGCGCCATCGGCCTGTACTACTACCTGCGCGTGACCGTCAGCCTGTTCCTCAGCGCGCCGGAATCGCTGCAGCGCGATACCCCGAACAACTGGGCATTGACCGCCGGTGGCGTTGTGGTGCTGATCTCCGCCGCGCTGGTGCTGCTGCTGGGCGTCTATCCGCAGCCGCTGATTTCGCTGGTGCAGATGGCGCAGCCGACGTTCTGATAACGCTTCAAACGATAAAAAGGTCGCTTCGGCGGCCTTTTTTTATGGGGAAACGGCACTCAGCCGTAATGGGCGCTAAACGAGGTTTCCAGCGCCTGCACTACCGCGCGCACGCGGGCGGCGCGTTGCAAATCGGGATGCAACACCAGCCAGATATCCACCCAGTCTTTGTTCTCCGGCAACAGGCGCACCAGCTCCGGGTCTTTGTCCGCCAAAAACGCGGAGAGCAGGCCGATGCCCAGCCCGCTGCGGGTGGCGGAACGCAGCAGCAGCTGCGAATTGCATTGCAGCACCACGTTGGGCTCGTGCAGGGCCTCGCCGCAGAAATTGTTCCAGTGGCGCGGCACCAGCTCGCGCGGGAACATCAGCAGATCGTGGCCGCGCAGCTGCTCGCCCCTGAGCGGCATGCCGCGCCGTGCCAGATAGTGTGGGCTGGCGTACAGACCCATTTCGATGGTGGCTAAGCGTTTGATGATCAGCTCATCGTCATCGGGGCGGGCGCCACGGATCGCCAGATCCGCGCCGTGGTAAGAAATATCGGCGATGTTGACCGCCGTCAACAGCGTGACGGTGATGGCGGGGTAGCGTTCCCGCAGATCTTGCAGCGCCGGCATCACGAAGGCTTCGGCCAGGGTATCGGTGGTGGCGATGCGCACGTTGCCGCTCAGGCTTTCGTCACCGCTGGCGGCTTTGCGGTTGATCGCCTGCACCGCATTTTCCATCTTCATCACGTCCGCCAGCATTTCTTCCCCCAACGGGCTGAGGGCGAAGGATTTCGGCGTGCGGATAAACAGCTTGGAGCCGAGCGCATCCTCGAAAGCGGACAGCCGTCGACCGACGGTCGCCTGATCGACATGCAGCTGGTTGGCGGCTTTGCGTAGCGTGCCGCAACGCGCGACGGCCAAAAAGAAGCGCGCGTCGTCCCAATTTATCATGCCATTTCCTCTCTGCAGATTTGTCGGCGCCGTAGGAAACAGGCCGGGCCGGACGAATGATAACGGGTTATATCATAAAGCGTTGCTCTGCCCTGGGGGAGAGAAAGGCGGCTAGCGGCCTGCACATCGGCGGTTATTTCTCCGGTGATGCAAGAATGCATCAGGGTGATTCATTCTTGACGATACTTCGCCCGTCGCCGTAACGCTATGATAAGCCCCGTTCCCGGCCCGCCGGGTGAGAAAGATGTCGATGGCAGGCCGCCGTCTGCCGACTTTGGGAGTTGAAACATGTCAGAAAATACCGCCAGCCAGATCGCGGCGCCGCAAAATGCTCAGGCGTCGCGCAGGACCATTTTATTGTTCCTGGCGCTGGCTTTGATGTCGGCATTGCTGAACAGCAGTGCGCCGACGCCGCTTTATCCGCTGTATCAGCAGCAGTTTGCGCTGAGTTCCGTCAGCCTGACCGTCGTTTACGGTGCCTACGCCGCCGGCGTACTGATCTCTTTGTTCGGCGTCGGCAATCTGGCCGGCAAAGTGAAGGATTTACGCAGCGTGATCGTGCCGGCATTGCTGGTGGTGTTGAGCGGTGCGCTGCTGTTTGCGCTGGCGGATACCTTTGTCATGATGCTCATGGCGCGACTGCTGGCCGGGGTGGGCACCGGGGCATTGACCGGGGCGGCAAACATCGCCCTGGTGCGTTTTGGGCCACAAGACGGCGGTAAAAACGCCGCGCTGATCGCCACGTTGTCCTTTACCACAGGGTTGGCGCTGGGCCCGATCTTCAGCGGCATCGCTTTGCAGACCGGTTTTCATCCCACGATGCTGCCGTTCATTTTCATCATGATCATTGCCGCCGTGGCGGCGTTGGGCGTGATGTTCTCGTGGCCGCGTGGCGTGGTCGCGGCGCCGACCCGCGCTGCGCCGACGGCGACAGAAAAAAGCACGCTGCTCGATGGCCTGCGTATCACCGGCGGTAAATTCTTTGTCTGTGCCGGGGCGCTGTTTGTCTGTTGGGCCCTGGCCGCCAGCATTTTGGCTATTGGCCCCAGCGTGGCGGAAACGCTGTTAGGCATGCACCAGCGGGGCGTCTTTGGCTATGCGATTGCGGTGTATCTGTTGATCGCCGGTATTAGCCAGATCCTGAGCCGCCGCCTTAACGCCCGTCATTCTCTGTTGTTCGGTTGCCTGGCGCAGGTGCTGGCGGCGGTGGTATTCGCTGCGGCGATCCAATGGCATTCACTGTGGCTGGCGGCTGCGGGCCTGGTGGTGGCCGGCTATGCTTACGGCGCCATTTTCGTCGGCAGCGCGACCCTGGTAAACCTGATTTCGCCGCCGGCCAGCCATGCGCGTTTGCTTTCACTGTTTTACGTTATCGCTTATATCGCCAACTGGGTGCCGATCTTGCTGGGGATCGTGGTCGACCGTGTCGATCTGCAGCAGGCAACCCATCTGCTGTTCCTGAGCAGCACCACGGTATGCCTGTTGTTGGCATGGATGACGGTACGTGTAGGGTTCCCACGTTAATAATTTTGTGATTTAAGTCTCTTTTATTTAATTAATCATTCTTTAATTGCATTTATATTGTGATTTTAATCACATGAAATGACCGGATTTCGGGTAAACTGCGCGCTTTCTTTTTGCCGCGGGTCACTTTATGAACGTTCTTTTCGCCATTGCCGTTACTACCGGGATCCTCTCCGGCGTGTGGGGCTGGGTTGCCGTCAGCCTGGGGCTGATCGGTTGGGCCGGTTTTCTAGGCTGCACGGCGTATTTCGCCTGCCCGCAGGGTGGGCTGAAAGGGCTGTTGATCGGCGCGTTAACCTGCTGCAGCGGCGTCTTCTGGGCAATGGCGATCATCCACGGCAGCGAACTGGCGCCGCAGTGGGAACTGCTGGGGTATCTGCTGACCGGCGTCGTTGCGTTCCTGATGTGCATTCAGGCCAAACAGCAGTGGCTGGGGTTTGTGCCCGGCACCTTTATCGGCGCCTGTGCGACCTTCGCCGGCGGCGGAGATTGGCCGCTGGTGACGCTTTCTCTGTTGGTGGGCTTGCTGTTTGGCTATGCGATGAAAAACAGCGGTCTGTGGTGGGCGGCGCGCAGCGAAAAAGCCCGTGCCGCACAGCCGGTCAGCCCGAATGCCGGCTCAAACGGTGCCGCCGAGTGAGAGGCGGTAGTGCAGATCGTGGCGCTCGGCGCAGGGTTCGCCCGCGATCCGCAGCAGCAGCATTTCAGCGGCGGTTTTCCCCATGTCAAAGCGCGGCGTGATCACGCTGGCGATGCCCGGCGTGGTCGCCTGGCCAATATCCAGGCCGTGAAAACCCGATAGCGCAATCTCCTGCGGCACGCGCACGCCGAGACGCAGGCAGGCCTGCAACACGCCCACCGCCAGATCGTCGTTGGTGCACAGGATACCGTCCAACTGCGGGTAGCGTTCGCGCGCCATCGCCAGCATGTCGGCGCCGATCGAAACCGAAGAGACCCGATGCGGTGTGATCTGGCGCGGCGTTTGCCCCTGAGCCGCCATGGCGCGGCAGTACCCCCGATAGCGTTTATTGTCGCGGGCGTCTGACATGGCGCCAAAGTAAACGATATGCCGTTTGCCGCTGGCGAGCAGCGCTTCGGTCATGTCATACCCCGCCTGTTCATTATCAAACCCCACCGCAATCCGCCCCGGCGGCGCGTCGAGATCCATTACCTGCGCGAGGGGGATTTTGGCTGCGCCGAGGTAGGTCTCTGCGCGCAAGGTATGCGCAGAGTCGGTGAGGATCAGCCCGGCGATCGGGTAGCTCAACAGCTGTGCGATCTGCTCTTCTTCCCGCTGCGGGCTGTAATCGTAGTTCACCACCAGCGTTTGGTAACCCCGCGCTTGGGTAACGGATTCGATGCCGGCCAGCAGGTCGGCGAAGATCTGGTTGTTGAAGGAGGGGATCAGTACGCCGATGCGCGGTCTTCTGCCGGCCTGTGCGGTATCGGCATCTGTGACGTTCAGCTCCCGCATGACCTGCGCAATGCGTTCGGCGGTGTTGGCCGCCACTTTTTCCGGCGTGCGCAGGAAGCGGCTGACGGTCATTTTGGTCACGCCGGCCAATTGCGCAATGTCCTGTAGCGTAACGCGGGGGTGTTTCATTCGGTGGCCTTCACGGGCGGCGCGGCAAGGGCGGATAGCGGTATGTTAACAAATCGATTTGGCGATAACAATGAATGCGCTCCTATTGAAAATAGCTATTTTTCAATTGGATAACTGCGTGTTACCCGCTTGCTGCCTGCGTGAGATCACGTTAAGGGTAACAGGGTTTCGTAACATGATGTTCAGTGATTTCCATCACGTTTTTACCGGTAACAATCGGCTGAGATAGAGGCCTGTCTGATTGGAGGCCTGATGGCCGGGAATCACCATGAACAACCTGTTTTCACTGGATAACAAAATTGTCTTGATCACCGGCGCCTCGCGCGGCATCGGTTTTCTGCTGGCGCGCGGCCTGGCGCAGCAAGGCGCGCATATTCTGGTCAACGCCACCACCGACGAACATGCCCGACACGCCGCCGATCGCCTGCGCGAAGAGGGCTTGCGCGCCGATGCGGCGGCGTTCGACGTCACCGATTCCCAGGCGGTGCATGCCGCCATCGATCGTATCGAAGCGGATATCGGCGCGATAGACGTCTTGATCAACAACGCCGGCATCCAGCGCCGCCACCCGTTCACCGAGTTTCCGGAGCAAGACTGGGACGACATCATCGCCGTCAACCAGAAGGCGGTTTTCATCGTGTCGCAAACCGTGGCGCGTTATATGGTGCCGCGCCGGCGCGGCAAGATAGTCAACATCGGCTCGATGCAAAGCGAGCTGGGGCGGGACACCATCACCCCTTATGCGGCCTCCAAGGGCGCGGTGAAAATGCTGACGCGCGGCATGTGCGTGGAGCTGGCGCGCTACAACATTCAGGTCAACGGCATCGCCCCCGGCTACTTCAAAACCGAGATGACGCAGGCGCTGGCCGACGATCCGGCCTTCACCGCCTGGCTGACCCAACGCACGCCCGCCGCACGCTGGGGCGATCCGCATGAGTTGATCGGCGCGGCGGTGTTCCTGGCCGCCGACGCCTCCGCCTTCGTCAACGGGCAACTGCTGTTTGTCGATGGCGGCATGTCGGCGGCGGTGTAACCTTTTTTCGTGGAGTGTTGAGATGAAAATTCAAACCCAGTCCTGCGTGGTCAATGGCAAACGCGACGTGGCGGTGATTGCGCAAGAAGTGGATTACCGGGGGCAGGGAACGCTGGTGAAAATCAGCCGCGGCGGCATCTGCGGCTCGGATCTGCATTACTTTCAGGAAGGCAGGGTCGGCAATTTTCAGGTGCGCCAGCCGATGGTGCTGGGCCATGAGGTGATCGGCGAGGTGGTCGCCAGCGATTCGCCGCAGCTGCCGGTCGGGCAGAAGGTGACGCTCAATCCCAGCAAACCCTGCGGGCAGTGCAAATACTGTCTGGCGCAGCAAAGCAATCAATGCGTCGAGATGCGTTTTTTCGGCAGCGCGATGTATTTTCCGCACGTCGACGGTGCTTTTACCCAATACAAAGTGGTGGACAGCGCGCAGTGCATTCCTTACGGCGCCGATCGCGACGACAGGGTGATGGTGTTCGCTGAACCGCTGGCGGTGGCGATCCACGCGGCGAAGCAGCCCGGCGACGTGACGGGGAAAAAGATCTTCGTGTCCGGCGTCGGCCCGATCGGCTGCCTGCTGGTGGCGGCGCTGAAAGCGCTGGGCGCCGCCGAAATTGTCTGTGCCGATCTCAGCCCGCGCTGCCTGGCGATCGCCAGGCAAATGGGGGCCGATCGGTGCCTGCATGCCGCGGACGACGATGTTAGCGGTTATCAGCAGGACAAAGGATATTTCGACGTCGCCTTCGAAGTGGCGGGGCATCCGCAGTCGCTGCAGCGCTGCCTGGAGATCACCCGCGCCAAAGGCACCGTGGTGCAGGTGGGGATGGGCGCCAGCTTCCCCGATTTTCCGCTGATGTTGTTGATCGCCAAGGAGTTGAACCTGCTCGGATCCTTCCGCTTCGTGGCGGAGTTTGCGCTGGCGGTGGCGTGGCTGGCCGACGACGTGGTCGATCCGCTGCCGTTGCTGTCGGCGGAATTCGCCAGCGGGCAACTGGCGCAGGCGCTGGAGTTTGCCGGCGATAAGCGCCAGGCCGCCAAGGTGCAATTGGTGTTTTAGGGTAAAAGTCCGATGGCCGCAGGCGGCGATCCTTGTCTATAGTGTAGGAACGCTTAATTTTTCAACCACGGAGATCTCACTATGGCAAGACATACGGATGCTGAGCAAACTACGCTGGATGACGATCTGAGAATGCTGACCGAGACGCTGGAAGAAGTGCTGCAATATACCGGCGATCGCGCGGATCAGGCCTACATCGACATCAAGTCGCACGCCGAGCAGGCGCTGAGTGAGGTTAAGGCGCGCTGGGCGAACACCGGCGAATCCTACTATGCGCGCGCCAAAGAAGCGGTACACCGCACCGACGACTACGTGCGGGATAAACCCTGGCACAGCGTAGGCATCGGCGCCACCGTCGGGCTGGTGCTGGGGCTGCTGCTGGCCAGAAAATAACGACGTCGGGCGGCGGCCTGCGCCGCCGCCCGACAGCTACGTATCTTCTTTCCCCAAAATCACTTCCACCTGATGGATCCTGCCGTCGTCCCGCAGCGCGATCGTCGGCTCCGACTGAGGGATGCCGTCAACGATGATCTGCGTTTCGCCTTCTCCCTGGCGCACGACCAGCTGATATTCGCTGGCGCCTTCGCGGTAGTTGATCGTGAATTGCGGCCAGTCGGCCGGCAGACGCGTATCGATCGTCAGCCGATCGCCGCGGCGTTTCAGGCCCAGCAACGACTCGAGAATCAAGCGATACATCCAGCCTGCCGAGCCGGTATACCAACTCCAGCCACCCCGGCCGATATGCGGCTCAACTGCGTAGACATCAGCGGTCGCCACGTAAGGTTCGACTTTGTAACGTTCGGCGGCGGCGCTGTCCAGGCTGTGGTTGATGGGGTTGATCAGCGCCATCAGCTGCCAGGCGCGTTCGATGTCACCCATTTCGGCGAAGGCCATCACCGCCCATACCGCGCCGTGGGTGTATTGGCCGCCGTTTTCCCGCACGCCGGGCAGATAGCCGCGGATATAGCCGGGATCGGGACCGTTGCCGTCGAACGGCGGCGTCAACAGTCTGATCAGCCTGGCCTGCGGGTCGACCAGATGTGTATCCAATGACTGCATCGCCTGCCGACTGCGCTGCGGATCGCCGGCGCCGGACAGCACCGACCAGCTTTGCGCAATGGCGTCGATGCGGCACTCCGCGGCCAGGTGTGAGCCGAGCGGTTCGCCGTTGTCGAAATAGCCGCGGCGGTACCATTCGCCATCCCAGGCATGGTTGTGCAGGTTGTCCTTCAGGGCGGCGGCCTGGCGGCGGCACTGTGCGGCCAGGTCGTCATCGTGGTGGCGTTCCGCCAGATCGCCGTAGCGCTGCAGGATGGAAAACAGGAAGAAGCCGAGCCAGACGCTTTCGCCGCGGCCTTCCAGCCCGACCCTGTTCATGCCGTCGTTCCAGTCGCCGGCCCCCATCAGCGGCAACCCGTGCTCGCCGAAGGTCAGGCCGTGTTTCAGCGCGCGCGCGCCGTGCTGGTACAGGCTTTCCCGCACTGCGCTCTGCGCCGGCTGTTCATAGGCGGACTCTTCGCCGGGCGCCAGCTGGCGCGCCTCCAGATAGCCCACCTGTTCGGTCAAAATGCTCTCGTCGCCGGTGGCGTCCAAATAATGACACATCGCCAGCGGCAGCCACAGATAGTCGTCGGAACAGCGGGTGCGCACGCCGTTGCCCTGCGGCGGATGCCACCAGTGCTGCACATCGCCCTCGATAAACTGGCGTGAGGCGCACAGCAGGATCTGTTCGCGCAGCCGTTGCGGCGCGGCGTGGGTCAGTGCCAGCGTGTCCTGCAGCTGATCGCGGAAGCCAAAGGCGCCGCCGGATTGGTAGTAGCCGCTGCGTGCCTGAATGCGGCAGGAGAGAGTTTGGTACAGCAGCCAGCCGTTAGCCAGCAGATCGACCGCCGGATGCGGCGTGCCGATCTGCACCTTATTCAGGATGCCGTCCCAATAGGCGGCGACCTGTTGCCGTTCGTCTTGCAGGCGATCTTCATCCAGGTAGCGCTGCAGCAGCATGTCGGCCTCGTCGGCGTTTTGTCCCAGTCCCAGGACGAACACCAGGCTGCGCTGATCGCCGTCGATCAGGCTGAGCGCCGACTGTACCGCGCCGCACGGATCCAGCCCGGCGCCGACCCTGCCGGAAAGCCGGCGCAGTTTCAGCACCGCCGGATTGGCCAGCGTGCCGTTGCGGCCGAGGAATTCACGCCGATCGCCGCTGATGGAACAGTGGGCGCCGGTAACGCCGAAAAAGGCGGTGCGCTCGGAACCGTTGCCGCCGTAATGGTTGGTGGCCAGAATGCCGCAGCCGCCCGTCGTCGTCGCGGCCTGTGTCACGACGTGCATGGCGGTTTTACTGCGCAAATCGCCGAGGATGAATTCCATGTAGCCGGTGGCGGAGAGTTTGCGCGTGCGGCCTGAACCGTTGGTCAGCGTCAGCAAAAACAGCTTCACCGGCGCGTCCTGCGCCACCAGCATCGTCAGCTGGCTGTCGATGCCGCCTTCGCGGTGCTCGAACACGCTGTAGCCAAAGCCGTGGCGTGTCAAATAGTGGCCGCGACCGCGGGCCGGCAGCGGCGTGGGGGACCAGACGTGGCCGCTTTCCTCGTCGCGCAGATAAAACGCTTCGCCACCGCGATCGCTGATGGGATCGTTATCCCACGGCGTCAGCCGGTACTCGTGAGCGTTTTCGTACCAGCTATAGGCCTGACCGCTTTCTGAGATAACCGTGCCAAACAGCGGGTTGGCGATAACGTTTGACCAGGGTGCCGGAGTGATCTTGTTCTCGTTCATCGCAATGACATATTCGCGTCCGTCGCTGGAGAATCCGCCCAGCCCGTTAAAGAATTGCAGGTCTTCGATGGCGGGCAACTGCGGCGAATGCAGGTTGCGCGGCAGGTTGTCTACCGTCGCCAGCTTCGACGACGCGGTGACCGGAGACAGCGGCTGTTGCAGGGTTTGCGGCAGCTGCAGGCGTTGGTTGAGCTGCTCCGCCAAACCGCCGCGTCGGTCGTCGAGATAGATGCGCGCCACGCTGAGCAGCAGACGATGGTCTTCCGGCGACATATGTTCGCTGGTCCGCACGAAAATGCCCCCCGGCTTGTCGGTCAGGGTGGATTCCATGCCGGCGGCGATCAAGCCCATGATCTGATTTTGCAGATCCTGGCGGTAGCCGCCGACGTCTTCGTTGAGGATCACCAGATCCACCTGCAGCCCCTTAAGGCGCCAATAGTTGTGTGCCTGGATCAGCTGCTGCACCAACGCGATATTCTCCGCGTCGCTGACCGTCAGCAGCACGATCGGCAGATCGCCTGAGATCGAATGCCCCCATAACCCGGACTGGCCGCGGCGGTTGCTGATGATTTCACCGCCGCCAGCGCGCATTTCCTGCGCCGGGAACACCACGGCGCCGGCCAGACGGTTGAACAGATTGGCGTCTTCCTCATTGGCGTTCAGTTGGCGCAACACCACCTGGCTGTGTGACCAGGCCAGTTCGAAGACGCGATCCGCCAAGTGGCGATCGCGATACTTTTCCAGCATCGCCAGACAGGAGGCGCGATCCTCGCAAACGCCGTAAAACACATCCAGCGTCAGCGGAACGTTGGGTTCCAGCACCACGCGCTGGCGGATGGCGATGATCGGATCGATAACCGGCCCGGCGCTGTTGGTCAGCGGCGCATTGTGGTACAACGCCTGCGGATTGGCCGGCGTGCGGCCCCGGCCGATAAATATGCCGCGATCGGTTTCGAACGAGGTTTGCGCGCTGTTTCCCTGTACCGTCATCATGTGCAGCAGCCACGGGCACGTCTCTTTGGGCTCGCGCGGTCTGCGATGACACAGGATAGCTTCCTGGTCTGGCAGTAGCTCGGTTTGCACGAACAGATTGCTAAAGGCCGGGTGCGCCAGATCGTTCCCGGCCGGTGCCAGCACCACTTCGGCATAGCTGGTGATCTCAAGGATGCGCGGCTGTTTACCGCGGTTGATGAGCGTCAGGCGGCGCAGTTCGATATCATCTTCCGGCGAAACCACCACCTGCGTTTTGACCGAAAGCGTGCCCAGATGGCGCTGGAATTCGGCGCCGGCGTCGTTGAACACCGCGCGATAGTCTTTGGCGCCGCCGCCGATCGGTTGCCAGGTATTGCTCCACACTTCGCCGGTTTGCGGATCGCGCAGGTAGCAGAAAGCGCCCCAGTTATCACGGGTGGCGTCCTCGCGCCAACGGGTCAGCGCCAGGTTTTGCCACCGGCTGTAACTGCCGCCGGCCTGCGACAGCATCAGATGATAGTTGGCGTTGGACAACAGTTGCACTTCGGGTATCGGCGTATCGACGCGGGTGAATTCACGCGCGCTGAAGCTGGCCGGCTGGATGGTGCCTTCGTGGGTTTCGAAATGACGACGCGGGCTATAGAGCTCGACTGCGTCCGGCACGCGTTCCTGCAGCAGCAGGCGCGCTGACTGGAAGGCGGGATAGCGGGCGAAACGCGCCACCATCGGCGCATCCAGCAGCAGGTGCGACAGCGCCAGGAACCCCATGCCCTGGTGGTGTGCCATGTAGGAGCGGACGATCGTGTACAGTTGCCCGCGGCTCAGGCGTGCGGTGGTGTAATCGAGCGCTTCGTAAAAACCGTATCGCCCTTTGGCGCCGTTGTGTTCCAGCGTCAGCAGGTTATTGCAAGCGGCGACGGGCTCAACGATCAGTGCCATCAGCGTCGCGTAAGGGGCGATCACCATATCGTCGGCCAGGCCGCGCCGCAGCCCCAAACCGGGCACCCCAAAGGCGTGATATTGATAATTTTGCTGCGCGTCGAAGCCGAAATAGCCGGATTCGGAAACGCCCCAGGGGACGCCGCGCTCCTTACCCCAGGCGATTTGGCGCGCCACCGCCGCGCGGCACATCTGCACCAGCAGCGAATCGGGATAGGCGGGCATGACCAACTGCGGCATCAGGTATTCGAACATCGACCCGCTCCACGACATCAGCGCAGGCTCCTTGTCGATGACGGTGAACAGCCGGCCAAGGGCGAACCAGCTGCGCTGCGGCACCTGATTGGTCGCGATGGCCACGTAGTTGGTCAGACGGATTTCCGACGCCAGCAGATCGTATTTGCTGCTGTCCATGCGGTTATGGTCGCAGTTGAAGCCGACGCTCAGCAGGTGGGTCGATTCGTCATACAGGAAGTGGAAGTCCATCTGCGCCATTTTTTCCAGCCGCTGCCGCAGGCTGCCGAGTTGCGCCAGGCGCTGTTGCGCCAGCGCGGCGGCGGCATCGAGCCGGCTTTGTTGCTCGGCCGAAAGCCCCAGGTTCGCCGGGGCGTCGGCCAACCAGCGCAGGCTGGGCGGCTGCGCCAGATCCGGCGGCGCATCGCTCAGCCAGCCATACCATTGCGCCCATTCCGCACAGAGTTCATTAAGCTGCTGATGGAGCGCGCCGGCCCAGCGTTTAGTTTCTTCGCCGTGGTTTAACGCCGGCTCCTGCAACCCGTTGCTGTAGTTGCGCATGGCGTCCAATTCAAGCAGCAGCGCGGCGTACGGGCTGTTTTGCGCCTGTTGCCAATGTTGGCGCAGTTTGGCCAGGTTTTTCGGCGCTGCGTTTCCCCACTGCTGTTCCAGCAGTTCCAGGCTGTCTCCCAGACCGGCCACTATCCGCTGCGGATCGATGACCGGCTGTTGGGCCAGCGCCGGCAGCCCGGCGCAGAGCGTCAGCAGATGCCCGGCCAGGTTGCCGCTGTCGACGCTGGAAATATAGCGCGGGTTTAACGGCTCTAAGGTGCGCGTGTCGTACCAGTTGTACAGATGGCCGCGATAGTGCTCCATGCGATCCAGCGTATCGAGCGTCAGTTCAATGCGGCGCAGCGCCTCGCACAGCGTCAGGTAGCCGAAATCGCAGGCGGTGAGGTTGGCCAATAGCGACAAACCGATATTGGTCGGCGAGGTGCGGTGCGCTATCACCGGTTCCGGTATTTCCTGATAGTTGTCCGGCGGCAGCCAGTTCTCCTGAGCATTGACGAAGGTGTTGAAAAAGTCCCAGGTCTGGCGGCTGGTATGGCGCAGGAAACGCCGTTGCTCCTCATCGATCGCCGTTTTGCTGCGCTGCGGCTCGCGGCTCAGGTAGTAGAGCAAGAACGGCGCGAATACCCACAGCGCGGAAAGCGGCAAGGCGACGACGAGCGCCATCGGGTTATGCCACGCGGTGAGCAGCAGCAACCCCGCCCCGGCCAGCGGATTGACCCACATGGCGCGATAGAAATTGGTCGGCGTCACCCGCAGGCGCGTTTTGCTCTGGGCGTAGCTGGTCCACTCTTGCAGATTGCGTTGGCTGAACAGCAGGCGCCATAGGGTAACGGCGATCGCTTTCAGGCTGTACAGCGCTTCGTGCGGGAGTGCCGCGAGGCGCAGGCCGATTTGTGCCAACCGGTGCAGCGTGCCCTTCAGCGCCAGCCGCACATGCTGGAGAAACGGGCGGCGTGGCGGTTTGCGCGCGATGTCCTGCAGCAGCGCCAGCGCGGAAGGCAGCAGCAGAAGGATAAAGACCACCGCCAGCCAGTAACCGGTGTTGGGCAACCCTGTCAGGCAGCAGAATAAAAGCAGCAACAGGCTGGGGGCCACCAGGCTGCGGCGCAGGTTGTCGAACAGCTTCCACTGCGACAGCGCGCTCAGCGGGTTGGCGCAGCGTGAGCCGTCCGCTTTTTTCACCCGCGGCAGCAGCCAGTTAAGCAACTGCCAGTCGCCGCGGATCCAGCGCGAACGGCGCGCCACGTCGACCAGATAGTTGCTGGGATATTGCTCATACAACAGCACATCGCTCAACAGCCCCGAGCGGGCATAGCAACCTTCCAGCAGATCGTGGCTCAGCACTAAATTCTCCGGGCAGGTGCCTTGCAGGCTGCGCGCAAACACGTCCACGTCGTAAATGCCTTTGCCGATGAATGAGCCTTCGCCAAACAGATCCTGATAAATGTCCGACGCCATGCGCGTATAGGGATCGTTGCCCGGCGTGCTGCTGCATAAGGCGGCGTAACGTCCCTGACCAAAACGCGGGATCTCTTCGGCCATGCGCGGCTGCAAAATGGCGTAGCCTTCCACCACGCGCTGTCTGTTTTCGTCATACTGCGGCTGGTTGAGCGGATGCGCCATGGCGGCGATCAGCTGGTGAGCGGTGTCGCGCGGCAATACGGTATCGCTGTCGAGGGTGATGACGTATTTGACGTTTTTCAGAGCCTCAAGGCCGGCGCCAACCAGGCTGGAGAAGGCGTTGTCGCGGTTGCGTAGCCAGTCGTTAAGCGCATTCAGCTTGCCGCGTTTGCGCTCCAGCCCCATCCACACGCCCTGTTTGTCATTCCACTGCCGATCGCGGTGGAACAGGAAAAAGTGGCCCGGCCCTTCACAGGGATAGCGTGCATTCAGCGCGCCGATTTTTTCACTGACGTAAGCCAGCAACGCGGCGTCGTCAGCCTGCCGCTGATGCGGGGCGTCGTTAAAGTCGGTGAGCAGCGCGAAATGCAGGTGCTTCATCGCATTACCCAGATAACAGACCTCCAGCGCGTTGAGCAGCCGGTCGATGCCGGTTTTCTCGTCGAGCAGGGTGGGGATCACCACCAATGTGCGGAACTCGGCCGGAATGCCGCAGGAGAAATCGAGCCTCGGCAAAGGTCGGGGTTCCCGGCTGCGGGTCGTAACTTCGCTGAGCAGGTTAAGCACGAATTGGCTGACGACGATCGCCAACGGGAAAAACAGCAGCGCCAATCCCCACCAGCTGATGCCGCTGCCCGCCGCGTGGCGCAACAGTTCCGCACAGCTGGCGGTGGTGAGCAGGCTGAGGCTGCCGAGCCAGGACAGCAGCGGCGCCTGGTTCAGCGCGTGGCGCACCCGGGTAATGCGGCTGAGGCGTACCGCCAACTGCTGTTCCAGCGCCGGTCTGCCGTCGTCGATCAGGTAGTAGCCGATGTGATGGTTGCGCGCATCGCCGACGGGATCTTCCGCCGCCACTCGCGCCATGTTGAGCACGTGTCGCGCAACCTGTACCTCGTCGTGCGGGCTGTGGCGGGCCAGCATTTCGATCACGTGGCGATAGTGATCGCGGGTGTCGAAGTGCATCATCGGATACACCCCAGCCGGATCCTGACGCAGCGTTTGATCTACCAGGCTCATGGTTTCCACAAATTCCGCCCAATCCATTTCGCTCAGTTGGCGCAGGCCGGCGATGCTGTTGCTGACCGACAGTTGGCTGACCGCCAACTGTTGGTTGAAGCGGTGGATCAGTTCATCGGAGGTCATGCTGACCTCCGCCAGACGCTGTTCCACCCAGGTGAGCGGCAGCGCCAGCATGGTGCCGTGGCCCTGCAGACGGCGCACCAGCTCGGCGACGAAGGCGCTGGTGCGCGGCGGATTGGATCGCGCCATGTCGGCGATAACGATGATCAAATTGGCCGGATCGTTTTCCGCCGATTCGAGCATTTTATTGACCCAGTCATCGGCCAGGTTGCGTTCACGCTGAGCCTGCGCTACCTCGACGCTGACGCGGCGCAGGTTGTCTATCAGCGCCAGACGCAGCATGCCCGGCAGCGCCCACAGTTCACCCAGCGTCAGATTGGTTTCCTTTTGATAGGCGGCGATATAGCGCGTCAGGCTCTCTGCGTCCCAGCGCCCGTCGCCGTGGGTGATGGCTTCGGCGGCGATGTCGTAAATGCGCGGGCAGTTGTGCGGTGCAGTCAGCTGCGGCAAGCCGCGGCCAAAGGTCTTAGGCAAGTGATGTCGCACCACGCGGATTTGCTCTTCGATCAAATAGTAATTATCGAGCAACCACTCCCCGGCGGGCGTCATGCTGCTTTTTTTGCCGTTGCTGAGCTGGCGGCAGCTCTCAGCCAGCACCCGTTCGTTGTGATCCAGCCGCTTCAGCAAATAGTAGGGGGTCTTACGCGTCGCCAGTTTGTGAGAGCGTGCCAGACGCTGGCCGTAGCGTTCCATCTGATCGACGGAAAACAGCTCGGCCTTGATGGTGCCGCCGAGCGGTTCCGGTTCGCCTTTAGCGCTTCTGGCGGCGAGCGGCTTTATTTTGCTGTTTTTGCGTTGACTTCTTAACCAATTGATAAGTTTTTCTTTCACACAAAAGCTCCTCACTTCTGACCAAAAGGGCAGCCGGTAAACCCGCTGGGAGTGCGTGAACATCCTGTATCTGGCGCCGGGAACATATGGCGTGGATTTGTTGCAGGAAGGAACAGACCTTTCCAGTATAGCTGTTCAGAATGAGATGTGTCTGTTTTTTAATCGTATTGTTTAATTTTAATAAACATTTGTCGAGGCGGGGCGTTCTGACCTATGCCCGATCAGCAACGGTATGTCATGGAGGTTGACTTGCTGTGGCGGGAAGATCCGTCAGGATAAACTCACTGGGTATTTCCCTGATTTTTGTATGGGCGGATTGAGCTCAGAATGTCGCAGGTGTAAAGTATTTGTGTTTTTATTGTTTGTTTTTTGTTCTAAATCAAATAATTATCTGGTGTAAACGCCCAGGGATATACGGCGTTCTTGCGCTGGCGCAAAAGCCGTGAAAATAACACCTCATATAATACAGAGCGTAACTACAGGCGCGGCGTCCGTCGGCTGCGCCGGAGACGATCTCTGCTAACTGACTTGTGAGCGAACTATGTCGACAAGTGTTTTTAATCGCCGGTGGGCGGCTGTGCTGCTCGAGGCGCTGGCCCGCCATGGGGTGCGGCATGTTTGTATCGCTCCGGGATCGCGCTCCACGCCGCTGACGCTGGCCGCCGCGGCTAACCGATCGTTTATCTGTCATACCCATTTTGATGAGCGCGGGCTCGGCCATCTGGCGCTTGGGTTGGCGAAGGCGGCGCGTGAGCCGGTGGCGGTGATCGTCACGTCCGGCACCGCGGCGGCCAACCTTTATCCCGCGTTGATTGAAGCCGGCCTGACCGGTGAGCGGCTGGTGTTTCTCACCGCCGATCGGCCGCCGGAGTTGATCGACTGCGGCGCCAATCAGGCGATCCGTCAAAACGGCCTCTACAGCAGCCACCCGACGCTGGCGATCGATCTGCCGCGTCCTACGCCGGATATTCCGGCCGCGTGGCTGGCCTCCAGCGTCGACAGCGCGATGGCGCGCCTGCAACACGGCGCTTTGCACATCAACTGCCCGTTCGCCGAGCCGCTGTACGGCGGCGACGAACGTCACTATGCCGATTGGTCCGCCGCGCTGGGCGACTGGTGGCAGAGCGATCGCCCGTGGCTGCAGGAAAGCGAGACGCGTACGGCGCCATTGCCGCAGCCGGACTGGTTCTTCTGGCGGCAAAAGCGCGGCGTGGTGTTGGCCGGGCGCATGAGCGCGCAAGAGGGCGCGCAGGTGGCCGAATGGGCCGCAACGCTGGGCTGGCCGCTGATCGGCGACGTGCTGTCGCAGACCGGGCAACCGCTGCCCTGCGCCGATTTGTGGCTCGCTCACCCGCAGGCGCAGCGCGTACTGCAAGATGCGCAGCTGGTGGTGCAGTTCGGCGGCAGCCTGACCGGCAAACGCCTGCTGCAGTGGCAGGCGCAGTGCCGGCCTGAAGAGTATTGGATCATCGACGAGCTGCCGGGGCGGCTCGATCCGGCCCAGCACCGGGGGCGGCGCCTGCGCGCCGGCGTGGCTCAGTGGTTGGCGCAGCACCCGGCGCAGCCGCGCCAGCCTTGGGCCGCCGGGCTGGCCGTGCTGGCGGATAAAGCGCTGACGGCGGCATCCACGCATCTGCACGATAACTTTGGCGAAGCGCAGCTGGCGCACCGCCTGCCGGAGCTGCTGCCGGAGAACGGCCAGCTGTTTCTCGGCAACAGCCTGGTGGTGCGGCTCATCGACGCGCTAACGCCATTGCCCGTCGCCTACCCGGTATTCAGCAATCGTGGTGCCAGCGGCATCGACGGCCTGATCTCCACCGCCGCTGGCGTGCAGCGCGCCACCGCCAGACCGACGTTGGCGGTGGTGGGCGATCTTTCCGCTCTGTATGACCTCAATGCGCTGGCGCTGCTGCGCCAGAGCTCGGCGCCGACGGTGCTGATCGTCGTCAACAACAACGGCGGCCAAATTTTCTCGCTGCTGCCGACGCCGGAAGAGGATCGTCAGCGCTTTTACTGCATGCCGCAGAACGTCGAGTTCAGCCACGCGGCGGCGATGTTCCAGCTGGGTTACGCGCGGCCGGCGAACTGGGGCCAGCTGCAACAGGCGGTTGAGCAAGGCTGGCGGCGCGGCGGCGCCACGCTTGTCGAACTGCAGGTGCCACCGAGCGCGGGGGCCGAAAGCCTGCAATACCTGGTGCAACAGATGGCGGTGCAATGATGCTGGCGACGCGAATTTTGCAACAGGGCGAGGCGGGCCGCCCGTGGCTGGTATGGCTGCACGGCCTGCTGGGCAACAACAATGAATGGCGGGTAATCGCCGCGCGTTGCCCGGAATGGCCGTCGCTGGCCATCGATCTGCCCGGCCACGGCGATTCCGTGGCGGTGAGCTGCCGCGGCTTTGACGACATCAGCGCGCAAATCGCCGCGACCCTGCAACTGCGCAATATTGAACGTTATTGGCTGGTGGGCTACTCGCTCGGCGGGCGCATCGCCATGTATCACGCTTGCCACGGTCGCCATGACGGCCTGCAAGGCGTGATCGTCGAGGGCGGCAATCCGGGGCTTGAGGACGAACAACAGCGCCGCGATCGTTGCGAGCAGGATGCGCGATGGGCGGCGCGTTTTCGCAGTGAGCCGATTGCCGAAGTCCTGGCGGACTGGTATCAGCAGCCGGTGTTCAAAGAGCTTAGCCATGTGCACCGCCAGGCGCTGATCGCCGCGCGTTCGGTCAACAGCGGCCCGGCGATTGCCGACATGCTCGAAGCCACATCGCTCGGCAGACAGCCTTATCTGGCGCCGCAGCTGCGCCAACTGACCGTGCCGCTGCGGGTGCTGTGCGGTGAGAACGACCCCAAATTTCAACGGCTGGCGCGCGACGCCGGGTTGCCGTTGCGCATCGTGCCGCAGGCCGGCCACAACGCGCATCTGGCCAATCCGCAGGATTTCGTCGCCGAGCTGCAGACCTTTCTCGTTAACCCTGGTTAAAGGAACCGAACATGCTTTATCCGAATGAAGAACAGCTGTATGCCGCTATCGCCTGGCAGGATTGCACCGGCGATTTCGAAGACATTCTGTATCACAAGTCCGCCGACGGCATCGCCAAAATCACCATTAACCGGCCGCAGGTGCGCAACGCGTTTCGCCCGCAAACGGTTAAAGAGATGATCGACGCGCTGGCCAACGCCCGTTACGACGACGGCATCGGCGTCATTATTCTGACCGGCGCCGGCGATAAGGCCTTCTGCTCCGGCGGCGATCAGAAAGTGCGCGGCGATTACGGCGGCTATCGCGACGACAGCGGCGTGCATCACCTCAACGTGCTGGACTTCCAGCGCCAGATCCGCACCTGCCCGAAACCGGTGGTGGCGATGGTGGCCGGTTATTCGATCGGCGGCGGCCACGTGCTGCACATGATGTGCGATCTGACCATCGCGGCGGATAACGCCATCTTCGGCCAGACCGGCCCGAAAGTGGGCTCGTTCGACGGCGGTTGGGGCGCGTCTTACATGGCACGCATCGTCGGCCAGAAGAAGGCGCGCGAAATCTGGTTCCTGTGCCGCCAGTACGATGCCGCCGCCGCGCTGGACATGGGGCTGGTCAATACCGTGGTGCCGCTGGCCGATCTGGAAAAAGAGACGGTGCGCTGGTGCCGCGAAATGCTGCAGAACAGCCCGATGGCGCTGCGCTGCCTGAAGGCGGCGCTGAACGCCGACTGCGACGGCCAGGCCGGTTTGCAGGAGCTGGCGGGCAACGCCACCATGCTGTTCTACATGACCGACGAAGGGCAGGAAGGGCGCAACGCGTTCAACGAGAAGCGTCAGCCGGACTTCAGCAAATTCAAGCGTAACCCGTAATGAACGGGGTAAACCGCAGCGCGGCGCTTTACCGTTACAGCCTGCCGATGGAGGCGGGCGTGGTGCTGCGCAATCAGCGGTTGAAAACGCGTGACGGATGGGTGGTGCAGCTGCGTCAGGGCGAGCGTGAAGGCTGGGGCGAGATCGCGCCGCTGCCGGAATTCAGCCGGGAAACGCTGGCGCAGGCCGAACAGGCCGCGTTGGACTGGCTGCAGGCCTGGTTGGCGGGCAACGAACCGGATGACAGCGCGCTGCCTTCGGTGGCCTTTGGGCTCAGCTGCGCGCAGGCCGAGCTGGAGCAGCGCTTGCCGACGCAGGCGGATTTCCGCAAGGCGCCGCTGTGTACCGGCGATCCGGACGAGCTGTTCGAGATATTGAGCGCCTTGCCGGGCGAGAAAGTCGCTAAGGTGAAGGTGGGGCTGTATGAGGCGGTGCGCGACGGCATGATCGTCAACGTGCTGCTGGAGGCGCTGCCGGATCTGCGGCTGCGGCTGGACGCCAACCGCAGCTGGACCCGCGCCAAAGCCGACGGCTTCGCCAAATACGTCAACCCGGCGTGGCGCGATCGCATCGCCTTTTTGGAAGAGCCCTGCAAGACCCGTGATGAATCGCGCGATTTCGCCCGGGCGACCGGCATCGCCATCGCCTGGGATGAGAGCGTGCGCGAGGCGGACTTTGTGGTGCAGGCCGAGCCGGGCGTGGCGGCCATCGTGATCAAGCCGACGCTGGTCGGCAGCCTGGCGCGCTGCCAGGCGCTGGTGGCGCAGGCACACGCGGCGGGGCTGACGGCGGTGATCAGTTCCAGCATCGAGTCCAGCCTGGGATTAACCCAGCTGGCGCGCATCGCCCGCTGGCTGACGCCGGACACCGTGCCGGGGCTGGACACGCTGGGGTTGATGCAGGCGCAGGTGCTGCGGCCTTGGCCGGGCAGCGCATTGCCGCTGCTGGATATTTCGGCGCTGGAATGCCTATGGCGCCGTTAAGCGATTGGCCGTGGCGGCACTGGGCGAGCCTTCAACCGCAGGCGACGGCGCTGCTGCTTGGCGAGCGGCCGCTGAGTTGGCTGGCGTTGCAAGGCCAGGTGGATGAGCTGGCGGCGGACTTCCAGCACCAGGGCGTGGAGCCGGGCTGTGGCGTGGCGCTGTGCGGTAAAAACAGCTACCCGCTGCTGCTGGCCTATCTGGCGCTGCTGCAATGCGGCGCGCGCCTGTTGCCGCTCAATCCTGCCTTGCCGACGCCGCTGTTGGCGCAGCTGCTACCCGAATTGGACATCACCTTTGCCTTCGGCCCGGATCCGTTGCCGGCGCTGCCGGAAGAGGTGATTCGATTGACGCCGCCCTCGACCGAGCCGCGCTGGCCGAACCTGCCGGCGTGGGATGCGCAACGTCTGGCGACGCTGACGCTGACCTCGGGCTCCAGCGGCCTGCCGAAAGCGGCGGCGCACAGCTACGCCAATCATCTGGCCAGCGCCGCCGGGGTGTTGCGGCTGATGGATTTTCAGCGCGAGGATTGCTGGCTGCTGTCATTGCCGCTGTTTCACGTCTCCGGCCAGGGCATCGTCTGGCGCTGGCTGGCGGCGGGGGCGCGGCTGGCAGTGCGCGAGATGCATCCGCTGGCCGAGGCGTTGGCGGGATGCACGCACGCCTCGCTGGTGCCGACACAGCTCTGGCGGCTGCTGGCGCAACCGCTGACGGGCATGACGCTGAAAGAGGTGCTGCTCGGTGGCGCCATGATCCCGGTGGCGCTGACCGAACGGGCGGAAGCGGCGGGGATCCGCTGCTGGTGCGGCTATGGGCTGACCGAACTGGCTTCCACGGTGTGCGCCAAGCGCGCCGATGCGCGGCCGGGCGTCGGCCTGCCGCTCAGCGGCCGCGAGGTAAAACTGGTGGACGAAGAGGTCTGGATCCGCGCCGACAGCCTGGCGCTCGGCTACTGGCGTCATGGCCAGCTGCAGCCGCTGGCGGATGCACAGGGCTGGTTCGCGACCCGCGATCGCGGCGCGATGGCCGAGGGGGAACTGCGCATTTTGGGCCGGCTGGACAACCTGTTTTTCAGCGGCGGCGAAGGGGTGCAGCCGGAGGATATCGAACGCGTGTTGGCGGCGCACCCGCAGATCTCGCAGGCGTTTGTGGTGCCGGTGGCGGACGCCGAGTTCGGCCAGCGGCCGGTGGCGGTAATCGACGGCGATCCGTCGCTGTCGCTGGCGGCGTTGCTCGCCTGGTCGCAGGACAAGCTGGCTAATTTCCAACGCCCGGCGGCGCTGCTCCCGCTGCCTGAGGAACTGAAAAACGGCGGCATCAAGATTTCGCGCCGCCAGTTGCAGCAATGGGTGGCGCAGCGCCTCTCTCAGGCATAAAAAAGCCGCCCGAAAGGGCGGCTGAGTGGATGACGGCAGGGGGTTATTGCAGCCCCAGCGCCTTGGCGACGCCGGCGCCGTAGTCCGGGTGCACCTTGGTGAACAGCTCGACCTGACGGCGCTGGATTTGCTCCGGCACCTGCGACAGTTCGCCGGCGATGCGGGTGAACATGCGCTGGTGCTCTTCGGCGCTCAGCAGGTTGAACAGCGCGCGCGGCTGGCTGTAGTAATCGTCGTCTTCACGATGATTCCAGTGGTCGGCCGCGCCCTCAATGCTCAGCGGCGGCTCGCTGAAGTCCGGCTGCTCCTGGAACAGGCCGAAGCTGTTTGGTTCGTAGGTGGCGCCGTTGCCGCTGTTGCCGTCCACGCGCATCGCGCCGTCGCGATGGTAGTTGTGGAACGGGCATTTGGCGCCGTTCACCGGGATCTGGTGGTGGTTGACGCCCAGGCGATAGCGGTGCGCATCGCCATAGGAGAACAGACGGCCCTGCAGCATTTTATCCGGCGAGAAACTGATGCCCGGCACCACGTTGGCGGGGTTCATCGCCACCTGCTCAACCTCGGAGAAGTAGTTGTCGGGGTTGCGGTTCAGCTCGAAATAGCCGACGTCGATCAGCGGATAGTCGCCGTGCGGCCACACCTTGGTCAGATCGAACGGGTTGTATGGCGTCTGCGAGGCTTCGTGTTCCGGCATGATCTGAATTTGCAGCTTCCAGCGCGGGAAGTCGCCGCGTTTGATCGCGTCGAACAGATCGCGCTGTGAGCTTTCGCGATCCTTGGCGATGATCGCTTCCGCTTCTTCATCCATCAGGTTTTCAATGCCTTGCTGGCAGCGGAAGTGGAATTTCACCCAGAAACGCTCGTTGGCGGCATTGATAAAGCTGAAGGTGTGGCTGCCGAAGCCGTGCATGTGGCGATAGGACTTCGGAATGCCGCGATCGCTGAAGTCAATGGTCAGCTGGTGCAGCGATTCAGGCAGGTGGGAGAAAAAGTCCCATTTGTAGACCGGGTTGCGCAGGTTGGTATGCGGATCGCGTTTCACCACGTGGTTGAGATCGGGGAATTTCAGCGGATCGCGCAGGTAGAACACCGGCGTATCGTTACCCACCAAATCCCAGTTGCCTTCTTCGGTATAGAACTTCATGGCGAAGCCGCGAATGTCGCGTTCGGCGTCGGCGGCGCCGCGTTCACCGGCGACGGTGGAGAAGCGGATGAACATGTCGGTCTGTTTGCCGACCTCGGAGAAGATCTTGGCGCGGGTGTAGCGGGTGATGTCGTGGGTGACGGTAAAGGTACCGTAAGCGCCGGATCCCTTGGCGTGCATGCGGCGCTCGGGAATGACTTCACGGTCGAAGTGGGCCAGTTTTTCCAGGAACCACACGTCCTGCAACAGCATCGGGCCGCGTTTGCCTGCGGTGATCACGTTATTGTTATCGACAACCGGGGCGCCGGCTGCGGTGGTCAGTCCTTTCTTGCTCATCACTTGCTCCTTATCGTAGTGCAGTTAAGTAAAGACTCGGGCGGTTTAAGCGTTCATCAGCATAGTCCTTTGGCGGGGCTTCTTCCCCTGACCTTGGTCAAAGCCACTACTAGTTGTAGCCCTATTGCCGAGCGACGGCAAATAGGTCTCGGTTATCGTTGGCATTGCCTTGACGAATATAGAATCTTGTTTGCAAATATTTACATTTATTTGATTATTGAAGAATTTTTTCGCTTTTATCCCTTAAATACTCATTGCGCTTTGGTATAGACTCGTGACGTTATTATTATGCGTTGATTCGATCATTCGGTACGGATGACAAACCAGAGGGAAAGATGATGAAAAAGACTTGGGTCGCGTGCGCGGCAGGATTGCTGTTGGTGACCGGCGCGGCGAACGCCATCAGCGTGTCGGGCGAAGCCGGGCAGCACTACACCAACCTGGGCGTTGGCATGAGCACCGGCTCTTCTGGTCTGGGCCTGACCGGCAACTGGGCGCGCAGCGACCACGACGGTAACGTCGGCAGCGTGGGGCTGAACTTCGGCGTGCCGCTGGGGCCGTTGACGGCGACCGTGGGTGCCAAAGCGCTGTACCTCAGCCCGAAAGACGGGAAGAGCGGCGGGGCGGTGGCGCTGGGCGGCGGCCTGGAGTGGGAGATCAACCGTTACTTCAGCCTGCACGGCGAAGGGTACTTTGCCCCTGAATCCTTCACCAGCGGCGTGAAAGCCTATAACGAAGCCAGCGGCGGCCTGCGCTGGAAGTTCCGTCCGCTGAGCGTGGACGTGGGCTACCGTTACATGCAAATGGAAGGCAAAGACGGGCGTCGCGACAACACGCTGGCCGATGGCCCTTACGTCGGCGTGGGTCTGAGCTTCTGACGCTGTGAAAAAGGGGCCTTCAGGCCCCTTTATCTTTTCTGCCTGGTTTACCCCACCGCCGGCAGCATGCCGCTGGCGATGCCCAGTTGAATGGCGATCACCGTCACCCCGCAGACAAACACCAACGCCAGCGCCGGCGTACCGCCCCAGACGCGATACTGCGCCTGATGTTTTTTGCGCGTTTTCCACACCAGCAGTGAAGGCAACAGCAGCGCCAACACCGACAAGGCAATGGCGGCGAATCCTAGCGCCAGCACGAAGCCGCGCGGATAGAACAGCGCAAAGGCCAGCGGCGGCAAGAAGGTGATGGCGCCGGTTTGCAGGCGGCCACGCACGTTGTCTTGCCGCTTGAACAGGTCGGCCAGGAAATCGAACAGCCCGAGCGCGACGCCGAGGAACGAGGTCGCCAGCGCCAGATCGGCGAACAGGTGCACCGCCAGTTCAACGTGCGGCGAAGCCACCGCGTCGCGCACCGCCTGCAACAAACCGTTCAGCCCGGCCTGCTGCGCCAGAATGCCGACGAAGGTGTCGGAGCTGATGCTGCCCAGCGTTGCCAACTGCCAGAAGATGTAGGCCATCAGCGGGATAGCGCTGCCGATGATAAACACCCAGCGCAGTTTGCGAATGTTGCCGCCCATATAGTTGACGATGCTCGGCACGCTGCCGTGGAAGCCGAAAGAGGTGAAGATCACCGGAATAGCCGACAGCGCCAGGCCTTGCTCCAGCGGCAGCGTCATCAGGTTGGTTTGGTGGATATTCGGCAACATCAGGCCTAGCATCACCACCAGAAATACCACTTTGGCGCTGAACAGGATGCGGTTGAACAAATCGACCGAGTGGGTGCCGATGCATACCACGCCGCCGGCCACCAGGGTGAACAGCAGAACGCCGAGCGACACCGGGAAGTCCTGCGATGTCCACTGGCTGATGCTGGTGGCGAGCAGTTCGCCGGCGCCGCTGATGTAGGCGGCGGTGAGGGCGTACATCAGGAACATCATGCTAAAGCTGGTCAGCCACTGGCCGCCGCCGCCGAGATAACGTTTGGCGAGGGTGCCCAGACCGGTATCCGCCTGCTCATGCTGGTAAACCTCTACCAGCAGCAGCGCGGTGTAACACATCAACAGCCACAGCCCGACCAGTAAGGCCAGCGTGACGCCGAAGCCGACGCCGGCCGCCGCCAGCGGCATCGCCAGCATCCCGGCGCCAATGGTGGTGCCCGCCACGATAAAAACACTGCCAAGAGTGCGATTCTTCACGTTTTTTCTCTACCAGCCGAAAGATTTTGAAAATTATAGGTAACGATTTATGAGGATGGCAGGATAGTGGAAGCCCTAATTTGTGTCAAACCGACGTTACGCATGATGTACAGTAATGTTTACATTGCGGCGAACTGCATGGCACATGAGGAACGGGCCCATGGCTGAAATTATCCGCAGGCGGCTAGTGAAAAGTTATTTACGGGCTTCTATAGTGGAATGACCAAAAAATGTGGGAGAGATCAATGTTAAGGGTGGAGATGCTCAGCACCGGCGATGAGGTGCTGCACGGGCAAATTATTGATACCAACGCCGCCTGGCTGGCGGACTACCTGTTCCAGCAGGGAGTGCCGATGAGCGGGCGGGAAACGGTCGGGGACAGCCTCTCTGCGTTGATCGAGATCCTGCAGGAAAGAAGCCATATCGCCGATGTGCTGATCGTCAACGGCGGCCTGGGGCCGACCAGCGACGATCTCAGCGCGCTGGCCGCCGCCAAAGCCTGTGGCGTAGAGCTGGTCGAACGGGCCGACTGGCTGGCGCGCATGGAAGCCTATTTCGCCGAGCGCGGGCGGCCGATGGCCCCTTCCAACCGCAAGCAGGCGCAGATCCCGGCCAACGCGGAAATGCTGGATAACCCGGTGGGCACCGCCTGCGGGTTCGCGCTGCAGCTGAACCGATGTCAGATGTTCTTCACCCCCGGCGTGCCGTCGGAATTCAAAGTGATGGTCGAACAGCAGATCGTGCCGCGTCTGCGCCAGCGCTTCACTTTGCCGACGCCGCCGCTCTGCCTGCGCCTGACCACCTTCGGCACCTCAGAGAGCGATCTGGCCGCCGAGCTGGACGGTATGCCGCTGCCGCCGGATGTGGTGCTGGGTTACCGTTCCTCCAGCCCGATCATCGAGCTGAAGCTGACCGGGCCGGAAAGCCGGCGTGCGGAAATGGAACTGGCCTGGCGGCGCGTGCGCGAGGTGGCGGGGGACAACTGCATCTTTGAAGGCACTATCGGGTTGCCGGCGACGCTGACACAGCGCCTGAATCAGCAAG
Source organism: Serratia sp. CY38905 (assembly GCF_052168875.1). Classification (NCBI taxonomy): domain Bacteria; kingdom Pseudomonadati; phylum Pseudomonadota; class Gammaproteobacteria; order Enterobacterales; family Yersiniaceae; genus Serratia; species Serratia sp. CY38905. The sequence goes on along the minus strand of NZ_JBJNLV010000003.1, from coordinate 147,519 downwards.
GGCTGAAGCTGGCGTTGAGCGAGCAGTTCAGCGCCGGGTTGATCAATCTGCAGCTGCAGAGCGAAGGGGCGCCGCTGGCGGGGGGAGAGCTGCTGCCGGCGCACTGTATCGAAACGCTGGAAACCACGCTGGCGCGCGCCCGCTCGCTGGCGGAATTGACCGGCGCGCCGTTGGCGTTGGCGGTCAGCGCCATGTGCGACGATCAGGTGAGCATTGCGCTGCATACGCCGCGCGGCGGCATTGGCCAGACCGTTCGTTATCGTGCGTCGCGCCACGGCCTGCGGCTGCGGCAGGAGTCGGTGGCGATGCTGGCGCTGGATATGCTGCGCCGCTGGCTGAATGGGGGCCAGGCGTGCGGTAAAAACGCCTGGCTGGAGGTGGTGGAAATTATCGAGTGACGGTCATGGCGCCGAGTTGCCGGCGTCACGGCTTTGCTGCAGCCGTTCGGACGCCAGACGTGAAAGGTGTATCGCCGCCGCGCCCCGCTTTTGCAGATCTTGCACCATAGTCCTTGAGCGCCTGCGCGGCGAAACCGCGCTGCAGATCGCGGAAACGCTGGTATATGCCTCGCCGAGTAATTTTATCGCCATGTTTCGCAAAGCCTTTGGCGATCCCCTGGCGCGTTATTTTTCCGCGTCGGCAGGAAAGGGGTGTTAAGCGAAATACTTTGAGGATAGTTATATATCCCTGATTAATCATAATCTTATAGGGGATATTCGCGGCGAGGGAATGCTGTTACTCTTTTGGCGGGTGCTTGAGACTGTTCGTCTTGGGCATTGTGTGACAAGGCGGATAGATGAAAGCCCCAGACTGACTCTCAATCAGAATGGGGCTGCACATACCGCCTAGACACCGGTATGGTAGCCCCTTCACAGCAAGGAGGCAAGCATGCGCTTAAGGCATGTGTTTCATTCGCTAACCGTTGTATGTATTACGGTTTTGTTATTTATCTGGATGATAAGAGACTCGCTGTGCGAGCTGAAAATCTACCAGGAAAATATCACTATCCTGATCAGGTTGGCGTGTGAGGTGAAGCGGTAATCATAGGGCGGGGGCAACCCCGCCTTCTGGTCTCCAGGCGCGGTTTCCGGCACCCAACCTTACATTTCCAGCTCGATATCCGTCAGCGGCATACAGCAGCAGGGCAGGATTTCGCCGGCGTTGATAAACGCCAGCGGCTGTTGGCGGTAGGCCACTTCGCCTTTCACCAGCTTCAGGCGGCAGGCGCCGCAATAGCCGGAGCGGCATTGGTACTCCACCTGCACGTCGTGCAACTCCAGCACGTCGAGCAGGCAGCTTTCACTGTTGGGGCAGGAGAGCTGCGTGCCGGCGGCGCGCAGCGTTACGATTGGCGTCGCCATCGCTTACAGTTCGAAGTCGCTCAGGTCGTCGGCGTTGATCTCCGAGTCGATCTGGCCAACCAGGTAGGAGCTCACTTCCACTTCCTGCGGCGCCACCTGCACGTTGTCGGACACCAGCCAGGCGTTGATCCACGGGATCGGGTTGGAGCGGGTTTCGAACGGCAGACCGAGGCCGACCGCCTGCATGCGGATATTGGTGATGTACTCCACATACTGGCACAGGATGTCTTTGTTCAGGCCGATCATCGAGCCGTCGCGGAACAGGTATTCCGCCCACTCTTTTTCCTGCTGGGCAGCCAGCACGAACAGATCGTAGCACTGCTGTTGGCATTCCTCGGCGATCTCCGCCATTTCCGGATCGTCGGCGCCGGAACGCATCAGGTTCAGCATGTGCTGGGTGCCGGTCAGGTGCAGCGCTTCGTCGCGGGCGATCAGCTTGATGATTTTGGCGTTGCCTTCCATCAGTTCGCGCTCGGCGAACGCGAAGGAGCAGGCGAAGCTGACGTAGAAGCGGATCGCTTCCAGCGCGTTCACGCTCATCAGGCACAGGTACAGCTGTTTCTTCAGCGCGCGCAGATTGACGGTGACGGTTTTACCGTTCACCTGGTGGGTGCCTTCACCCAGCAGGTGATAGTAGCTGGTCATCTCGATCAGATCGTCGTAGTAGCCGGAGATGTCTTTCGCGCGCTTCTTGATCTCTTCGTTGGTGACGATGTCGTCGAACACCAGCGCCGGATCGTTGACGATGTTGCGGATAATGTGAGTGTAGGAACGGGAGTGGATGGTCTCGGAGAACGACCAGGTTTCCACCCAGGTTTCCAGCTCAGGGATCGAGATCAGCGGCAGCAGAGCGACGTTCGGGCTGCGGCCCTGGATGGAATCCAGCAGCGTCTGATACTTCAGGTTGCTGATGAAGATATGCTTCTCGTGCTCCGGCAGCGCCTGGTAATCGATGCGATCGCGGGAGACGTCAACTTCTTCCGGGCGCCAGAAGAAGGAGAGCTGTTTTTCGATCAGCTTTTCGAAGATTTCATGCTTTTGCTGGTCGAAACGCGCAACGTTTACCGACTGGCCGAAGAACATCGGCTCTTGCAGCTGGTCGTTTTTGGTCTGAGAAAAAGTGGTGTAAGCCATAAGCCTGAATCCATCGTAACGTGGCTAAATGAAGGGGCCGGAAAATTCCGGCCCGCTAGGTCAAACTTTAGATCTTGCAGGCGCCGCTTTCGCAGTCGTCATCGCCGGCCTTGGCAGGCTGCAAATCTTCCTGGGCGTCTTCCGCACCGTCGCGGGTGTTTTGGTAGTACAGCGTTTTCACGCCGAACTTGTAGGTGGTGAGCAGGTCTTTCAACAGCTGCTTCATCGGCACCTTGCCGCCCGGGAAGCGGGTCGGATCGTAGTTGGTGTTGGCCGAAATCGACTGGTCGATGAATTTCTGCATCAGCCCCACCAGCTGCAGATAGCCGTCGTTGCTCGGCATTTCCCACAGCAGCTCGTAGTTGTCTTTCAGACGCTCATACTCCGGCACCACCTGGCGCAGGATGCCGTCTTTCGACGCCTTGATGCTGATGTGGCCGCGCGGCGGCTCGATGCCGTTGGTGGCGTTGGAAATCTGCGAAGAGGTTTCCGATGGCATCAGCGCAGACAGGGTCGAGTTGCGCAGGCCGGTTTCCTGGATCTCTTTACGCAGGGTTTCCCAGTCGTAGTGCAGCGGCTCGCTGCAGACCGCATCCAGGTCTTTCTTGTAAGTGTCGATCGGCAGGATACCCTGCGAATAAGTGGTCTCTTTGAACCACGGGCAAGCGCCTTGTTCCTGAGCCAGGCGGTTGGAGGCTTTCAGCAGGTAGTACTGAATGGCTTCGAACGTTTTGTGCGTCAGGTTGTTGGCGCTGCCGTCGGAGTAGCGCACGCCGTTCTTCGCCAGGTAATAGGCGAAGTTGATGACACCGATGCCCAGGGTGCGGCGGCCCATCGCACCACGGTGCGCGGCCTTGATCGGATAATCCTGGTAATCCAGCAGGGCGTCGAGTGAGCGCACCGCCAGGGTCGCCAGCTCTTCCAGATCGTCCAGGCTGTCGATCGCGCCCAGGTTGAAGGCCGACAGGGTGCACAGCGCGATCTCGCCGTTTTCGTCGTTGACGTCTTCCAGCGGCTTGGTCGGCAGGGCGATTTCCAGGCACAGGTTGGACTGACGCACCGGCGCGATCTGCGGATCGAACGGGCTGTGGGTGTTGCAGTGGTCGACGTTCTGGATGTAGATGCGGCCGGTAGAGGCGCGCTCTTGCATCATCAGCGAGAACAGCTCAACCGCTTTCACGCGCTTCTGGCGAATGCTGTCGTCTTTCTCGTACTGGGTGTACAGGCGTTCGAATTCGTCCTGATCGGCGAAGAACGCGTCGTACAGCCCCGGCACGTCGGACGGGCTGAACAGGGTGATGTCTTCGCCCTTGATCAGACGCTGGTACATCAGGCGGTTCAGCTGCACGCCGTAGTCCATGTGACGCACGCGGTTGCCTTCAACGCCGCGGTTGTTTTTCAACACCAGCAGGCTTTCCACTTCCAGGTGCCACATCGGGTAGAACAGCGTTGCTGCGCCACCGCGCACGCCGCCCTGCGAGCAGGATTTGACGGCGGTCTGGAAGTGTTTGTAGAACGGAATACAGCCGGTATGGAAGGCTTCACCGCCGCGGATCGGGCTGCCCAGCGCGCGGATGCGGCCGGCGTTGATGCCGATGCCGGCGCGCTGCGAAACGTATTTCACAATGGCGCTGGAGGTGGCGTTGATGGAATCCAGGCTGTCGCCGCACTCGATCAGCACGCAGGAGCTGAACTGGCGGGTTGGGGTGCGCACGCCGGACATGATCGGCGTAGGCAGCGAAATCTTGAAGGTGGAAATCGCGTCGTAGAAACGTTTGACGTAGTCCAGACGGGTTTCACGCGGGTAGTTGGAGAACAGGCAGGCGGACACCAGCATGTACAGGAACTGGGCGCTTTCGTAGATCTCGCCGCTGACGCGGTTCTGCACCAGATACTTGCCTTCCAGCTGCTTGACGGCGGCATAAGAGAAGTTCATGTCGCGCCAGTGATCGATAAAGGAATCCATCTGCTCGAACTCTTCAGCGCTGTAGTCTTCCAGCAGATGCTTATCGTATTTGCCCATCTCGACCATGCGCGTCACGTGAGCGTGCAGCTTCGGCGGCTCGAACTGGCCATAAGCCTTTTTACGCAGGTGGAAGATCGCCAGGCGAGCGGCCAGGTACTGATAGTCCGGCGCATCGCGGGAGATCAGATCGGCTGCGGCTTTGATGATGGTTTCGTGAATGTCGGCGGTTTTGATGCCGTCATAAAACTGAATGTGTGAACGCAACTCTACTTGAGAAACCGAGACGTTGTGTAATCCCTCTGCGGCCCAATCGATGACCCGGTGGATTTTGTCGAGATTGATGCGCTCTTTACGGCCATCGCGTTTAGTTACAAGCAGACTTTGGTTCATGTGGTGTTTTACCTGTCCGTATGGTGCCCCTAAGCAGAAGTGTAGTCGCTCTGCTCAGTATGTAAACACTATATATAGGGGTTGTATGTCGGTGAGGTAACAAGATAGTGAGAAAAAACGGCGTTTGCAAGTGAACAAAACCGGCCTAATTTGTGGATAACTTGGGGGTGAAATGTAACTTGCCGTTCGCAGTGCGCGCCGTGACTGGCGCGACAAGCTTGTCAATAAGCGCGATCAGATTTTACTGAAAAACTGAAAAAATCGATCGTTTGGCGCTTTATTAAACGTTAGAAAAAAACGGCATATTGATCTGATTTAATATTCTAAAAAACTGTTTACAACGGGTATTTTGAGCGAAATCGCGGAAATTAGGTATTTTTCCGAATACGCCAACGGCGCCGCCCCCCGGTAATGCAGGGCCGGCGCGGTTTACAGCGCTTAACCTTCGTGCTGGGTGTGCACCATGTAGTTCACGTCAACGTTGCGCCCAAGCTTGAAATGATCGGTGATCGGGTTGTAATGCAGGCCGATCATGTGCTTTTCGCGCAGTGGCGTGCCGTCGACCCAGCCGATCAGTTCGGAAGGGCGAATGAACTTCTTATGATCGTGGGTGCCCTGCGGCACCATCTTCAGCACGTACTCCGCGCCGATCACCGCCATCAGCCAGGCTTTGGTGTTGCGGTTGATGGTGGAGAAGAACACGTGGCCGCCCGGTTTCACCAGCTGGGCGCAGGCGCGCACCACCGAGGCCGGATCCGGCACGTGCTCCAGCATCTCCATGCAGGTGACCACGTCGTAGCGTTGCGGGTTGGCCTGAGCGTGGCTTTCCACCGTCTCCTGCACATAGGTGACGTCCATGCCGCTTTCCAGCGCGTGCAGCCGCGCGACCTGCAGCGGCTCCGCGCCCATGTCCAGCCCGGTCACCTTGGCGCCTTCGCGCGCCATGCTTTCCGCCAGAATGCCGCCGCCGCAGCCCACGTCGAGCACCTGCTTGTCAAAAATGCCGCCGGCGCGTTGCATGATGTAGTTCAGGCGCAGCGGGTTGATGCGGTGCAGCGGTTTGAACTCGCCTTCCAGATCCCACCAGCGGGAGGCGACGGCCTCGAACTTGGCGATTTCCTGGTGGTCAACGTTTTGCACTCGGCTGGATGATTCTGCGTTCATGGGCTTGTCTGGCTCCTTGTTCTCGTTGCGCGGATTATACATGTTCCGGCGCGGCATCGTCTGTGCCGATGCGTTTTTAGCGCACTTATCTGCACAATTTCCGTGAAACAGCGGCGGTTATTTTCCCGTAAAGCGTGCTTTGTGATATAGTTTTACACCTTTGCCACTATGGCAGCGGGCAGATGAATCATTAGTAGAGGGATAGCAGCTCCATGAGCGACCTTGCCAGAGAAATCACACCGGTAAACATCGAAGACGAGTTGAAAAACTCGTATCTGGACTATGCGATGTCCGTTATTGTCGGACGTGCGCTGCCAGATGTTCGTGATGGACTGAAGCCGGTTCACCGCCGCGTTCTGTACGCGATGAGCGTATTGGGTAACGACTGGAATAAACCATACAAGAAATCGGCCCGTGTCGTCGGGGACGTGATCGGTAAATATCACCCGCACGGTGACAGCGCGGTTTACGACACTATCGTGCGTATGGCTCAGCCGTTTTCACTGCGCTACATGCTGGTGGACGGTCAGGGTAACTTCGGCTCCGTCGACGGCGACTCCGCTGCGGCGATGCGTTATACCGAAGTGCGCATGTCCAAGATTGCTCACGAACTGTTGGCGGATCTGGAAAAAGAAACCGTCGACTTCGTGCCTAACTATGATGGCACCGAGCAGATCCCGGCCGTCATGCCGACCAAGATCCCGAACCTGCTGGTCAACGGCTCGTCGGGCATCGCCGTGGGCATGGCCACCAATATCCCGCCGCACAACCTGGCGGAAGTCGTCAACGGCTGCCTGGCCTATATCGACGATGAAAACATCAGCATCGAAGGGCTGATGGAACACATCCCGGGGCCGGACTTCCCGACGGCGGCGATCATCAACGGCCGTCGCGGCATTGAAGAGGCCTACCGCACCGGGCGCGGCAAAGTCTACCTGCGCGCGCGCGCGGAAGTGGAAGCCGACGCCAAGACCGGGCGCGAAACCATCATCGTTCACGAGATCCCGTATCAGGTGAACAAGGCGCGTCTGATCGAGAAGATCGCCGAGCTGGTGAAAGAAAAGCGCGTGGAAGGCATCAGCGCGCTGCGCGACGAGTCCGATAAAGACGGCATGCGCATCGTGATCGAAGTCAAACGCGACGCGGTCGGCGAAGTGGTGCTGAACAACCTGTATGCGCTGACGCAACTGCAGGTCACTTTCGGCATCAACATGGTCGCGCTGCATCAGGGCCAGCCTAAGCTGCTGAACCTGAAAGACATCCTCGAAGCCTTCGTGCGTCACCGCCGCGAAGTGGTTACGCGCCGCACCATCTTCGAACTGCGCAAGGCCCGCGACCGCGCCCATATCCTGGAAGCGCTGGCTATCGCGCTGGCCAACATCGATCCGATCATCGAGCTGATTCGCCGTGCGCCGACCCCGGCCGAAGCGAAAGTCGCGCTGGTGGCGCAGCCGTGGGATCTGGGCAACGTCAGCGCCATGCTGGAACGCGCCGGTGACGACGCCGCCCGCCCTGAGTGGCTGGAGCCGGAGTTCGGCATCCGCGACGGCAAGTACTACCTGACCGAGCAGCAGGCTCAGGCGATTCTGGATCTGCGCCTGCAGAAACTGACCGGCCTGGAGCACGAGAAGCTGCTGGACGAATATAAAGAGCTGCTCAACTTTATCGCCGAGCTGATCTTTATCCTGGAAAGCCCAGAGCGCCTGATGGAAGTGATCCGCGAAGAGCTGGTGGCAGTCAAAGAGCTGTACAACGACGGCCGCCGCACCGAGATCACCGCCAATACTTCCGACATCAACATCGAAGACCTGATCAACCAGGAAGACGTGGTGGTGACCCTGTCTCACCAGGGCTACGTGAAGTATCAGCCGCTGTCCGACTATGAAGCGCAGCGCCGCGGTGGCAAAGGCAAGTCTGCGGCGCGTATCAAAGAAGAAGACTTTATCGATCGTCTGCTGGTGGCCAACACCCACGATACGATCCTGTGCTTCTCCAGCCGTGGCCGCCTGTACTGGATGAAGGTGTACCAACTGCCTGAAGCCAGCCGCGGCGCGCGCGGTCGCCCAATCGTCAACCTGCTGCCGCTGGAAGCCGATGAGCGTATCACCGCCATTCTGCCGGTGCGCGAGTATGAAGAAGGGCGCCACGTGTTCATGGCCACCGCCAGCGGTACCGTGAAGAAAACCGCGCTGACCGAGTTCAGCCGCCCACGCAGCGCCGGCATCATCGCCGTCAACCTCAACGAGGGCGACGAGCTGATCGGTGTCGATCTGACCGACGGCAGCAACGAAGTGATGCTGTTCTCCGCCAACGGTAAAGTGGTGCGCTTCCCGGAAACGCAGGTGCGTTCGATGGGCCGTACCGCGACCGGCGTGCGCGGCATCAACCTCGGCGAAGGCGACAGCGTGATCTCGCTGATTGTGCCGCGCGGCGAAGGCGACATCCTGACCGTCACGCAAAACGGCTTCGGTAAACGTACCGCGGTGACCGAGTATCCGACCAAGTCGCGCGCCACCCAGGGGGTTATCTCCATCAAGGTGAGCGAGCGTAATGGCCAGGTGGTCGGCGCCGTGCAGGTGGAAACCAGCGACCAGATCATGATGATCACCGATGCCGGCACGCTGGTGCGTACCCGCGTTTCGGAAGTCAGCGTGGTGGGCCGTAACACCCAGGGCGTGACGCTGATCCGTACGGCGGAAGACGAAAACGTCGTCGGTCTGCAGCGCGTGGCCGAGCCGGTGGAAGACGAAGAGCTGGACAGCCTGGAGCCGGGCGCGGAAGCGGTGGAAGAAGACACCACGCCGCTGGACGATGGCGACGACGCGGCTGAGCCGATGGATGACGACAACGTTTAAAGCAAAGGGCGTCGGCATGCCGGCACCATGATGCACTGAGACAAAAGGGTCTGGCAGCGATGCTAGGCCCTTTTTCAGTTATATGGTTTAATTGGCGCACCGAGCCGCCGGCCGCCGCGCCGGCGACAGCGTGCGCCGCCACTGACTTTCGTATGGTATCCGATTGAAATACTTAGCCTCTTTCCGAACTACGCTGAAGATATCCCGCTATCTGTTCCGGGTACTGGCGATTTTGCTGTGGTCGTTGGGTGCGCTGCTCACCACCTTTTATATTCTGAATATCCTGCATCAGAAAGAATCGGACATCCGGCAGGAGTACAACCTCAACTTCGACCAGGCGCAGGGCTACATCCGCCACTCCGCTGACATCATTCGCGACATCAAGTATATGGCGGAAAACCGCCTCAACGGTTCGGTCAGCGGCCTGGACATGTTCAGCGGCGTGATCCCCGGCAAGGGCAGCCCGCCGCAATTCTTTCCGCTGTACCCGGAGTCCAACTGCGCGCTGAGCACCACTTATCGCAGTTCACTCGATTCGCTGAGCGGCCTGATCCAGTATTGGAAAGAGAACTTCGTGGCGGCCTACGATCTCAACCGGGTGTTCTTCATCGGCGGCGACAGCCTGTGTATGGCGGAGTTCGGCGGCGGCAACGCGAGCGCCAATCGGGAAAACATGCTGAAGTTGCTGCACGAGCGCATTCTGAAATACCGCAACGCCAAGAATCTCGACAAAGACAACAACCTGTATTGGATCAGCCCCAGCGCGCAGCGGCCGGACGTCGGTTATCTGTACGTGCTGACGCCTCTCTATATCGGCAACAAGCTGGAAGCGTTGCTGGGCATCGAGCAAACCGTTCGGCTGGAAGATTTCGTTACCGCCGGCAACCTGCCGATCGGTGTCACGCTGCTGGATGAGAACAACGAGCCGGTGCTGCGCCTGGCGGATGGCGAACGCTATGCCGCTGCGCTCAACAGCTACCCCGAAGAGCATGCCTACTTCGGTTATGTCGACAATTACCGCGACCTGATCCTGAAGAAAGCGCTGCCGCCTTCTTCGCTGAGCATCGTCTATGCGCTGCCGGTGAAAAGCGTGGTGGAACGCTTCAAAATGCTGATCCTCAACGCGCTGTTGCTGAACCTGTTGTCGGCCATCGTGCTGTTCACGCTGGCGTGGCTGTTTGAGCGCAAGATGTTCCTGCCGGCGGAGGACAACGCGTTTCGCCTGGAAGAGCACGAGCAGTTCAACCGCAAGATCGTCGCTTCGGCGCCGGTGGGCATCTGTATCCTGCGCATCAGCGACGGCACCAATATTTTGAGTAACGAGCTGGCGCATAACTACATCAACCTGTTGACCCACGAAGACCGCGATCGCATAACGCGCATCATTTGCGAACAGCAGGCGAATTTCGTCGATGTGATGACCAGCAACAACAACAACCTGCAGATCAGCTTTGTCCATTCGCGCTACCGTAACGAAGAGGTGGCGATTTGCGTGTTGGTGGACGTCAGCGCGCGCGTGAAGATGGAAGAGTCGCTGCAGGAGATGGCGGCGGCGGCGGAGCAGGCCAGCCAGTCGAAATCGATGTTCCTGGCCACCGTCAGCCATGAGCTGCGCACGCCGCTGTACGGCATTATCGGCAACCTTGATCTGCTGCAAACCAAGGCGTTGCCGCAAGGGGTCGATCGGCTGGTCAATGCGATGAACAACTCTTCCGGCCTGCTGCTGAAAATCATCAGCGACATCCTCGATTTCTCCAAAATCGAGTCCGAGCAGTTGAAGATTGAACCGCGCGAGTTCTCCTGTCTGGAGGTGATCACCCATATCGCCGGCAACTATTTGCCGCTGGTGGTCAAGAAACGTCTGGGGCTGTACTGCTTTATCGAACAGAACGTGCCGGAGCGCATCTTCGGCGATCCGGTGCGGCTGCAGCAGGTGCTCTCCAACCTGGTGAACAACGCCATCAAGTTCACCGATACCGGCTGTATCGTGCTGCAGGTCTGCACCCGCGGCAGCTACCTGGAGTTCAGCGTGCGCGATACCGGCGTCGGCATCCCGGAGAAGGAGATTTCGCGCCTGTTCGATCCGTTCTTCCAAGTGGGGACCGGCGTGCAGCGTCATTTCCAGGGCACCGGCCTGGGATTGGCGATCTGCGAGAAATTGGTCAATCTGATGGACGGCGACGTCTCCGTCGAGTCCGAGCCGGGCCTGGGCAGCTTGTTCAGCATTCGCATTCCATTGTTTAACGCCCAGTTCCCTATCCCGCAGGCCAGCGATACCTGGCAGGGGCGTCGGCTGTGGCTGGATATCCGCAATCAGCGGCTGGAAAGCTACCTGATGGCGATCCTGGGCGGCTACGGCGCCGATATCCAGCGCTATGACGGGCAGGAGACCGCCGCGGGAGAGGTGCTGCTCAGCGATCATCCGCGGATGCTGGATGCGCCGCTGCTGGCTCAGATCCAATTCTCCACCGAGCATATTGGCCCATCACAGGAAACCCGGCCGGGCTATTGGATGCACAGCACCTCCACGCCGCGTGAAATGCTGACCTTGCTCAACCGGTTGTTCGGCGTCGGCAGCGGCGCGGCAGAGGCGCTGGTGCAGCTGCCGGTGCCCGCCAAGGCCAGCGCGGCGGACAACGGCGATATTCATCTGCTGGTGGTCGACGATCATCCGATCAACCGTCGCCTGTTGTCCGATCAGCTGGGATCGCTGGGATATCAGGTGGTGACCGCCAACGACGGCGTCGACGCGCTCGGCGTGCTGAAACAGCATCGCGTCGATATTGTACTGACCGACGTCAATATGCCGAATATGGACGGTTATCGTCTGACGCAGGCGCTGCGGCAGATGCAGTTCAGCGCGCCGGTGATCGGCGTGACGGCGAACGCGCTGGCGGAAGAGAGGCAGCGTTGCCTCGAGGCGGGTATGGATAATTGCCTGTCGAAACCGGTCACGCTGGAGACGCTGGAACAGACGTTGGCTTACTACAGCCAGCAGGTGCGCTACAGCCGCAGCGAGGCTTGAAAAGCAAACAGGCACGGCGAATGCCGTGCCTGTTTGGCGTTAACCTGCCGTGAGTCAGGCGTTAGTCTTTGTCCAACGGCGTCATGCTGACGGAGGAGAGGTAGTTGAGCAGGGCGATGTCGTTCTCGACGCCCAGCTTCATCATCGCCGATTTCTTCTGGCTGCTGATGGTTTTGATACTGCGGTTGAGCTTCTTGGCGATCTCGGTCACCAGGAAACCTTCGGCGAACAGGCGCAGCACTTCGCTCTCTTTCGGCGACAGGCGTTTGTCGCCATAGCCGCTGGCGCTGATCTTCTCCAGCAGTTTAGAGACGCTTTCCGGCGTGAACTTCTTGCCTTTCTGCAGGGCGGCCAGCGCCTTCGGCAGATCGGTAGGCGCGCCTTGTTTCAGCACGATGCCTTCGATATCCAGATCCAATACCGCGCTCAGGATCGCCGGGTTGTTGTTCATGGTCAGCACGATGATCGACAACTGCGGATAGTGACGCTTGATGTACTTAATCAGCGTGATGCCGTCGCCATACTTGTCACCCGGCATCGACAGATCGGTGATCAGCACGTTGGCGTCCAGCTTGGACAGATTGTTGATCAGTGCGGTTGAGTCTTCGAACTCCCCAACGACATTCACCCATTCAATTTGCTCAAGTGACTTCCGGATGCCAAACAGTACGATAGGATGGTCATCAGCAATAATTACGTTCAGGTTATTCATGTTGTTGGCTACCTTGCTTCAGCAGTCTGCTGACGAAAAAATCAATCTGACTGATGTTATTCTCGATCTCGGGCGCATCACCTTCTGCGATGCGCTGTTCTAACGATTCGCACAGCTGCTTGCCGGGAAGCAGATTTAACATGGCAAACACGCCTTTCAGGCGATGTGCGGTTTGTGACAGCGCATTGAAATCACTGCTGCCCGCCTCAGTATACAGTTTTTTGACATCGTCGGGTACTGTATCGACAAACAGCCCATAGTAATCACTTGATTTCAATTGTTTTTCATAGAGTTGGATATCTTCTGAACTCAATGAAAGCGGGCTTTCTTCCTGTTCCAGCGCGGCCATTTGCTGTTCGATCAGTATCAGCACGGCGTCGATTAATGCGCCGTTCAGGTTGTAGTTCACCCGAATGTAGCGTTTATCCAGCGCTTGCCAACCCGGCTCATCGGTCGCCAGCAGCAGGGTGTAATCATCGGCTCGCTGCGGGTTATCGGTCAGCAGCACGTCATAATCGCGATTGACCGCGCGATCGTCGGCGACGAGGCAGTCGGCGCCGTAGGCCTGCAGCAGACGGGTCACGATGCCGCGCACTTCATCCGACGTGACGTCCAGCAGGGCGGTGACGCCGTCGAGCAGTTTTTCCTGCTCCTGCGGCTCTTTTTTCTCCATCTCCATGGCGACGCGAATGGTGTAGCGAGTGCCGATATCCACCTTGCTGCGAATGTCCAACTGGCCGTTAAGCTTCTTGCACAGCTGATTGCACAGGAAGAAGGTGAGGCCGGAACCGTGGTTGAAGCGGTCCACCAGCGTCTGGCTGAGGAACGGATAGTTGAGGTTGCTGATCTCTTCGTTGGAGATGCCGGAGCCGGTGTCGTTGATTTGGAAAATCAGGCGATCCGGGTGCTCTGGCTCATGGTCGACAACCAGGGAAATCTTGCCGCAGGCGGTGGTGATAATGGCGTAATGCACCAGCAGCGAGATCACCTTGCGCAGCGCGTTGGCGTCGCCGATATAGTTCTGCTCGACGTCCAGCTGGAAATGCTTGAACAGCGCCAGCCCCTTCTGATTAAGGGCGGGCAGGGCCTCCAACAGCAACTCGTCGATCATCGCCGTCGGGCTAAACGGCTCGCGCGAGGGTTGCCAGTCCTGGGTTTCCAGTCGGGTCAGCAGGGTGATGTTATCGATCAATTCCAGCACCGAAGCCGACGCCGCCGTCAGCTGGCCCAGCAGCGCCTGCTGCTGTTCCTCATCCGGCCGGCCGTGCAGACGATCGACCAGATCGTGCATCTGGCGTACCGGCTGATTCAGCTCAATGCCCAGGTTGTGCAGCATCAGCTTGCGCGCCTGAACGTTTTTGTCGTATTCGCGCCGTGCCTGCTGCAGCCGCTTGTTCACCATCACCTCTTTATCCTGATCGTGCATCAGGAACAGGTAGGTGTCCGGCGACAGCTGGCTGCGGAAGATGCGGATTTCATACACCTCGTTGTTGACCGTCGCCTGGATCACCCCGTGATGCTGTTCGGCCATATGGGCGATCTTTTGCAGACTGAGGTGCGGCAACAGGTGCTCGGCGATTTTATTGCTGGCGATCACCGCATTGTTGGCGAAGCTGTAGACCAGCAGGCCGGAAGGCAGGCTGGAGACGATTTCCTGATTCAGCGCGCGCTCGGCCTCCAGTTCCACCGCCATGTTTTCGCTCGGGCGAATGTACTGGCGGCGGATAAAGTAGATGCTCAGCATCGACAGCGCCAGCAGCAGCAAGTTGACCGCGATCAGCCAGATGTTGTTGCGCAGCAGGTCGATGGCCAGATTGATGGCCGAAACGCGATACACCACCTTCAGCGGCGCATTGGGCAGGGCGGCGCTGAACTCCACCCAGCCGCCGCTCATCGTCGCATGGGTGCCGAGGACGGTTTCCGCCGGGATGGTGCTGTCGTCGAGATCGACATCGTCCGGCTGCAGCAGGAAATTGGCGCGGGCCAGATTGGCCGGAATGATGTCGTTGATCGGCAAGTCGAAGGCGATCACCGTCGCCAGATGCCCTGGCTGATTGAAAGTGGTGCGAATCGAGAACGAATAGGCGTTCTGGAAGCGCTGCTTGCGCAGATCGGAAAAGCTCTCGCGCTCGTCGAGCATATTGGCCTGCTGCAGCATCTCGGCGCGGCGTTCGTCCGCCGAGGTGGTCAGGTAGCTTTCCCGAAAGCGCGAAGCCAGCTCTTTGAGCGGCTGGGTGGTGATCAGGCTGAGGCTGTTGTCCTGACCATTGAGGTAATACATGGCGTAGTTTTCGGTCTTGGCGCCCCAGCGGGTGTCCAGGTAGTCCGAGATGTTGGCGATCATCGCCAGCGTGCTCTCGTCATGGCTGCCGAAGATCACCGCGTCGGTTTTCTTGTGCGGTTTCTCGATATAATAGACGTCGGGCCGCAGGCGGGTTTCCTGCAAACCGGGATCGACATTCTGCGCCGGCGCATTGCCAAATTTGTCATAGACCTGATAGGTCATATAGCGGTAGGTATCGATGCGCTTTTGCAGCGAACCGGCAATGCTGTTCAGCGCGTACTTTTTTTCCGCCAGCCAGGCGTTGGTGTAGTTGTAGCCATACAGGCCGATGCCGATCGTCAGCAGCACGATAAACAGCAGGAAGCAGCGGGTAATGTTGCTGGAGCTGATGGTCAATTGTTTATTTTGCATAGTGGCTGCGCATTCCTGAATCAGCGAGTGACGGCCCTGGCGCTGGCGGCCACCGCCAACAGCAGAGCGGCTACGCAGGCGAAGGCCACCGTCAGGCTGGAAAACTGAGCGATGAAGCCGATCAGAGCCGGGCCGGCCAGAATACCGGCATAGCCGACGGTGGTGACGGAGGCGATCGCCAAATTGGCCGGCATGTCGCGCTGGTTGCCTGCAGCGCTGAACAGGATCGGCACCACGTTCGAGGCGCCCAGGCCGACCAGCATGAAACCGACCAGCGACACGGTGGCGTGATTGAAGGCGATGGCCAGACTCAGGCCGAGAGCGGCGCACAGGCTGCCCAGCAGCAACACCCGGTAGCGGCCCAGCGAGTTCACCACCCGATCGCCATTGAGCCGGCCGAGCGTCATGGTGATGGAAAACAGCGCATAACCCAGACCGGCCTGGCTGTGTTCGACGCCGCGCAATGTGGTGAGGAACAGCGCGCTCCAGTCGAGCATCGATCCTTCCGCCAGGAACATGATGAAGCAAAGAATGCCGATGAACATCACCCAGCCGCGCGGCAAGACGAACATCGGCCCGTCGTCGTCGGCGCCGCTCTCACGCAGCAGATGGCGGCTGGCGAGCGCCAGCAGCACTATCACCGCCAGTACGGTAAGCAGGGTGGATTGCAGTGGCGTCAGCCCCAGCCACAACAGCGCGCTGACGCCGCCGGCGCCGGCAATGCCGCCGATGCTGAAGAAACCGTGAAAGCCGGACATCATCGCCTTGCCGCTGGCGCGTTCGACGATCACCGCCTGAACGTTCATCGCTACGTCGATCATGCCGATCGCCGCACCGAACAGCAGCAGCGCCACGGCCATGCCGCCGAGAGAGTCCATCAGCGCCAGCAGCGGCAGATCGATGCACAATCCCAGCCCCGCCATCAAGATCACCGAGCTGCAGCCCAATTTGCCGGTCAGGAAACCGGTCAGCGGCATCGCCAGCATGGAGCCGGCGCCGATACAGAGCAGCAACAGGCCGAGCGAGCCGTCGTCGATGCCGATGCGCGCTTTGGCGAAGGGGACCAACGGCGCCCAGGCGGCCATGCCGAGACCGGCGACGAAAAAGGCCAGACGGGTGGCGATCTGTTGAGGAACGCCGGGCGTTTGCTGTTCATTGCACAAGGTGGCTGTCATGTAAGCGTCAGGATCTTGGGTCAAAAGAATGGTGAAAGTTACCGACAGTTTTTATCACAATCAGCGATCCGGGTCGAAAATATTCGTGCCTGACATATCCCTGGCGCCGCCTCTGCGCACCAGCCACAGCGCGATAGCCTGGACAATATAGTCCTTTTGCCGCTCGTCCAGTGCGACGCCCTGCGGTATGCCGTGCCACTTTTCCAGGCAGCCGCGGCAGCAGGTGGCGGTGGCGTGCTGGGCGACGAACACCGGGTGGCCACGCATCGGCGTTTGCTTGCCGTCGTTTTTAGGGTGGGCGGCGGCCAGGCGGCGATCGATAAAATCGCGGGCATGGCTGAGGATAAGGGGTAATCCCTTGCCCTCCAGATAAGCTTGGTCTTTGGCATTTAAACGGAAGCGAGCGCGGAAGGGGGAACTTTGCAGCCGCCGCCACAGCACGTCGGGTTGAAAGGGCATCATGAATTTTACTCGCTGAAGGTGCGCTTTTTTCAGATTACCAGAACTGAAACTCTGCGGCTAATTGTGCCTGCGGCGGGAAATAATCGGCAAGATAAAGCACGAAATGAAAAGCAAGCTCAATTTGCAGGCTAAAATAAGGAAAAAGATTAGCAATTAGTGCGGCGGTAAATTAGTGAAACTATATCATTGGGTTATTTATTTGCTTGCTATTTGTGCGAGTCGAAATTGTGAGGGGAGTATGGAGGGAAATAAAAAACCGGCCAGAAGCCGGTTAAAAGGAATGCAGAAATTATCTTCCGATAATGAAGGTAATAATGAAAATAATGATGATAGCGAAGTGATTATAGCGGCTGCGTGTGGGGAGAGTTTTGGCACAATGTGCTTATTGCCCGTCTCAATTGTATGGTTGGCTTTTTTTTCTTAAAGATATGTATAACTACATGATTTTTTATCAATTAATCTATTCTTTGTCTTTAAGTGCTTTATTTTGTTTGTCTGTAAGGTTTTGTGAAAGTTCGCGCGTATTTACATTTTGAAACCTTTATTAATTACACTGAAACACTATCGGATACTTGGTATCATTTTCTTTCTGGATTAATATAACCCTTGTTACCAGAATGGTAATGCACAGTCGTGCTAATAATGCTCGAAAAGGGCAGTGGCCGTAGCTCGACATAATTAACGAGGATAATAACGATGAAACTTCGAGTACTCTCTCTGATGGTACCCGCACTGCTGGTTGCAGGCACAGCAGGCGCGGCGGAAATCTACAACAAAGACGGTAATAAACTGGATTTGTACGGTAAAGTCGACGGTCTTCACTATTTCTCCAGCAACAACGGCGTGGACGGCGATCAGTCTTATATGCGTTTTGGCCTGCGCGGCGAAACGCAAATCAGCGATCAGTTGACCGGGTACGGCCAGTGGGAATATCAGGCGAACCTGAACCACGCTGAAAACCAGGACAACAAGAACTTCACCCGTTACGGCTTCGCCGGTCTGAAATTCGGCGACTATGGTTCCTTCGACTACGGCCGTAACACCGGCGTGCTGTATGACGTCGCGGCGTATACCGACTTGCAGCCTGAGTTCGACGGTATGACCTACGGCGCCGACCAGTTCATGTTCCAGCGTTCCAGCGGCCTGGCGACCTACCGTAACAACGACTTCTTCGGTCTGGTTGACGGCCTGAACTTTGCCCTGCAGTACCAGGGTAAAAACGGCAACGGCGAAGAGACCAACAACGGTCGTGACGTCCTGGGCCAAAACGGCGAAGGCTACGGTATGTCCATGAGCTATGACATGGGCTACGGCATCAGCGCCGCGGGCGCCTTCTTCAACTCTCGCCGCACCAGCGAGCAGAACGGCGCCGGCGCGTACCGCAATATTATGGGTCGCGGCGACAAGGCGGAAGGTTACTCCGGCGGTCTGAAATATGACGCCAACGACGTTTACCTGGCGGTGATGTTCACCCAGTCCTACAACGCGGCGCGTTTCGGCAGTTCCGACAGCAGCGTTTATGGCTACGCCAACAAGGCGCAGAGCTTCGAAGCCTACGCGCACTACCAGTTCGACTTCGGTCTGCGTCCGTTCGTGGGCTATAACCAGACCAAAGGTAAAGACCTGGGCCGCGCCGGCAACGGCAAGGACTACGGCGATCAAGATCTGGTCAAATTCGTCGACCTGGGTGCGACCTACTTCTTCAACAAAAACATGTCTACCTATGTTGATTACAAAATCAACCTGGTGGACAACAACGATTTCACCGACGCTGCCGGCATCAACACCGACAACGTGGTTGCCGTGGGCCTGGTTTACCAGTTCTAAGCACCAGCGTGTGAATGACACAGCGCGGCCTTCGGGCCGCGTTTTTTTTGCCGGTAAAAAGCACGGATTGATCCGTTGTCGGCATGGGAAGCGCTTCGGATCGCCTCCGCTCGGCCTACGCTGTCAGTACAGCAAACAGAACGGAGGTGATATGGAACTCAAGATCGATAAGGTGATCGAAACGGTGCTGTACGTCAGCGACATTGAACGCGCGGACGCTTTTTACCGGCAGGTGCTGAAGCTGCCGGCAATGGTCGCCAATGAACGGTTTCGCGCCTATAACGTCGGCGATCGGAGCGTACTGTTGCTGTTTATCGAGGGCGATTCGCTGCGCGGGGCGCAGTATCCGACCGGGTTTATTCCCGCGCACGATGGCGTGGGGCCGGCGCATATCGGGCTGGCGGTGGCGAAAGAGCAACTGCCGCACTGGGAACGGCATCTGGTGGCCAACGGCGTGGAGATTGAGGGGCGAATGCGTTGGGAACACGGCGGGGAGAGCATTTATTTTCGCGACCCCGACGCCCACCTGCTGGAGCTGGTGACGCCGGGCATCTGGGCCAATTACTGATCGAACCCGCCTAGCGCCAACATGTTCAACGCGGCATTCAGCACCTGCAGCGCGGCCTGCGGTTGCCGCTCTATCTGCACTCTGACGATGGCGCCGTCGATCAGCATCGCCAGCATTGCCGCCCGCTGTTCCCGCTGCGGCCCGGCGGGCAGGTGGCGCGCCAGTTCATCCGCCATCTGCCGCTTATGCCGGCCGGCGATGTGCAGGCTTTCCGGCAGCAGATCGGCTATCTCCACCGCAGTATTGATAAACGCGCAGCCGCGAAAGCGCGGATCGTCGAACCATTCCGCCAGGCAGGGCGCCAGCGCCGGCAGCAACCCGCCGGTCTGCGCCACATGGCGGGCCAGTGATGTGCTGAACCAGCTGAGCCACTGCTGATGGCGATAGGTCAAAAACGCCGTAATCAAATCGTTCTTGCTGGGAAAGTGGCGGTAGAAGGTCACTTTGGTCACGCCCGATTCCTTGATGATGCGATCGATACCGGTGGCGCGGATCCCTTCTTGATAAAACAGATCGTGCGCCGTCAGCAGGATGCGCTGGCGGGCGGGCAAGGCGTTGAGATCGGCGGTCATCATTTTCTCCGGGGCTATTTTCGAGTGATTGTAGACAACTCTGTCTACTTGCGCTAGCGTAAAGGTGTAGACAGAGTTGTCTACATGCCTTCACTCAGGAGATGAACATGAGCATTAAACCCCCATTGCCGCCTTTTACCCGCGAATCCGCCATCGAGAAGGTGCGGCTGGCGGAGGATGCCTGGAACAGTCGCGATCCCGAACGCGTATCGCAGGTGTATTCCCTCGATACCCACTGGCGTAACCGCGCGGAGTTTGTCGACGGCCGCGCGGCGGTGGTCGGCTTTTTGCAACGCAAATGGGCGAAAGAACTGGAGTATCGGCTGATTAAGGAGCTGTGGGCGTTTGACGGCGCGCGCATCGCGGTGCGTTTCGCCTATGAATGGCGCGACGATTCCGGCAACTGGTATCGCAGCTTCGGCAATGAAAACTGGGAGTTCAATCAGGAGGGGCTGATGATCAACCGTCATGCCTGCATCAACGACATGCCGATTCGCGAACAGGATCGGCGTTTTCATTGGCCGCTCGGCCGGCGCCCGGACGATGTTCCAGCGCTGAGCGATTTCGGTTTTTGAATCTGCTGGCACGCCGGCGATGGCCTCTTGAGTGCAAAAGCGCACCGATCGACAAAGGGGAATTTGTAGAAAAGCCTTCCCGCTTCTAGACTTAGGGAACAACAAATGCACTCCAAGAGGACAAGCTATGACGAAGAAGTTGGTTTTGGCCGTCGGCACCGCGGCGGTATTTTCCATTCTTGCCGGTTGCACCACCTATGATCGCGCAGCCAGTTATGTCAATGAGCCGGTGGTCAGCGATGTCAAAGTAGGGATGACCAAGCAGCAGGTGCGGGCTATCGCCGGTCCGCCGTCGACGTCCGCCACGCTGATCCATGCGCAGGGCACCTGCGACACCTATGCGGTGGCGCCGCGCGACGGCAAGGTGCAGACGTACTTTGTCAGCTACAACGACACGGGCCATGTCATGAACAAGGGCTATCAAACCTGTTCAGACTACGATTCTCAGCCGAAATAATCGCGTTTCGGCCGACCAAAAAAGCCTCGCTTGCGCGGGGCTTTTCATTTTTTAGGCGTTTAAGGCCTGAAGTTTAGGCAACTGCGCCGCCCATGCCATTTTTTTGCATCAAAACGATAGACATTTCATAACGGTATCGCTAATATCAGCGCCCATTGGAAGGATGGCCGAGTGGTTTAAGGCAACGGTCTTGAAAACCGTCGAGTGTAACAGCTCCCAGAGTTCGAATCTCTGTCCTTCCGCCAAATTCAGCCGGCTTAGCTCAGTAGGTAGAGCAACTGACTTGTAATCAGTAGGTCACCAGTTCGATTCCGGTAGCCGGCACCATGATAAAGCAGTATCGGCACCCTGAGTGCCAAAAAACCGTCAGCCGCAAGGTTGGCGGTTTTTTGCTTTATGCGGTTCGCAACGCGGCTAAGGCAGCCAGGCGCCAAGCACCACCCCGATAATCGCGTACTCATCGGCATTCAGCGCCGGGCAACCCGGCATAATCCCCTTAAGCCATCGATGCCCGGCCTCCTCGACGTACCTTTTAAAGGTGAGCTCGGCGTTGTCGCTGCGTTTCGCTATCACCTTGTCGCCGGACACGAGCTCGGTTATGCCGGCAGTAACGGGTTCGACAAGTATCAAGGCGCCCTTCGGGTAATTGGCGCCGGCAGAGCCGCTCATCGTGTCATCCCGTACGGGTAGCCAGTAGGCCTGCGTGCTGCACTGCACCATCGCCGGGTAGTGGACGGTCGTCCTTTTGTTCATCTGTTCGTGAGACAACGGCAATGTCCACGCCAGCAGCGGCAGCGTTTTACCCAAGGCCTGAGCGGCTTTCTGCCTGACGGGGCGCTGTCCGGTTTGCTCCAGGCCGTCCAGCCAGCCGATTTGCACGGCGAAGTACTGTTCAATCCTTCGCGCCATATCGCCACTGATGCCTTTTTTTCCTTTCTTGCCTGGCGGGTAGAGCAGGCGAGAGACATAGTCTGCGGCAATGCCGAGCGCCTCGGCAAGGCGCTTTTGGCCCCCGATGCCGAGGTTATCGATCAGGATGATCAGGCGCTCTCGCCGCATCTCCTGCAGGTGCATTTTTTGCTCGTTTTTCATCAGGCCATCGTACCTAAATTTACCTGCAGGTAAATGGCTTTTCGCTATTGAAAAAAAGATACCTCTGGGTATACTTAATACTGTTTATTTATACAGTACTTAGTGCGACATCCCCCGGCGAGCACGCCGAGCAGCACAACGGCTCGACCGACGTCGGTAAGCGACATGGAGCCCTGGCGATGTGGCAAACGCCCAAAGGAGGTGGAAGCATGAGAGATATGAATGAAGTGTTGGAGCGATGGGGCGTATGGGCCAGGGATAACAGCGGCATTGATTATTCCCCCATTGCCGCCGGGTTCAAAGGGCTGTTGTCCTATAAATCGAATGGCGAGCTTTCCTGCTGCGATGATGACGGCCTGGTGATCGACGGTTGCGTGGGCAGATTGAAGAAATACAAACCCGAAGAGTTCGATCTCATCATTGCCCACCATGTTTATGGCATATCCCTGCGCAAGATTGCCCTGAAAAGGAAGTGTTCAGACGGTACGATACGTAAAGAGATGCAAACGGCGGAGGGATTTATTGGTGGATGCCTGGCGATGCTGGATATAAAGCTGAGCATGGATCGCTGAAACGGCTGCCGTTGAAATTGAAGATGGTTTATTTCTTGTAACATAATGACATCAGGAATAATCATGGTGAGTAGGATATTTAATAATTTAAAAAGAGCTCACGCGTACGCAAATAAGCGAGTAATCTGATAAAACTGAGTCGTTGCCGGCGCCGCCGCACGATAGATAAACCCCGCTTCGGCGGGGTTTTGTTTTTTTTATCATAAAAGACTCACGCGTACGCAAATAAGCGAGTAATCTGATAAAACTGAATCGTTGCCGGCGCCGCCGCACGATAGATAAATCCCGCTCCGGCGGGGTTTTGTTTTTTTATCATAAAAGACTCACGCGTACGCAAATAAGCGAGTAATCTGA
The DNA here is from genome assembly GCF_052168875.1 of Serratia sp. CY38905. NCBI lineage: Bacteria > Pseudomonadati > Pseudomonadota > Gammaproteobacteria > Enterobacterales > Yersiniaceae > Serratia > Serratia sp. CY38905. The sequence goes on along the minus strand of NZ_JBJNLV010000003.1, from coordinate 124,563 downwards.
TAAAACTGAGTCGTTGCCGGCGCCGCCGCACGATAGATAAACCCCGCTCCGGCGGGGTTTTGTTTTTTTATCATAAAAGACTCACGCGTACGCAAATAAGCGAGTAATCTGATAAAACTGAGTCGTTGCCGGCATCGCCGCATGACAAATAAACCTCGCTTCGGCGGGGTTTTTCATTTTTAGCCTCTTTGTCAAAACGGTCAATCACTCACTGAATAATGACTGTCGTTGAATAGCCACGACGGGCGGCTAATCCTTCTCCTTTATAAAACGGCGCAATCCTTATTTATCTGCTCAGGTTGAGCAGAACGGATAAGCCATTTTCGACAGCGTAAATGGCCGCTTTTTAAATGGAACAGGAATGACGGATAGGGGCCGCATTTCGCCGCTCTTTTCCATGACTCCCGACGATCGGGCTATGCCCCGGTAAGGGGAGGGTGATGACTATGCCTTGGAAAAATGAACCAAACATCCTTTCAATGCTGCTTGCTTTCGGTATGACGCTGCTGGGGGCGGTCGCCAGCTATTCCTTCAAGGTTTTGAACGGCGAAACCTTTAGCTGGAGGACGCTGTTTTTGCAGCTGTTCGTCTCTATTTTCGCCGGTTTGACCATGGTGATGATTGCCCTGCATTACGACTGGCCTTCGGAGGTGATGGGCGGCGTATGCGGCATGGCGGGGTGGTCGGGAGCATCTCTGATCAAGGCATTGGAACGTCGATTTCTCAATAAAGCGTCAGGAGGAAACCATGAAGATAAGTGACGATGGCATGGCGCTGATTAAGCGTTTCGAAGGCCTGCGGTTGCAGGCTTATCAGGATTCGGTCGGCGTTTGGACCATCGGCTACGGGTGGACCCAGCCGGTAGCGGGACGAAAAATAGGGGCCGGCATGGCGATCGATGCCACAACGGCCGAGCGTTTGCTGGTGTGCGGCGTCGGCCAATTCGAACAGGGCGTCGAACGGCGGGTGACGGTGCCGATCACGCAGGGGCAGTTCGATGCGCTGGTGAGCTTTGCCTATAACCTGGGCCTGCGCGCGCTGGAGAACTCGACGCTGCTGCGCCGCCTGAACGCCGGCGATCGGCAGGGAGCGGCCGACGAGTTCGGTCGATGGGTGAATGCGGGCGGCGTGCGGCTCGATGGGCTGGTTGCCCGGCGCGCGGCGGAACGTGCGCTGTTCCTTTCCTGATACCCGAAATCGTCTGCAGAACGATTCCCCCCTCAAAACGACGGAGACTTTGCCCAAATGATTGAAGATGAAATCCAACGCTCGCTGGCCGCGCTAACCCATCTGGCGGTTCATCCGCTGATCTTGCCGGATCCGCAGCAAGAAGGCGTGACCTATCAGAAGATCAGCGATCTGAAAGTGAACACCGGTCTGGTCGACAGCTCGCTGGTGCAGAGCCGTTTTCAGATTGTGCTGTACGTGATCGACGATTACTCCCGGCTGATCGCTCTGGATAAGGCGGTTTTGAATGCCTGGGAAGGGGTTCGGCATGGCCATATCGGCCAATGGCCGGTACAGGCGGTCACGCGCAGCACTCTTTTGCAGAGCGCTACGTCGCTGGCGGATAACCGCGTTCAGTATCGGATGGCGCGCGATTACCTCATCACCCATTCCGAGGTGGCGGCGTGATCGCCATAAACGTTTCCGGCATGGCGGAATTGACTCGCCGTTTGGAAGCGATTCGGCGCGAGGTCGCCAGTCACATTCTGCCGGAGGCCGGCCACGCCGCGTTGGCCCCGGTTCTTGGCACCATGCGGCAGTGCGCCGAACGAGGGGCGCCAAACAGCGAACCCTCGCTGAGCGCCGGCATCGCGATACGCCCGGCCGTTACCGCATGGAACGCGGTGACATTGCGCGTCGGCCCCAGTAAACAGCATTACCGCAGAGCCCTGGAGCAGGAGTACGGCACGGCAACGCAAGCCGCCGCCCCGTTTATTCGCCCTGCGCTGGATCACCACAAGCACCAAGTGTTACGCATCCTGGCGGCTCACGTCCGCTATGGCATCGAAAACCGGTAGCGACCGCTACCATCCTTCATCAAAAAGAGAGAGAAAAACTATGGCTGATAAAACTTCGCCAGAATACGCCATGCTGCCTGCCGGCACTATCGTCAAATGGGGCACCGTCGGAGCTGCAACCACGGCCATGAAGGCGCTGACCAACTGTAAAGCGGTAGGTGAAATGGGGCAAACCGGCGGTTTTGTCGATTGCACCACGCTGCTGGATACCGCCAAGCAGTTTATTTCCGACCTGCCGGAAGGTGCGGAGAAATCCATCGGTTTCATCGACGATCCGTCCAACGCCGATTTTGCGGCGCTGCTGAATGCGGCGGACAAGCGCGAAACGGTGCAGTTCTACGTCGAGCTGCCGAACGGCCGCACCTCCACCTCCATCTTGTCGCTGTCCGGCTGGAAAATGAATGAGATCACCGCCCCGGCGAGCGAAGTCATTCAGATTACCGTCCAGGGCAAGCAAAACAGCAACACCTGGGGCACGGTCACCCCAAAAGTGTGACAAACCGACGATTCGCGCTGGCTTAACGTCTGAGGGCGTTCGGCGCGAACGCTTCCGCCGCGGGCCATGTGGCCTGCGGCAACTCGCTTATGTACAGAGTAAACCGAATTGAACAAGGAAAAACTGATGACAGAGAAATACGATCTGAAAGCGCTGAAAGCGGCGCTGCTGAAATCCGACGATCACGTGATTGAAACGCAGATCTTTGGCACCAAAGCCTTTATCCGACGCCTGAAAGCGGCGGAACTGCAGGAAAATGAAGACGGCATGAAGGCCGCCATCGACAGCGGTGACATGAACAAAGCCGCGCAGCTTAACGTGCAACTGCTGCTGTCATGCCTGATGACGCCGGACGGCAAACGTATCCCGGCCGGCGCCTTGCCGAGCGTTGACGATCTGCTGGCGGCGCACGATAACCCAACGCTGGTCGAAGCCATCGGTGCCGTCAAGCGCCATGCGGTCGGCAGCCTGGAGGAAGCGGAAAAAAACTGACTGACTCGCCCTGGCTGATGTTGGTGTTCCAACTGGCCGATCGCTGGGGTGAGTCGGATCCACGCAAGATCGCCGCGATGCCGGCGCACATCCTGAATCACTGGCGGGCATACTTCAAACTGCAAGGCATGACGGCCGATGCGGCGGAGAGTGCCCCCGTTCATCAATCCGGTCAGCCCGCGCAAAGCAGTATTGATATGCAGTGTGCTGACGTTATGCGAGTGCTGGGAAATGGCTGATACCGCACTGTTGGTCGTCGGGTTGCAACTGAATGACACCAACTTTAAAAACAAACTGACGGCGGCTTACCGTACTGCCGGGGAACAATCCGCCAAATTTAACCGCCAGGCTCAGCAGGACGCGAAGAAGACCGACGAGTCGTATCAACGCATCGGCGGCACGCTTGGCGGCCTGGCGGGGAAACTGGCGGGGCTGGCCGGCGTTGAGCTGTCGCTGCAGGGCCTCGCCGCCACCTCGCGCCAGTATGGGCAGGCACTTACCGAACTTGCGTCCATCACCGTTGCCGCGACGGCGCAGATGAGGCAGTTGGACGACGCGGCCCGCCAGGCGAGCAGCGCTTCCGGCGAAGGCGGCAGTCGGGCGGAGGAGATGCTGAAACTGGCCGGCGGCCTGAATGACAGCGCGGCGGCCTGGCGCGATCAGGCTGCGGCGGCGCGCGGGGCGGCTCAGGCGACATCGGGCGTCGGCGCGGCGTCTCGTGTCGCCAACGTTGCGCTGGGGGCGCTGGGCGGCCCGATCGGTGTCGCCATCCAGGCGGGATTGGCGCTGTTGTACTTCCATGAGCAAAACCAATTAGCTCGTCAATCGGCTTTGGCATTGAAAGATGCGGCAGTCGAGACGGCCGAAGATCTCAGCAAACTCTCCAGGGCAAAGCTCGCCGTCAAAATTGATACCTTCGACGATCAGTTAAGGACGCTCAGTGAGGAAAAAGCCAAGATCGAAAACCAACTGGCGCGTAGGAGCGATATCCGAATTGCTGGCTTAGAGCGCCGAAGCAAAGGGTTGTTGGGATTCCTCTATTCTGATCCCAAAGAGGTGAAGAAAGAGCGGAACGCCTTGCAAGCACAGTTGGAAGATGTCATTAAGGGCGAGAAAGCGATCCGGCTTCGGCGAAGCAATGCCGTTAATGCACAAAATGGCAACGACAGCCATGTTGAGGCCAAACCTGTTAAGCCTAAGGGCCATCAAACAAGTGCCCTTCCTCTCGGTCGTATTTTCAACGATAACGGCAAGCAGCTGGCTCTTGATAAGTACCAACTGCTGCGGCAGGAAATCGAGCAGGCGCATCTGAGCAGCCTCGACAAAATCACCCAGGATGAACAAAGCTCACAGGCCAAGCTGGCGTCAGCGGCCAAGGCGGCCGGTGCCGGGCAAGCCGATGTGCAGCGTACGATGGCGCTGAACGCCGAGAAGTACCAGCGGCAGCGGCAACAGCTGGCTGAACAATACGCGCCGGGGCAGGCGGCGGTGCGTAAAGAGCAGGAGGTCGGCAAGGAGCTGAAGGCGCTATATGACGGGCGGCTGCTGACCGAACGCGAGTACCAGACCGCCAGCCGGATGCAGCAGCAAGAAACGGCGCGCCAACGGCTGAAGGCCGAAACCGACGCGCTCGCTGCGCCGCGCATGAACATTGCCGGTGATGTGGATCCTGCCGCTCGGCTTAACAACCAATTGGTGCAGCAGCAGGCGCAATACCAGGCCTACTACCAGCAAGGCTTGCTGGATAAACAGCGCTATGAACAGCTGATGCAGGCGGCGACGCAAGAATCGTCGGACGCTCAGTATCAGCAGGCGCTGAGTCTGTTCGGCGGGCAGAGCCGCGTGCACAAGATGGCGCTGGGGCTGGTGGACATGACGCGGGAACGGACCTCCGGCATGATGTTCGATCTGCTGACCGGGACGCAAAACTTTAAGCAAAGCATGCTCGGTTTGATGACCTCCATGACGCAGTCCATCGTTCAGCAACTGATCGATCTGGCGATGCAGGCGCTGTTGACCAGAACCTTTCTCTCTACCTTTATGAGCATAGGCGGCGGTTTGCTGGGCGGCGCTGCAAGCGCCGGCGCGGGCGCGGCCGGCTCAGGCGCGATGGGCATGCCGACCGGTTGGCAAGGCTATGTCCCCAACGCCAAGGGCGGCGTATACGCCTCGCCTTCGCTGAGCGCATTCAGCGGTGAGATCGTCAGCAATCCCACGTTATTCGCGTTCGCCAGAGGCGCCGGTTTGATGGGCGAAGCCGGGCCGGAGGCCATCATGCCGCTCAAGCGCGGCGCGGACGGTTCGCTCGGCGTGCGGGCGATCGGCGGCGGCCAGCAGTCTGCGGCGGCGCCGAATGTCTACATTACCATCGAGAACGGCGGCAACGTCAGTTCGCAGGCCGATCCGGGATGGGGCGAGTTCGGTAAACGGATGGGGAATATCGCCGCGCAGGAAAGCCAAAAGGTGATCAACCGCAACCTGATGCCGGGCCAGCCGATTTGGAAAGCAATCAAGGGGATGTAATGGGCATTCAGACATTTGAATTTCCGGCGCGCGTCAATGCCGCCGGCGATACGCGCTTTCGCGTCAGAAAGGCGCAGTTCGGCGACGGCTATGCGCAGGTCTCCGGCGACGGCATTAACCCGATCGTGCGCTCCTGGGATCTGACCTTTGTCGGCAAGTATGACTACATCACGCCGATCATCGTCTTTCTGGAAAACCATCACGGGGTGAAGTCCTTCCAATGGACGCCACCAACTCAGGTTCCCGGCCTGTACCGCTGCGAGGGTTATAAGCCGGTCGCCATGGGCGGGGACAACTATTCACTGACGGCCACGTTTACTGAGGCCTTCCACGTTTAACCGGGGGAGATGATGCTGAATTCAGATTTGCAAAAGCTGGAGCCGGGCAACCGCATCCGCCTGATTGAGGTAGACGGCACCCGATTTGGCGCCGATATTCTGCGCTTTCATTGCGATACCCTGCCTTTTACGCCGCAAGAGCTGGCCGCCGCCGGCGGTGATGAAACCAAATTGCCGGCGAAATCGGTTTGGTGGCAGGGACAGGAGTACGGCCCGTGGCCGTTTAGCGTTGAAGGGCTGGAGATCTCCGCCGACAGCCAAGGCAACGCGCCGAAGCTGTCGGTCGCCAATATCAATGGCCTGATCAGCGCGCTCTGCCTGCAGTTTGAGGACATGGCGCAGGCCAAGGTGCGGATCCACGACACGCTGGTGCACTACCTTGATGCCCGCAACTTCCCGCAGGGGAATCCCGCGGCCGATCCGCTGCAGGAAAAGCTGCAGGTGTTCTACATCGATCGCAAGGCGACGGAAAGCGACGAGGCGGTGGAATTCGAGCTCTCCAGCCCGGCAGACCTGCGGGGATTGCGCATTCCGACCCGGCAAATCCACAGCCTGTGTACCTGGTGCTCGCGCGGTGGCTATCGCACCGGCAAGGGCTGCGATTACGCCGGTAGCCGTTACTTTGACGACAAGGGCAACCCGGTGGATGACCCGAGCCAGGATCGCTGCGGCGGGCTGCTGAGCGACTGCCAAAAACGCTTTGGCGAGCACGAGCCGCTGCCGTTCGGCGGCTTCCCCGGCGCGGCGTTGATCCGGCAGTAGGGGGCGAACATGAAAGAAAAAACCGTGGCGGCCATTATGGCGCACGCCAGGGCCGAGTATCCGCGCGAATGCTGTGGCGTAGTGGCGCAAAAATCCCGCGTGGGGCGCTATTTCCCGTGCCGTAACCTGGCGGACAACCCCACCGAGCAGTTTCATCTGGCGCCGGAAGACTACGTGGCCGCCGCCGAATGGGGCACCATCACTCTCATTGTGCACAGCCACCCAGACGCCACCACGCAGCCGAGTGAGCTGGACAAGGCGCAGTGCGACGCGATGGAGTTGCCCTGGGCGATAGCCAGCTGGCCGGAGGGGGATTTACGTATCCTCTTGCCGCGCGGCGAACTGCCGTTGGTGGGTCGCCAGTTCGTGCTGGGGCATACCGACTGTTGGGGGTTGGTCATGAGCTACTTCCGGCAGGAGCACGGCATAACGCTCCAGGATTACCGCGTTGATTATCCGTGGTGGGAGCGGGGTGAAAACCGCTATCTGGATAACTGGCATGCCTGCGGCTTTCGCGAGTTCGATGGCCCGCCGCAGCCGGGGGATATGGCGATCATGCAGGTTGCGGCGCCGGTGGCCAACCACGCCGGCATTTTGCTGGCAGATGGTCTGTTGCTGCACCATATGTACGGTATGCTCAGCCAGCGGGTGCCTTACGGCGGGTATTGGAAAGAGCGAACGGTGAAGGTGTTGCGGCACAAAGCCCTGATGTGATGCTATCATTCCACTTTTCAGCTTAAGGAAAAGGGTAATGAAGAAAATAATCTCTGCGCTGGCTTTGTGTTTTATGACTTCTTTTTTTGCTAATGCAACTACGCTGGATGCATATCTTAGTAATCATAAAGAAATAGACGAAGATCCAATTCTTGGTGAGTATGTAAGGAAGTGGGCTTGGTTTATGGCATTAATGGATGCTCAGCAAAAATATAATACGTCAGACTCAAAAAAAATTAACGAACTACTTGATGCGAAAGGTGATAGATATGGTGCGTTGAGTATTAGAAAACTTTCAACAGACTGTAAAAATGGAACCACAGCACTAGGTGGTATTGAACTTAATAAGCGCGAATGTAAAATAATAATAAATAGCGCCCGCAAGTAAATTTACAGCCCCATTTTAGTGGGGCTTTTTATTGGAGGCTGTATGGATTTTATTGATATTCCTCTCAGAACCATTCGTTTTCATGGTTCCATGATTAAGGTTTTCGGCCGCGAATTTAAATATCGGGCGCCAACGGTGCCAAAAGCGATCGATGCGATGAAAAATCTGCTTCCAGGCTTTGAACGCTACATGCTTGAGGCGCACAAACGCGGCCTGACATTTTCTATTTTCGTCGGTAAACGCAATGTCGGGCAGGATGAGCTGGCGCTCACTAAAGGAACGGAAGATATTCACCTTGTTCCCGTCGTGATTGGCAGTAAGCGTGCGGGCTTATTCCAGACCGTGCTGGGCGTGGCGCTGGTCGCCGTGGCTATGTATGTTTCTGCTGGGACTGCGGCTGGTGCCATGGGGGCATTTACGGCGGGTGGGGGAACCGGCATGGCGGCGATGGCCGGTGCTTCCATGGCCCTCGGCGGCATTCTCCAAATGCTCTCCCCGCAAATGGGCGGGCTGCGCATGCGGCAAGGCCCGGAAAATAAGCCGAGCTATGCCTTTGGCGGGCCGGTCAACACCACGGCGCAGGGCAATCCCGTCGGCGTGCTGTACGGCACGCGTGAAATTGGCGGGGCGATTATCTCCGCAGGTATTTATACCGAAGACCAGCAATAACGACATCCGTTTGAACAGACAGCCGCAATAGCGGCTTTTTTTATGGGCGAAATATGGCACAGAACATGATCCGTGGGCGAAAAGGCGGCGGCGGTGGCGGCCACACGCCGGTAGAATCGCCGGACAGCATTCAGTCGATCGCCAGAGCGAAGATGCTATTCGCATTGGGCGAAGGGGAGTTTGCCGGCGGGCTGGATGGCACGAACATTTTTGTTGATGGTACGCCGGTACTGAGCAGCGACGGAACGGAAAACTTTCCCGGTTTCCGCTGGGAATTCCGCCCTGGTTCGCAGGCGCAGGAATATATCCAGGGCATTCCCGCCGTTGAGAATGAGATCTCGGTCGGCAGCGAACTGAAAAGCGGCGCGCCGTGGGTGCGCTCCGTCTCTAACCTGCAACTTTCCGCCGTTCGACTGCGCCTGGGGTGGCCCATGCTGCAAAAGCAGGCGGACAACGGCGACGTCAACGGCTATCGCATCGAGTACGCCATCGACGTGGCGACCGACGGCGGCAGTTACCAGGAGGTGTTAACGGCGGCGATCGACGATAAAACCACCTCGCTGTATGAACGCTCGCACCGCATCAACTTGCCGAAGGCCACCACGGGCTGGCAGCTGCGCGTGCGCCGGTTGACGCCTAACGCCAACAGCGTCCGGATCGCCGACCGCATGAACATCGAGGCGCTGACCGAAATCATCGATGCTAAGCTGCGCTATCCGAACACTGCGCTGCTTTACGTGGAGTTCGACTCGAAGCAGTTTCCCAACATCCCGAAGATCAGCTGCAAACCGCGCGGCCGCCTGATCCGCGTACCGGACAACTACGATCCGCAAACGCGCAGCTATACCGGCATCTGGAGCGGCGGCTTTAAGTGGGCCTACAGCGATAACCCGGCATGGGTGTTTTACGACATTATTTTGGCCGAGCGCTTTGGCCTGGGCGATCGCATCGACGCCTCCCAGGTCTCCGAGTCCGAGCTGTATCGCATCGCGCAGTATTGCGATCAGCCGGTGCCGGACGGGCGCGGCGGCGAGGGCATGGAGCCGCGTTTTACCTGCAACGTTTATCTGCAGTCGCGGGAAGAGGCCTGGACGGTGCTGAGCGATTTGGCCGGCATTTTCCGCGGCATGACCTATTGGGGGCAAAACCAAATGGTCGCCCTGGCGGACATGCCGCGCGATATGGACTTCACCTACACCCGCGCCAACGTCATCGACGGCAAGTTTACCTACTCGTCCGCCAGCGAGCGCACCCGCTACAGCACCGCGATGGTCAGCTGGTCCGATCCGGGCAACCATTACGCCGATGCGATAGAGGCGGTATTCGACAGCGATCTGGTGCGCCGCTACGACGTGAACCAGACCGAACTGACGGCCATCGGCTGCACCACGCCGAGCGAAGCGAACCGCCGCGGCCGCTGGGCGCTGTTGACCAACAGCAAGGATCGTACGGTCAGCTTCTCCGTGGGGTTGGACGGTATGATCCCCATGCCGGGGCATATCGTCGGCGTGGCGGACCAGATGCTGGCCGGACGAGTGATTGGTGGGCGCCTCAGCGGCGTGGACGGACGTAAACTGACGTTGGACAGGAAGCCGGGCGCTAAAGCCGGCGATCGCCTGATCGTTAACCTGCCTTCAGGTAAAGCGCAGGCGCGCACCGTGCAGGCGGTGAATGATCGCGTAGTGACCGTCACTACGGCCTACAGCGAGACGCCGGCGCCGGAAGCGGCCTGGTCCATCGATGCGGACGATCTGGCGGTGCAGCTTTACCGCGTGGTGGGCATCGCCGACAACGGTGATAACACCTATACCGTCAACGCCGCGGAACACGATCCGAACAAGTACGCCCGCATCGATACCGGCGCGCGTATCGACGATCGTCCGATCTCCATCATTCCGCCCGGCGTGCAGGCGCCGCCGAAAAACATCACTATCGACAGCTACTCCTCGGTGAGCCAGGGCATCGCCATTACCACCCTGCGCGCTGCCTGGGGCGCGGTTGAAAATGCCATCGCCTATGAGGCGGAATGGCGCAAAGATAACGGCAACTGGGTGTCGGTGCTGCGCACTTCGGCGCTCGGCTTTGAAGTGCCGGGTATATACGCCGGCCGTTATCGGGTGCGGGTGCGGGCCATCAACGCCAGTGACGTATCGTCTATCTGGGCGACCTCGATGGAAATCTACCTCAAGGGCAAAGAGGGTAAACCGCCGATGCCGGTCGGCTTCAAGGCATCGCCTTTGCTGTGGGGCATCCAGCTTGACTGGGCGTTCCCTATCGGCGCTGAAGATACGCTGAAAACCGAAATTCAGTATGCGGACAACGCTGCCGGGAATAACGCGATGCTGTTGGCCGATATCCCGTATCCGCAGCATACCCACGCCATGACCGGGTTGAAGGCGGGCCAGGCCTTCTGGTTCCGTGCGCGGTTGCAAGACCGCACCGGCAATCAGGGGGACTGGACTGGCTGGGCCGCCGGGCAGGCGAACGCGGACGCCGGCGATTATCTCGAGAACATCGGCGACGATCTCTTGACCGCGAAAGACGGCGAGCGGCTGGTGGGCGATATCGACACCAACATCGACGCCATCTTGCAGAATGCGCTGGCCAACAACGCGACGGTGGATCACCAGTGGGCGCAGTACGGCACGGTGCGCGCCGATATTATGGTGGTGAAAACCACCATCGCGGAGGTCGATCGCGGGCTGGCCGAGATGAAAACCCAGGTGCAGGCGCAGATTGACGACGTCGCGGCGGTGCTGGAAGACAAACTGACGGCAACGGTAGACGCCGACGGCGCCACGGCCATCCATACGTTGAAAGCGGGCGTGCGGGTGAACGGCACCTTCTACAACGCCGGCATGTCGATTGCAGTATTGGCGGAAAACGGCAGGCCGGTCACCACCCGCGTAGGCTTTAACGCCAACCAGTTCGTGTTGATGAGCGGCAACAACAGCAATCAGTATTCGCCGTTTGCCGTGGTGGATGGGCAGGTGTTTATGAATAATGCCTTTATTCAGGATGGAACAATCAGTAATGCCAAGATTGGTAACTATATACAATCTAACAACTTTGGGGTAAACGGTGGGTGGCGAATAAGCAAGCCTGACAATAATATGATATTTACGGATGAAAATAATGTCGTTCGCGTACGTATGGGGAGGCTTTATTAATGAGCGAACAGTATGGATGGCAGATATCAGACTCCAGAGGAAATATGGTGGCCGATCACACTGTTATTATGTCACGTTGGCTTGGCTCTTATGATATTGGAATGATTCAATGGTGGGGGAACCCTCCACATTACTGGAGCCACAGAATAGAAAATATACCATTCAATGGTGGGACACCATACAGTTACACTGTACCAAGACCTGGCATCGTAATGCCAGAAGGTTGGGGAACAGCTTATGCTCCTCCTGATATTTATTGTGGCCCTAACTATATCGATCTCTCTTATAATGACACCATAAGGAGTTACCCTGATGACCTAGGTATAGGTCTTTTGTTGGGCATGCTTACAGTTCATTGGGGAGTTTATAATGCCTAATAGTTATGGGGTAGAGCTTTTTAATAATAGGAATTACGTTGTCGCTAATGCCAACGACGTAAATTATACCTTAAGGAGCGCTGGTCAGATTCATAATTGGCAGTTCAACCCGCCTAATGTTCTCAGTGTTGCAGCGTTTTGCGGTGTCGACTTATCACCGTACAACTCTCCGCTCATGTTCTTTAAGCCAATGTGGAACGATCAGCGTATAGGATGCATGACGGGCGACGAAAGGGATTGGCACGCATCTCAGTTAGGGCCAACAAAAAAGATGTTCAAGGTCATGAAGTGGGGGAATAAGGATATTGGTAGTATTCAATATTACATCTTTGACAGATGGGTTCCGCCAGAGAGGTCTTCACATGGAATGCAGCTTTTTGATAGTTCTGGAAATATCATTTTTGATAGTGGTTGGAACTTCATGAAGATCCGAAATGTGATGTGGCTTGATCCAGGATATCCTAACCACGGACACGGAGATCCTAATGGAGGAAACCCAGAAAATGAACAAAACTGGACTATGATAGGCGCTGCTGGCCCGGGTAATCTGGCAATGGCGATGCCGAATCCGAGGGGCTGGGTTACCACAAACTGGAGAGGAGAAGGTTGGATGATGTATGAATGTTTCCACTTCTCTGACTGGGATAACAAAATTACGATCTCACTTGTACCTCGTGGTGAGTACTTATGGACACCGCCAAATGCCGGTTGGGCAAACCCAAACACTAGATCTCAAGTCATGATTATTGATGTTGATGGATTTCCGACAAATTATTATGATGCCAAAATAGTACCAGGGTTTACCGCTTAACCCATCTTAGACATATTCTTAGTGAATAATGAATTCCATTTACAGAGTTGGCTTTCGCTGATGAAGAGGTTTTCATATTCATTGGTGGGATCTATTGCTAAAAATTTATTGGATGTTTTACTTTTATTAATATCACAGGGTTAAATTTAAATTGATAATATTATTTTATATCTTTCGATGTAAGGTGATTATCATTTAATAATGAAAATTCCGGTCATCGTACCGGTTTTTTTGTTGCCAAAATTCAGGAGAACACCATGCCAACAGGCACTCTTACTCTAACGAACAATTCCGCCGTAGTAAAAGGAACCGGTACGGCCTTTAATACCGAGTTGAAAGCCGGTGATTTCATCGTGAGCGTTGTTGGTGGCGTAACCTATACGTTGCCGGTAAAAACCGTTGATAGCGCCACGCAGGCGACCCTGATTAAAGCCTATGACGGCCCAACGCAGGCGGGCGCAGCATGGTATGCCGTCCCGCGCGACGCGATGAACGCCATCACCGCCCAACTGGCCGCCGAAACGGCCAAAGCCCTGCGTGGGCTGAACCTCGATAAAGATAACTGGCAGCAGGTCTTCAGTAATACCGGAAATATGACCGTTAAGTTGCCGGATGGTGGTACCTTTAGCGGCCCGGCCTGGAATAATATTTCAGCTTCACTCAATAATAAGTTAGACAAGACGATTAGCGCTAATCAGGAAATTAAAGGTTCACTGTCTTTACAGGGCTCTGTGGTGACAGGGCAAACGGCAAATCTTGATGTGGGGGGATATTCACGCTTCCGTAAGTCAACGACATTTGATGATACCATGATGGGGCGAAATGGCATTCATTTGAACTCTGGTGATACGGGGTCGTCTAATGTCCGTGCTGAAAAGACTTTTACCAAATCTACCGGAACTGTAGATGGCCCGACATTACTCTCTGTCATGACAACTGCAGGTGGCGTTGTCACTGCCATGCAAATGTTTTGTCGTCGCGAAATTGGCATAACTGATTATGGCGCGATTTCATTTAAGGATTACGCCAATGTCTGGCATGAGGTGCGCCTACAGAATAATGGAGACTTTAATAACTTAACAGGAAATTGGGTGACTGGCTCAGACCTTAGAATTAAAACTGAAGTAAAAGAAATTGAAGACCCTATAACACTCATTCGCGGCCTAAAACTCTATACCGGCAAGCGCGATGGCAAGCCCTTTATCGGTGGTATCGCACAAGAAATTGAAAAGAACCTTCCTCAGGTCGTTGCTGAAGGCGGTTCTTTAGAGTTGCAAAACGGTGAAATGGTTGAACGAGTAAAATCCGTCGATTATTCAACGCTGGGATATGTGGCTCTGGCTGCACTGAATCAGGCTCTGGATAGAATCGATCGCCAAGATGAATTAATCAAAGAACTCATGGAGAAAGTACAATGACACTAATCAGCGGCGTATTAAAGGGCCCTTATGGCGATCCTCGCTCCGGCGTAACCATTACCATGCGCGCAGTCAAAACCTCGTCAACGGTCTTGAGCCTGGCTAAATCCCAGTCGGTGACGGATGACGGCGGTAAATACGCTTTGGCCGTGGAGCCGGGCGCTTACGAGGTCATCATCTCTGTGTATGGCGCGCAGCCGGAGCGAGTGGGGGCTATCGAGGTTTATAACGATTCCTTGCCTGGTACGCTCAATGATTTCCTTAGACGGCCAGGGGAAAGCGATATCACGCCGGAGATTGTGCAAACTGTCGATCGTCTGCGTGCCGAAGCGGCAGCGTCCGCCGGCAAGGCTTCTTCCTCTGCTGCTGCGGCAAAAGTTAGCGAGCAGAATGCGGCAAAGAGCGCCGCTCAGGTGGTGACCGCCTTTGATAATGTGCGGTTTAAGTTGCCGGAGAACAACACCAATACCTCAGCCTGGTTCCTGCTGGGGCAGTTTAAAAATGCGGGGCAAAATGGCGTAGGAATCGCCCTCAATTTTTATGGTTCAAATGGTTTTAACGGTTTTACTTATAACGCGGGCATGTCGCGTCTGATGTTGAGAACGGGCAATCTTGGCGCCAGCGATTCGACCAATAAGGTCAACCGAATCGGCGGCACTTTTATTAACGATACCGGAACGGCGATCCTGGATATTCAGGTTATTGAATCCAGTCGTGATAATTATGATATCTATTTGAAAGTGAATGCGTTTACCCTCAACTGCTGGTATACGGTTGAGCAAATCACCTACGCGAACGCCGCCGGCCTACGCTGGGAGCATAAGGCGGTAAAACAATCGGTGGAACCGGTTGGGGTGATGAAAATTGACATGCGTACGGGCGTTTCGTTCTCGCAATCCCAGGCGTTGCCCGAATATGCCACGGTCGCCCAATCTGCTATCGCCGGTTTTGGGATCGGGCCGGTTCATACTGAGGATGCATTCGCGAAGGATAATAAATCTTCCATTCAGCGCTACACGGTGGCGACGGCCAATCGGCCGGGCAATGTGTCCGGCGGGCTATTAACGCTGCCGGTGGATGGCGGACCTTCGTGCGCGTATTTTGCCACATCGGTTTCGCGGCAGGCCTGGGTGGGGAGTTCATCTACCGCATTGCCTTCGACCATCACTTGGTCACGGTTGTTCAGTTCATCCGATCAACCCACCGTCGCAGACATTCCAAACCTGAAGGACTGGGGGTTGAGTAAAGGCGTGACTGCGGCGAATAAAGGCAATTTCAATGCGCAAATGCAAAGCCGGCGCGGTTATGTGAGCACGGATCCCATTGGTAACCCCTTCAAAGACGTTGGCACATATTTCCTCGATACGCGCTCATGGGCGGTGACGCAGGCGGGAACCGACGACAGCTATCGAACGGTACAAACCTGTTACGGCTATGGCGTGAGTGCTGCGCAGACGGGGAAAATTGCCGTGCGCAGCTGGAATGGCACCGCGTTTACCCCCTGGGTTTGGATATGGTCGGAAGCCAACACCACGGTTGACGGCAACGGCTTTATCAAGAAAGCCTCACCGATCGCCAGATTGTCCGCTGCGCCTGAGTATATGCAGGCTGACTATCTGGAAGGCGGCTTTGCTCTGGCCGGGTGCGCAGCGGTTAACGGTGAGGCGGACGGGGTGAGCGCAGAGCGAATCTCCGTCGGCGTTTATCAGCTGAATGGCTCACTGGGGTTGGCAAAGGAGGGCTGGACCATTGAGGTACCGCAGGATATCAACGGTAACCGCCTGTGCTTTGTGGAAACCGCTACCGATAGCGACGGTGGCATCACGGTGAAAATCAGCAAACGCCGTTTCGACATCGATACCGCAACGGTCGTGGCCGGCGAAGCGATGGATATCCCCGAAGGGCGCTGGATCGATCTGCGCCTCGCCATGCCAGCGCGTGAAGAGGTGGAAGTGCTGCCGCCGGAGGCGCTGGTATCAAACGATGAAACGTCATCGGAAACCAACGCGGTTTCATAAATAAAGTGGATGCCAGGTAAAATGCCGGTGCAGTAGGTTATTGGCCGTCTATTGCATCGGCGCCGGCACTATCACCGATAGGCTCGGGCAGACACGCGGCCCGTTCCGCCAGGCAAGGTTCCCGCTGAGTGGGAGTCAGTACCGTTACTGCCCGTCAATTTTCAGTGACCAGCCACTGATCCGCTTCTTCGAACATCTCTTCCAACATTCGGTTCAGCTTCTCACGATCGCTTTTGCTGGCGTCGGAGTTCAGGCCGTTGGCCTGCATCGGCTTCACGCGCACGTCAGCTTCCGGGAACAGTGCATGCACGCGTTTTTCCAGCTCGTTGCGAATAATCTCGGCGGCGTTGGGTAACCCAGCGACGTTGCGTTTGTCGTACACCAATTCTACAAACATGACTCACCTGTAAGTACTGATTTAATGTACAGTATTCTGGCCTGAGGAAGGCCGGTTGGCAAGAGGGGGCGCGGAATTTTGCATGATGCGTTCATTCTTGCGCGGCGTGCGGTAAATCCTGCAGCTGAATCACCAATTCCGCCAGGCTGGTGGCCTGCATTTTCTCCATCACTTTTGCCCGGTGAACCTCCACGGTGCGCAGGGCGATATTCAACCGTTCAGCCATTTCCCTGTTCATCATGCCCCGCACCACCAGCTGCGCAATGTCGCGTTCTTTCGGCGTGAGCGTGCGGTAGCGGCCGCAAGTTTCATGGCGTTGCCAGGCCTCGGCGGAGACCTGCTGCGCCCGTTCGAGGGCGGCGATCAGCGGTTCAGCGGCGATCGGTTTTTGCAGGAAGTCCACCGCGCCGTACTTCATCTGCTCCACCGCCATCGGCACGTCGCCATGGCCGGACAGGAACACCACCGCCAGCGTGCTGCCGCGGCGGCGCAGCTCCCCGTAAACCTGGTGACCATCGAGCTTCGGCATCCGCATGTCCAGCAAGACGATCCCGGTCTGAAACAGGTCGGCCTGCGCCAGAAAATCGGCGCTGTCATTCCAGCATTGCACGCCGTGGCCGAGGCTGGTCAGCAAAAAATGGCAGGCGTCGGTGACGGCGACGTCATCATCCACCAGATAAATTAGCGACATGGTTTTCCTCGTTATCCAATATGAAATGCAGCGTTACGCACAGCCCGTTGCGGCTGTCGGGAGCCGGGCGGTTAGCCAGGCGGATTTCGCCGCCGCCATAGCGGGCCAGGCGCCGGCAAATGGCTAACCCCAGCCCCATGCCGCCGGCCTTGGTGGTGTTGAAGGGGCGAAAAGCCTGTTCCAGCCCGGCCGTTGTCATGCCGCCCGCGTTGTCCTGCAGATGCAACTCCATCGCCCGTTCGCTCTTGGCGGCGGAAAGCCAGACGGCATTGGCCCCGGCCTGCGCCGCATTCAGCAGCAGGTTCGCCAGCAACTGTTCCAGCAGCGCCGGCGGCAGGGTTAGCGTCAGCGAAGGCGCCACGTTATTGAACAACGTCAGGTCGGGATAGCGCTGCGTCAGGCGCAGTAGCGTCCACACCCGCTCGGCGGTTTCGCTTACCGCGGTGGGGCGCCAGCGCGTTTGGTCTATCGCCTCCGCGGTGGGCTGCACCCAATGGCGCAGGTTATGAATCGTCTCGCCGCCGCGCTGCGCCTGCCGGTCGATATTTTCCAGCGGCCCCAGCAGCGGATGCCCGGCGTCCGTGTTGCGCAGTTGGATCAGGCACCCCTGCGCATAGTGGCGAATGGCCGCCAGCGGCTGGTTGAGCTCGTGCGCGAAGCCGGAGGCCATCTCCCCCAGCACGTTCAGCTGCCTGGCGTTTTCCAGCGCCCGTTCTTGCCGCCGCAGTTGCTCGTCGGCGCGGAGCAGCTGTCGCCCGCGTCGGCGCACCAGCAGCGCGATCCAGATATGGTTGACGATCAACAGCGCCAGCAGCGCCAGCGACAGGCCGACGGCCGTCTGATGCTGGATCAGCCAGCTCTTGATATCCAGCCATAGCCGCCGCTGTTCCGGGTGCTGATTGACGGCGCGCAGCAGCGCTTCCACCTCGCTGGTCGAGGCCGGTGCGCCCCACAGGAAGGGAGACTGGGGCGGTGCGGTCAGCAAGGCTCTCGCCACCGCATCCACCAGTGAGTTATCCAGGCCGGGCAGGGCGGCGAACGACCAGTTGGGATAAAGCGGCGTGCTGGTGACGCAGGGAGCCGACGTGGCCTGTTGCAGCAGCGGGCGAAAATCCGCCGGGTTGATCAGGCCTTCCTTGCCCATTTTCTCCAGCAGGCAGACCGGGACGATGGCGGCCTGAATGGCGCGCTCGCGCAACAGATAGAGCAGGGCGTCGGCAGGGAAACCGGTAAAGCGCAGGTGAAAATCGCGCTCGGGCCGTATGCCGGCGTCGCTGAGCGCCTTATAGCCGGTCAGATAGCCGCCGAAGGCCTGCGGATCGATGGCGCCCACCGTTTTTCCCATCAGCGCCTGCGGCGTCGTAATGCCGCTGTCGCGCCGCACCAGAATCACGCTGCCGATGATGTTGCCCGTTGCCCGATCGCCGTTGGCGGCGTGCAACGACGCCAGCCAGCGCAGATGATAGTGGCTGTTCAGCTGCACAAACTGCGCCGGATTAGTGACCACGAACTGCACGCGGCCCCGATTGACCGCTTCGCGCATCTGCGCCAGATCGAGCGGCCGCAGGCGGAAGCGCTCACCGCCGACGCTGTCGTTGAGCCTGTCGATCAGCGGCTGCCAGTCACGCGCGGTCGCCGCATCGCCGCGCATCGCCAGCACGCCGACCGACCACTCGCCCGCCTGTGCCGCCATCCCCCAGCCGAGACTGAACAACAGTAATAACACGACCCTCACGGCCCCTCCTGATGGGCAATTTTCCTGCCGCCACTTGTTTTAGATCAACGTTGGGTTCGGTATGTGGTTAACCACAATAGAGCTGAGCCCAATGTCATTTTTACACTGTAAATCATCGACATTGTTTATTCATCTAACGGGCATCAATAGCGTGATCGGGGTGATGCCCAGGGCGTGGGAGAGGCGCATGGATTTCGGTAAACGGCAGTTTTTGCAGCGGCTGGGCGTGTTGACGGCGGGGGCTTCGCTGATCCCCGTGGCGGAGGCCGGGCTGACGTTAGCGCCGACGCGGCGCGAGGGGGATGCCAGCCGCCGCTACGCGATGCTGATCGATCTGCGGCGCTGCGTTGGGTGCCAGGCCTGTACCGTCAGTTGTGCCATTGAAAACCAGACGCCGCACGGCGAGTTCCGCACCACGGTAAACCAGTACCAGGTCAGTCTCGAAGGCGAAGCGGTGGCGACCAACGTGCTGCTGCCCAGGCTGTGCAACCACTGCGACAACCCGCCCTGCGTACCGGTGTGCCCGGTGCAGGCCACCTTCCAGCGCGAGGACGGGATCGTGGTGGTCGACAACAAACGCTGCGTGGGTTGCGCCTATTGCGTGCAGGCCTGCCCGTACGATGCCCGTTTTATCAATCACGCCACCCAAACGGCGGACAAATGCACCTTCTGCGTACACCGGCTGGAGGCGGGATTGCTGCCGGCATGCGTGGAGTCGTGCGTGGGCGGGGCGCGGATCATCGGCGATATGCGCGATCCGCACAGCACGCTGAGCAAGCTGCTGCGGCGTCACGAGGCCGAGATCAAAGTCCTCAAGCCGGAGAACCAAACCGCGCCCCACGTGTTTTATCTGGGGCTGGATGATGCCTTCGTCACGCCGCTGCCGGGGCGGGCGCAGGTCGCCTTATGGGGAGAGGGACGATGAGCCGCCAACTGATGATCGCAGAGGTTTTGAGCCAGCCGCAGGCGGTGAGCTGGCTGCCGTGGGCCGTGCAATATTTCTTCTTTATCGGCATTGCCGCCTGCGCCGCGCTGCTGGCCTGCGTGTGGCGCTGGCGCGGTGGAGACAACGCCGCACATTTGGAGCGCGCGGCGCTGTTTATCGGGCTGACGTGCGCCATCACCGCGCCGCTGGCGTTGACCGCCGATCTGCATCAAACCGCCCGTTTCTGGCATTTTTACGCCTACCCGACGCCCTGGTCGTGGATGCCGTGGGGCGCGCTGTTCTTGCCGTTGTTTACCTTGCTGATCGGCCTGTGGTTTATCGCGATTGAATTTACACGGCTGACGGGCAGACCGGTTGCGCTGTTGCGTGGGATCGCGCCCGCCTGCGCGCTGGTGGCTATCGGCCTGCTGTTGTACACCGGGCGCGAGGTTTCCGTCGTGCGCGCCCGCCCAATCTGGTTCAGCTACGCATTTCCGATCGTGATGTTCCTCAGCGCGCTGCAGGCGCTCTTGGCTCTGTTGCTGTTGGCAATGCGCAAACGGCCCGGCCTGCAGGCGCCGCTGGCGCGCGGGATGCTGCTGACGCTGCTGCCGCTCGGCGGGGCGATCCTGCTGTGGGTGTGCGGCGATACGCTATCCGGCGCGGCGGTACGCCACTGGCTGCAGACGCAGGCGACGGCGCGCCAGTATGCTGCCGGCTGGATCGCGCTGTGGGGGCTGGCGCTGGCGTGGGCCGCCTGGGCGGCCTATCGACGTTTGCCGCGCGGCGGCGCGCCGCTGCTGGTGGCCTGCGCGCTGGGGCTGAGCTGGCTGATGCGCTGGACGCTGTTGATTGAGGTGCAGACCATCCCGAAATACAACGCGTCTTATTCCCCCTATAGCCTGCCGCTTGGTACCGATGGCTTGCTGGCGATCGTCGGCACCTTCGGGCTGTGGCTGGCGTTAATGATCATGGTGCGTGAAGCACAGGCGTTTTTACTGCGGAGAAAACAACATGGCTAAACTCACCCGGCGTCAGTGGTTGAAAGTGGGCCTGGCCTTCGGCGGGCTGTCCGCTTTCGGCCTGAGCTATCGCGAGGTCGCCAAACGGGCGATCGACGGCTTGATTCACGGCACCTCAGGGCGCGTGACTCTGGATCGCATCAACGGCAACTCTCTGCAGCCCGAAGGGCGGGCTATGCCGGAATGGCAAGGCAATCCGCAGCAGGCCATCTCGATGACCCAGTGCTTCGGTTGCTGGACGCAATGCGGCGTGCGGGTGCGGGTGGACAGGCAGACCGACCGGGTACTGCGTATCGCCGGCAACCCATATCATCCGCTGTCTCAGGAGCGGCACCTCGATTCTGCGTTGCCGCTGCAGGACGCGTTGGCGCAGCTGGGCGGGGAGAGCGGCCTCGACGCCCGTTCCACCGCCTGCGCGCGGGGCGCTACGCTGCTGGAGGGGCTTTACAGCCCGCTGCGCGTGCTGGAGCCGATGAAGCGCGTCGGCAAGCGCGGCGAGGGCAAGTGGCAGCGCATCAGCTTCGAGCAGATGATCGCCGAAGTGGTGGAGGGCGGCGATCTGTTCGGCGAGGGGCATGTGGACGGCCTGCGGGCGATCCGCGATCTGGAAACGCCGATCGATGCCCGGCAGCCGGGGCTGGGGCCGAAAGCCAACCAGCTGCTGGTGACCAACGCCGGTGATGACGGGCGCGACAGCTTCCTGCGACGCTTCGCCCAGAACAGCTTCGGCAGCAAAAATTTCGGCGCGCACGGCGCTTACTGCGGGCTGGCCTACCGCGCCGGTTCCGGCGCGTTGATGAACGATCTGGACAAGAATCCGCACGTGAAACCGGACTGGGAACAGGTCGAATTCGCGCTGTTTATGGGCACCTCGCCGGCGCAGTCCGGCAACCCGTTCAAGCGTCAGGCCCGGCAGTTGGCCAGCGCCAGATTGCGCAGCGAATTCCGCTACGCGGTAGTGGCGCCGGCGCTGCCGTTGACCACCACGCTGGCGGACGATCATGGCCATTGGATCCCGATACTGCCGGGCACTGACTCGGCGCTGGCGATGGCGATGATCCGTTGGATCCTCGACAATCGGCGTTATCAGGCCGGTTATCTCGCCATCCCGTCGGAGGCCGCCATGCAACGCGCCGGCGAGAAGAGCTGGACCAACGCCACGCATCTGGTGATCGCCGAGAGCGAGCACCCGTTGGCGGGGCAGCATCTGACGCTGGCCCATCTGAACGGCGCCGAGTCGGCGTCGCCGCTGGTGGTCAACGGCGCGGGGGAACTGGTGGCGGCCGAGACGTGCGACAGCGCCGAGCTGTGGGTAACCCGCACGGTGACGCTGCACGACGGCGCGCAGGTGGCGGTGAAGAGCGGCTTTCAGTGTCTGAAAGAGGCGGCCGACAAGCTGTCGCCGGAAGCCTACAGCCGGGAATGCGGCGTACCGGTGGCGCGCATCGCGGCGCTGGCCGAGGCCTTTACCGCCCACGGGCGCAAGGCGGCGGTGATCGCCCATGGCGGGATGATGGCGGCGAACGGGTTTTACAATACCTGGTCGGTGATGATGCTCAATGTGTTGATCGGTAACCTGAGCCTGGCGGGCGGGGTGTTCGTCGGCGGCGGCAAATTCAACGGTTTCGCCGAGGGGCCGCGCTATAACCTGGTCGAGTTTCCCGGCCTGGTAAAACCGAAGGGGTTGAATATCGCGCGCAGCAAGGCCGCCTATGAAACCTCCGACGAATACCGCGAAAAAGTGGCGGCGGGCGTTTCGCCCTGGCCGGCCAGGGCGCCCTGGTATCCGTTCGTCGCCGGGCAGTTGACCGAGCTGCTGACGTCGGCGCTGGCGGGATATCCGTACGGGCTGAAAGCCTGGATCTCGAACATGACCAACCCCCTGTACGGTATCGCCGGGTTGCGCGGCGTGGCGGAAGAGCGGCTGAAAGATCCGGCGCGTTTGCCGCTGTTTATCGCCATCGATGCGTTTATCAACGAAACGACGGCATTGGCCGACTATATCGTCCCGGACACCCATAACTTTGAGAGCTGGGGATTCAGCGCCCCCTGGGGCGGCGTCGCCAGCAAGGCCACCACTGCGCGCTGGCCGATAGTGACGCCGGCGACCGCGAAAACGGCGCAAGGGCAGCCGATCTCCATGGAGGCGTTTTGCATCGCCGTCGCCAAACGCCTGGCGCTGCCGGGGTTCGGCGATCGCGCTATCGGCGACGGCCGGGGCGGGCTGCTGCCGCTCAACCGCGCCGAGGATTATTATCTGCGCGCCGCCGCCAACGTGGCGTTTGCCGGCAAGGCGCCGGTGCCGGCCGTGAGGGAGGAAGAGCTGGCGTTGAGCGGCGTCGATCGCTTGTTGCCGCAGCTTGCGCAGACGCTGCGCGCCGATGAGATCGGCCGCGTGGCGTTTATCTACAGCCGCGGCGGCCGCTTCGCCGGTCATGACAGCGGCCGCCGCGACGGCAGCGTGGGCAACCGCTGGGAGAAGCCGCTGCAGATCTGGAATGCGGAAGTGGCGAAGCACCGGCATGCGATTACCGGCGAGCGTTTCAGCGGCTGCCCAACCTGCTACCCGGCGCGTTTGTCGGACGGCCGCGCGGTGGAAGAACTCTACCCTGAGCGGCAGTGGCCGCTGCGGCTGATGTCCTTCAAATCCAATGTGATGAGCAGTTCCACCGCGGTGATCCGGCGCCTGCATGACGTGAAGCCGGTGAACCTGGTGGCGCTGAACCCGGCGGACGGGGCGCGTTTCGGCATTCAACACGGTGATTGGGTGAGCATCAGCACCCCGGGCGGCAGCCGGGAGGCGCAGATCAGTCTGCTGGCGGGGGTGATGCCCGGCGTGATCGCGGTGGAACACGGCTACGGCCACCGGGAGATGGGCGCCAGCCAGCACTACCTGGACGGCGAGCCGCTGGCGATGGATAAGCGCATTGCCGCCGGCATCAATCTCAACGATCTGGGGTTTGCCGATCCGACGCGTGAAGTGCCGAACACCTGGCTGGACTGGGTGACCGGTGCGGCGGTGCGCCAGGGGATTCCAGCGGCGATCGTCAAACTTTCCGCGTAAACGGCAGACGAAAAAAAACCTGCTGTAACAGCAGGTTTTCTTGAGTTTGGTCGGCATGAGAGGATTATGCGCATCTTCGATGCTTGCCCTGCGGGCCGTTGCTAAAGCAACGTGGTCTCACTACGTTCGGCTCAAACCTCCTTCGGAGATTCTCATCCTCTCAGTGTGCAGACGAAAAAAAACCTGCTGTAACAGCAGGTTTTTTTGAATTTGGTCGGCATGAGAGGATTCGAACCTCCGACCCCCGACACCCCATGACGGTGCGCTACCAGGCTGCGCTACATGCCGACGCTATGAAAAATCATACTACCGATTCCCGATGTTAATGCAAGCGCCTCGCCACTTGATTGCTTTAGTTTTAAGCAGTTAGTTGGCGATAAAGCGTTTTACATCGGTCAGCACCTGCAACAGCAGAGCAAGCTGCGGTTTCTCGTCTTTTATTTCATCGCCGTTCTGATCGTAGACGCGATAGTTGCCGCTGTTGTCCAGCATCAGCGTCTGCGTCGGCGTGATGATCACCAGCTGATTGCCATCGCCGGTAGCGATCCAGTCGTTGCGGCGCTGGGCGGTGAACAGATCTTCGCCCTGCGAATAGTCTTTCGGCGCGGTCTTCACGTGCAGCAATCGTTGCATCAGGGTGCGCATCACGTCGTTATGGCCGGTCAGCTTGCTGATGGTCTGCGCCGGGGTGCCCGGCCAGTGGATCACCAACGGCACCTGCAGCTGCGCCTGGTTGAAACCGGTGCCGGCGCCCCATTGGCCTTTGCCGCTGTCGTTGAACTCGACGCCGTGCTCGGCGGTGATCACCACCACGGTTTTATCCAGCAGGCCGCGCTGTTTCAGGGTGTCCAGCACCTGGGCTATCTGGGCGTCCACGTCTTGCGCGCCGGTGCGATAGCGCCGAATAAAGTCGGCCGGAGCCGGGGTTTTGTCGCCTTCGACAGCCTCGGCGCCGCTGAAGCTGATATAGGAGAACCACGGCTCTTTGCTACCCTGATCCGCCAGCCAACGCTGCCATTGCTGCGTGGTTTGCGCGTCGCTTTGCGGCGCCGGCGTCGGCAGCGAGAAGTCGGTCAGCAGCGCCTGACGGTACAGGCTGGCGTTGAAGCCATCGGAGGAGAACAGCCCCAGCTGGTAGCCCCGATCGCCGAGCGCAGCGATCAGCGCCGACGGCTTGCGGCCGGCGAGCACGCTGTCCAGATAGGTCGGGGAAATGCCGTAGAACAGGCCGAACAGCCCGGTATCGGCATGGTTGCCTGAACTGTAATGATCGCTGAAACGCACGTTTTCCTGGGCGAAGCGCGTCAGCGCCGGCATGTCCTGCGCCACGTCTTTGGCGCGAATGCCGTCCACCACGATCATCAGCAGGTTATAGCCGCTGCCTTTATCGCCGTAGCTGAGATCGCTGAGCGGATACTCTACCGCCACCGCTTCCGGATTGCCCTGTTGCATCAGGCGGCGCTCATACTCTTGCTGGTCGAGCAGGCCGTGTTTTTCGAGGAACTTGCGCGCGGTCATCGGGTACGAGAGCGGCAGGTTGGCTCGCTGCATGGTGATCGGGCGATAGAAGTTGGCGTCGGCCCAGATGTAAATCAGGTGCGAAGCAAAAAAGGCGCTGATAAACAGCGCCGCCAGCGGTTTACCGAAGCGGCGGCGGTTCAGGCTGCGCAGCTTCTGCCAGCTCCAGGTGGCGAACAGCATCTCCACCAGGAAGATCGCCGGCACGCAGATGAACATCAGTTGCCAGTCGCGCGAAAGCTCGCTTTGGTCCGGGTTGACCACCAGATCCCACACCACCGGATTGAGGTGCAGGTGGAAATGGGAGAACACTTCGCTGTCGACCAGCAACAGCGTGAGCCCGATGGTGGCCAGCGCGGCGGAAATAAATCGCAGCAGCCGCTGCGACATCACCACGAAGGTGAGCGGGAAGATCACCAGCAAATAGCCGGCGAACACGATAAAGCTGAAATGCCCCAGCAGGCTGACAAAGGCATAAACCCGGCCCAGCAGGGATGCGGGCCAGTCGGTGACAAACAGGTAACGGCTGCCCAGCCCAAGGGCGAGCAAAATGTTGAATAAGGCGAACCAGTGCCCCCAGCTGATCATCTGGGAGACTTTTTCACGATAACGCTGACGGTTTGTCACCATAAGTCAATATTAATGTGCTTTATCTTCACGGACAGAAGCCTGCAGGGCTTCCGCGAACGATCTCGCCAGGGTTTTCCGCTGCGCGGGGGCAACGCTGGTGTTGATCAAATTAGTGACCATATTGCCCAGCACCATCAGGGAAAGATCGGTGGGGGTATGGTGTTTTTCCAGAACATTGACCAGCTCTGAGAGCAGTTGTTCAACGTGTTCGTCACTGTAACGGGATGATTGTGGCATAAAATTGCGCTTAGTAATCTGCAAAGTGCCCTATCTTACCGTATAGGGCAGTGATTTTCCGCTCTTTTATCACTTCCTGTCATTCGGGAAATTGTTCGCCCGCGCCGGGGCTGCCCCTCGCAGCGCCTTTCCGTTTTGCCGCGGTTTTTAGTATTGCAGGGCGGGGCCTTCAGTGTTTGAATACGCGCCTAAAGAACAGGAGGATTTACCATGAGTCTGGATATCGACCAGATCGCTCTGCACCAGTTGGTGAAACGCGACGAGCAAACGCTGGACGTGGTGCTGCGCGATTCCTTGCTTCCCACCAACGCGGCGGTGGAAGAAATGATGACGGAACTGCATCGCGTCTATAGCGCCAAGAGCAAGGCCTTGGGCCTGTTCAACGAAGGCAGCGAGCTGGCGGAAGCGCTGCGCACCTGCCGCAAGGACGATAAGGACTTTCTGGCCTTCAGCCGCGCGGCGACTGGCCGCCTGCGCGACGAACTGGCGAAGTATCCGTTCGCCGAAGGCGGCGTGGTGCTGTTTGGCCAATACCGTTATCTGGCGGTGGAGTATCTGCTGATCGCGGTGTTGAACAGCCGTAACAGCATGCGCGTCAACGAAGAGCTGGATATCAACACCACGCACTATCTGGACATCAACAACGCCGATATCGTCGCGCGCATCGATCTGACCGAATGGGAAACCAACCCGGAATCGACCCGCTACCTGACCTTCCTGCGCGGGCGCGTGGGCCGCAAGGTCGCCGACTTCTTCATGGATTTCCTGGCGGCATCCGAAGGGTTGGACACCAAGGCGCAAAACCGCGGGCTGCTGCAGGCGGTGGACGACTACTGCGCTGATGCGCAGCTGGACAAGAACGAGCGCCAGTCGGTGCGTCAGCAGGTGTACAGCTACTGCAACGAACAGCTGCAGGCGGGCGAAGAGATTGAGCTGCAGGCGCTGTCGCAGGAGCTGTCGCCGGTCGGCGAGAAAGACTTCATGCAGTTCTCCAGCGAGCAAGGGTATGAGCTGGAAGAGAGCTTCCCGGCGGATCGCGGCACGCTGCGCCAACTAACCAAATTCGCCGGCAGCGGCGGCGGTATCAGCCTGAACTTCGACGCCATGCTGCTGGGCGAGCGCATTTTCTGGGATGCGGCCACCGACACGCTGACCATCAGAGGCACGCCGCCGAATCTGCGCGATCAGCTGCAGCGCCGGACCGGCAGCGGCAAGTAAGCGCGCCGAATCGCAGACAATAAAAAACGCCGCAATTGCGGCGTTCTTTATTTCGGCGTCCCGAAAGGTTCGAAAACGTAGCGATTAAACGCGAACGAAGTCGATGTGAGCCAGTTTTGGCTTGAACGGGTGACGCTGTACAGCCTGAACCTTAACTTTGGTTTCTTTACCGTCGATAACCAGAGTTACTGCTTCGCTGTAGAATTCTGGTTTAGCTTCCATGTTCTTGACAGAATCATGGTCCAATTCGATGGAAACTGCAGCTTCTTTGCCACCGTAAACGATAGCTGGGAATTTGTTTGCTGCACGCAGGCGGCGGCTCGCACCTTTACCCTGGTCTTTACGTACTTCTGCATTGATAGTGAACATTGTTTTTTCTCTTAAAAGAAAATTTACCCTGCTACAGGCGACCCAAGTAGCAAGTTCGGAATTCCGCTTTAACGCTGGGCAGGCCCAGGTAAAGCGCGCGGCATTTTAACGGAAAGCCGCCTGCAGGGCAACGAAAACCTGCCCAGATTGAGGGTCGTTCGCTCAGGCCAACTGATTGGCGCGGCGGAAACGGCCTTGATAATCGAACACTTTCTCGCGCACCTGCCAAAACTGCCCGCGTTTGCGCGCCACCACGAAATCCGGATGGCGCAGCGCCTGCTGTTGCGCCAGCACGTCGGCGGCGGTGTGCCAGGCGAACGGCACGCCCGGCGCGCGCTGGTGCGGGCGCAGGAACAGCATTTCGAACGCTTTGCGCTGCGCCGGCGTCTGCAGGCGGAAACGCTCGCTGGTGCTGGTGCCGTCCTCGTCGTAATAGGTGGCCTTCAGCCATTCGCCCTTGTCGTCGCGGCCGCTCTGCAATTCCATGCCGCCGCAGCGCAGCACCAGCGCGTCTTTCAGCTTCAGCGCCGCCTTCAGCATGTCATCGGGATCGACCAGCACCTCCTGGCACTGATGGCAGCGACGCGCGGCGATGTCGTTTTCCGCGCCGCAGTGCGGGCAGCTCTTGAACCGGAAGCGGTAATCGCACTGTTCGCGGTGGCCGTCGTCGTCTTCCAGCCAGCCCTGACAGCGGCGGCCGTAGTGCTCGATGATGTCGCCATTCTCGGTGCACTTGCCCCAGAACAGGTTGGCGAAGCCGCAGGCCGGGCAGAACACCTGCACCGGCTGGCTGTCGCCGTGCGGCTTGCTGACGCCGACCTCCGGGGTGAACAGATCGTGCGGGTTGCCGGCGTAGTCGAGGATCAGGCAATCCTCCTTGCCGGGCGCCAGCCGCAGTCCGCGGCCGACGATCTGCTGATACAGGCTGACGGACTCGGTCGGGCGCAGAATAGCGATCAGATCGACGTGCGGCGCGTCGAAGCCGGTGGTCAATACCGCTACGTTGACCAGATAGCGCAGCTGCTGCTGTTTGAACGCCTCGATCAGCGCATCGCGCTCGGCGGGCGGCGTTTCGGCGCTGACCAGCGCGGCCTCGCCGTTCGGCAGCAGGCCGTGGATCTCGCGGGCGTGCTCGACGGTGGCGGCGAAGATCATCACCCCTTTACGATCTTGGGCGTACTCTACAATCTGGCTGATGATATGCGGGGTGACGCGGTTTTGCCGCTTCAGCTCGCGGTTCAGATCCGCTTCGCTGAACAGGCCGTTGCTTCTGGCCTCCAGCCGGCTGAAATCGTACTGCACGATCGGCATGTCCAGCCGCTCAGGCGGCACCAGGAAGCCGTTCTTAATCATGTAGCGCAGCGGCAGCTCGTAGATGCAGTCGCGAAACAGGCTGGCGCCGTCGCCGCGGGTGAAGCCGTGGTAGTGATACTGGTAAATCCAGCCCTTGCCCAGGCGATAGGGCGTGGCGGTCAGCCCCAGCAGCCGCAGCTGCGGGTTGGTTTTCTGCAAATGCTGGATGATTTGCTGGTACTGGCTGTCGTCGTCGTCGCTGATGCGGTGGCATTCATCGACGATCAGCAGCGAAAAGGCGCCGTCGAACAGCGGCAGGTTGCGCGCCACCGACTGCACGCTGCCGAACACCACCTTGCCGGCGCTCTCTTTTTGTTGCAGGCCGGCGGCGAAGATGTCCGCTTCCAGGCCGTAGGCGCAGTATTTGGCGTGGTTTTGCGCCACCAGTTCCTTGACGTGCGCCAGCACCAGCACCCGCCCGCGGGCGCGCTTCGCCAGTTCGGCGATCACCAGGCTTTTGCCGGCGCCGGTCGGCAGCACGATCAGCGCCGGTTCGGGGTGCCGCCGGAAATGATTGATGGTGGCTTCGACCGCTTCCAGTTGGTAGGGGCGTAGGGTAAAGGCCATAAATGAACGCCGTAGGTTGGAATGGGCCGCCGGGAAGCGGTTTTGTCACCTCTGTTCCCACAGAAAGCGTGACATTTTACGCCCGGGCGGCCGAAAAATTTCCATTATTATGCCTTCTGCGCGCGCGCGGTGCGAGAAGCGTGAAAATTACCCCTGTCGGGCAACGCGTTGTGCCGCTATACTCGTGTGACAGCAATCGCTGTTCCCCCACGCGATTTCCCCCCTGAACCTGCCATTTGCACCCGGTGCAACGGCGGGCGTCATATTTTGGCAATACGATCAATGCGATCATAACAACGACAGGCAAAGCAGATCCCATGCGATTGGACAAGTTTTTATCTCAGCAGTTAGGCATCAGCCGTGCGCTGGTCGCGCGCGAACTTCGGGCTAAACGCGTCACCGTTGACGGTGAGGTGGTGAAGAGCGGGGCGATCAAACTGACCCCGGAGCAAGAAGTGGCGTTCGACGGCAATCCGCTGCAGCAGCAGAACGGCCCGCGCTATTTCATGCTCAACAAACCGCAGGGCTACGTCTGCTCCACCGACGATCCCGATCATCCGACGGTGCTGTATTTCCTCGATGAGCCGGTCGCGTACAAGCTGCACGCCGCCGGGCGGTTGGATATCGACACCACCGGGCTGGTGCTGATGACCGACGACGGCCAGTGGTCGCACCGCGTCACGTCGCCGCGCCACCACTGCGAGAAAACCTATTTGGTCACGCTGGAGCACCCGTTGGCGGAAGACACCGCGCAGCGTTTCGCCGAAGGGGTGCAACTGCACAACGAGAAAGATCTGACGCGGCCGGCGACGTTGGAGCAGGTCGACGAGCGCGTGGTGCGCCTGACCATCAGCGAAGGGCGCTACCACCAGGTGAAGCGGATGTTCGCCGCCGTCGGCAACCGGGTGATCGAGTTGCACCGTGAGCGCATCGGCGCCATCGTGCTGGATGACGATCTGGCGCCGGGCGAATACCGCCCACTGACCGAAGAAGAGATCGCCAGCGTGGGCGCGCCGCACCTGCAGGACTGATAACCGATCATTGATTGCGGCCGATTAAGGAGTCGTGGAACGTGCAACAGAACCGAACCTCTCATCTCGGTTTGATTTTCATTCTGGGCCTGTTGTCCATGTTGATGCCGTTGGCGATCGACATGTACCTGCCCAGTATGCCGGTGATCGCCGCCCAGTTTGGCGTCGAGTCCGGCAGCGTGCAGATGACGCTCAGCGCCTATATGCTCGGCTTTGCCTTCGGGCAGCTGTTCTATGGGCCCATGTCGGACAGCATCGGCCGCAAGCCGGTGATCCTGTGGGGAACGCTGATCTTTGCCATCGCCGGCTGCGCCTGCGCCATGGCGCAGTCTATCGATCAGCTGATCGGGCTGCGTTTCCTGCACGGTCTGGCCGCCGCCGCCGCCAGCGTGGTGATTAACGCCCTGATGCGCGACATGTTCACCAAGGATGAGTTCTCGCGCATGATGTCGTTCGTCATTCTGGTGATGACCATCGCGCCGCTGCTGGCGCCGATGATCGGCGGTGCGCTGCTGTTGTGGTTCAGCTGGCACGCCATCTTCTGGACCATGGGTGCCGCGGCGCTGATCGGTTCACTGCTGGTGGCCTTGTTCATCAAGGAGACGCTGCCGAAAGAGCGGCGTCAGCGGTTCCACCTGCGCACCACGCTGGGCAACTTCGGTTCGCTGTTCCGTCACAAGCGGGTGCTGAGCTACATGTTGGCCAGCGCCTTCTCGTTTGCTGGCATGTTCTCGTTCCTCAGCGCCGGGCCGTTCGTCTACATCGAACTGAACCACGTTTCGCCGCAGCACTTCGGCTACTATTTTGCGCTGAACATCGTCTTCCTGTTCCTGACGACGCTGATCAACAGCCGCAACGTGCGGCGGTTCGGCGCGGTCAAGATGTTCAAGCTGGGGCTGCTGGTGCAGCTGGCGATGGGGCTGTGGCTGCTGGCGGTAAGCGCCGTCGGCCTGGGCTTCTGGGCGCTGGTGATCGGCGTAGCGGTCTACCTGGGGTGCATCGCGATGATTTCCTCCAACGCCATGGCGGTGATCCTGGATGATTTTCCGCATATGGCGGGCACCGCGTCTTCCCTGGCCGGCACGTTGCGCTTCAGCATCGGCGCGCTGGTGGGGGCGGTGCTGTCGATGGCGCCGGGCAAAAGCGCCTGGCCAATGGTCACCTCGATGGCGCTGTGCAGCATCGTGGCGGTGCTGTTCTACGTTTACGCCAGCCGGCCGCGCGATCGCGCAGCCTGACGTTCTCCCGACTTGGGGCGTTTCGCCCCGCAGCGTCATGGGGTTGCGCCCTGCCATTTCAGGGTGCAACCGGCAATGAATAATTTGTTGCTAAATATATGCCTGCTAATTAATCGGTCATTTTCCCATCTGTGTGCTTTTTGTTAAAAAACTCCGCCATCGTGCCGCCCGATATTCCCCGGGAGGCGCGGCGTTCTGTCGGCTGCGCCGCGCGAGTGGTTTGTATTAGGATTGATGTAAATCAAGGCATTAGCAGGAGAGGCTGCGCTAACGTGGCGGGTGAAATGTTTCTTCAATGTAAAAATATGGCGACGGAAAAGTAGTCGCATTGCAAGAAAAAAGAGTTGAGATCGCTGCGGGAAAGGGTTACATATAACGCAAAAATGCGAGCTGAGTCGCAAAATGCCGTGAAATAACACCGCACGGCGCGCCAAAAAATGGCGTGGCATCGGCAAGCACGGGGTCAGGTTAATGGTTTGCGGCAAAATTTACATTTAAATAACATTTGTGCGCGGCAGAGTCGGGAGTCAACGGCTATAACTTAGTAACCCTGTCAGGTAAAAGTGTTTCACCTTTTCAAACTAGGGATTTCATGTGGAGAGTATCCAACTTTCGGTAGTGCATCGCTTGCCGCAAAGTTATCGTTGGCTATCCGGTTTCACCGGCGTGAAGGTCGAACCGATTCCGTTTAACGGAATAGACGAAGATAACAACCTGATTGGGCTGAAGCTGCTCAGCCATGAAGGGGCCGAGGCCTGGCAGGTCATGCAACAGCTCAATCTGTCGCTGCAGGAGATTCAGGTCGACTGTGCGATCGTCGAATGGGAAGGGGAACCTTGCCTGTTCGTGCAGCGCAGCGACGAGAGCGCCACCATGTGCCGCCTGAAAAACGTCGGTGCCGCGATCGCCGAACCACTCAGCGCGCAATACCCCTTCTGAATTCGCCGCTAATCCGCCAACTGCAGCAGTTGACGGGTATAGTCGGCTGCGGGCGCCGCGAAAATCGCCCGGCAGTCTCCCTGTTCAACCACTTCCCCCTGTCGCAGTACGATGACCTGGTGACATAGCGAACGCACCACCTGCAGGTCATGGCTGATGAACAGATAAGCCAACCGGTGGCGTTGCTGCAGCGATTTCAGCAGCGTCAGGATCTGCGCCTGCACCGATTTATCCAGTGAAGAGGTCGGCTCGTCGAGGATCAGCAGCTGCGGTTGCAGGATCAGCGCGCGCGCGATGGCGATACGCTGGCGCTGGCCGCCGGAAAACTCGGTGGGATAGCGGTGGCGAAGCTGCGGATCCAGGCCAACTTCCCGCAACACCTCGATCACGCGTTGTTCCCGCTGCTCGGCGCTAAGCCGCTGGTGCACTTCCAGCCCCTCGGCGATGATCTGCTGCACGTTCAGGCGCGGATTCAGGGCGGAATAA
The DNA here is from genome assembly GCF_052168875.1 of Serratia sp. CY38905. Taxonomy (NCBI): domain Bacteria; kingdom Pseudomonadati; phylum Pseudomonadota; class Gammaproteobacteria; order Enterobacterales; family Yersiniaceae; genus Serratia; species Serratia sp. CY38905. The sequence continues at coordinate 90,943 of NZ_JBJNLV010000003.1, read as the reverse complement.
GGATCCTGGAAGACGATTTGCATTCGGCTGCGGTAGGGCAGCATCTGCTTCATCGTGAGCGGGTGCAGTGGTTCGCCGTCGAACCAGATGGCGCCCTGCGAGGCCAGCAGACGCAATAGCGCAAGCCCGGTGGTGCTTTTACCCGAGCCGGATTCGCCCACCAGCCCCACGCTTTCCCCGGCGCGCAGCTCGAAACTCAATGATTTCAATGCATAGTGATAATCCACCGTGCGGCGCAGCAGGCCGCGCCGAATGGGGAAGCGCACCTGCAGATCTTCCACCTTGAGCAGCGGCCGCTCGTCACCGGAGCGCGCGTTGGCCGCGGCAGGCAACGGCAGCGGCTCACCGACGTCTTCGGCGGCCAGCAGCTGCTGCGTGTAGGGATGCTGCGGCCGGCTGAACAGCTGCGCGCGGCCGTTTTGCTCTACGCAGCGCCCCTGGCGCATCACCGCCACGTTGTCCGCCAGGCGGCGCACGATATTCAGGTTATGGGTGATGAACAGTAACCCCATGCCCATTTCTTGTTTCAATTCTTGCAGCAGCGTCAGGATCTGCGCCTGGATAGTGACGTCGAGCGCGGTGGTGGGTTCGTCGGCGATCAGCAGTTTCGGTCGGGTCAACACCGCCATGGCGATCATCACCCGCTGGCGTTCGCCGCCGGACAGCTGATGCGGATAGTCCTGCAGCCGGCTTTTGGCCTGGCGGATGCCGACGCGCTCCAGGCACTCGACGATCTCCGCGCGCGCGGCATCGCGCCGCAGGCCGCGGTGCAGCATCAGCACTTCCGCCAGCTGTTTCTCGATGGTGTGCAGTGGGTTAAGCGACACCATCGGTTCCTGAAAGATCATCGCGATCTGATTGCCGCGCACCTTGCGCAGGTCAGTCTCCGGCGCATGCAGCAACGACTCGCCGTTGAACAGAATATCGCCGGCAGGGTAAACCACCGGCGGCGCGGGCAGCAGACGCAGTATCGACAGGGCGGTGACGCTTTTGCCGGAGCCGGATTCTCCCACCAGCGCCAGCGTTTCCGCCGGCGCTATTTGCAGCGAGAGTTCGTTGACCACCGGCGTGACGGTGTCGCCCTGACGGAAGGCGATGCTGAGATCCTGAATAGCGAGCAAAGGAGTGGCCATATCAATGCGCCTTGCTGGGGTCAAAGGCGTCGCGCACCGCTTCGCCGATAAAGATTAATAACGACAGCAGCACTGCCAATACCAGGAAGGCGGTGATGCCGAGCCACGGCGCCTGCAGATTGTTTTTGCCTTGCAGCAGCAATTCGCCGAGCGACGGCGAGCCTATCGGCAGACCGAAACCGAGGAAATCGAGCGACGTCAGGGTGGTGATCGAGCCGCAGAGGATAAACGGCAGGAAGGTCAGCGTCGCCACCATGGCGTTGGGCAGCATATGGCGGGACATGATGACCCGATCCGGCACGCCCATGGCGCGCGCGGCGCGGATATAGTCAAAATTGCGGGTGCGCAGGAATTCGGCGCGCACCACGCCCACCAGGCTCATCCAGCCGAACAGGATGGTGATGCCGAGCAGCCACCAGAAATTGGGCTGGACGATGCTCGACAGCAGAATGATCAGAAACAGCGTCGGCATGCCCGACCACACTTCGATAAAGCGCTGCCCCCACAGATCGAAACGCCCGCCGTAATACCCCTGCGTCGCGCCGACGCACACGCCGATCAGGCTGGAAAACAGCGTCAGCGCCAGACCGAACAACATCGAAATGCGAAAACCGTACAGCACCCGGGCCAGCACGTCGCCGCCGTTGCTGTCGGTGCCCAGCAGGTTGTGCCGCGAAGGCGGCGAAGGGAAGGGCACCTCGGTGGCGAAGTTGATGGTGTCGTAACTGAAGCGGATCGGTGCCCAGACCGCCCAGCCGTGCCGTTCGATCTGCCGCTGCACGAACGGATCCTGATAGTCGGCTTCGGTATTCAGTTCGCCGCCGAAGGCGGTTTCGCTGTAGCTAATCATAAACGGCAGGTACAACCGGCCTTCATAACGCACCAACAGCGGTTTGTCGTTGGCGATCAGATCGGCGGCCAGGCTCAGGGTGAACAGCACCAAAAAGATCCACAGCGACCAGTAGCCGCGGCGGTTGCGGCGAAAACGCGCCCAGCGCGCCTGGTTGATCGGGCTAAGGCGGCTCATTGGCGGGCCTCGAAGTCAATGCGCGGATCGACCAGGGTGTAGGTGATATCGCTGAGGATATTCAACAGCAGGCCGATCAGGGTGAAGATATACAGCGTGCCGAACATCACCGGGTAGTCGCGCTGCAGCGTGGCGTCGTAGCCCAGCAGCCCCAGGCCGTTGAGCGAGAACATCACTTCAATCAGCAGCGAGCCGGTGAAGAACATGCTGATAAAGGTGGCCGGAAAACCGGCAATCACCAGCAGCATGGCGTTGCGGAACACGTGGCGGTAGAGGATTTTTTTCTCGTCCAGCCCCTTGGCGCGGGCGGTGGTGACGTACTGTTTGCGGATCTCGTCGAGGAATGAGTTCTTGGTCAGCATGGTCAGGGTGGCGAAACCGCCGATCACCGTCGCCAGCACCGGCAGGGTGATGTGCCACAGGTAGTCGGCGATCTTCGCCGGCCATGAGAGGGTGTCGAAGTTGCTCGATACCAGGCCGCGCAGCGGGAACCAGTCCAGGTAGCTGCCGCCGGCGAACAGCACGATCATCAGAATGGCGAACAGAAAAGCCGGAATGGCGTAGCCGACGATAATCAGCGTGCTGCTCCAGGTATCGAACGCGCTGCCGTTGTGGACGGCCTTGCGGATGCCGAGCGGGATCGACACCAGATAGATGATCAGCGTGCTCCAGAGGCCCAGCGTGATGGAGACCGGCAGGCTCTGGCCGATCAGCTGCATCACCGAAGCGCCGCGAAACAGGCTGTCGCCGAAGTCGAAGCGCACATAGTTCCACAGCATGGTGAAGTAGCGCTCGTGCAGCGGTTTGTCGAAGCCGTAACGCTTAGTGATCTCGGCGATCACCTCCGGATCCAGGCCGCGCGAACCGCGATATTGGCCGTCGCCAGCCGCGATGCCCGTCCGGGCGTGGCCCAGGCCTTCGCCGACCCCGCCGCTGCCGAAACCGCTGCCGTGCCCCAGCTCAATGGCGGCAATGGCCTGATCGACCGGGCCGCCGGGCGCAATTTGCACGATAAAAAAGTTGATGGTGATGATCGCCCACAGCGTGGGGATCACCAGTAACAGTCTGCGTATCAGATAGGCCGCCATTCCGACTCCTTATTGCCGTTGAGCCGGTAAACGCGCCGCCTTGTTGACGTCGTACCACCAGTTATCGAAGCCGATCGCATAGGCCGGGCGGATCGACGGCGTGGAGAACTTGTCCCAATAGGCGTAGCGATCGTGGTTGGAGTACCACATCGGCAGCATGTAGTTGTTCCAGGTCAGCACCCGATCCAGCGCGCGGCCGAGCGGCAACAGGGCCTTTTCGTCGCCCTGATGGGCGGCGATTTGCCTCACCAGGCTGTCGACCGCCGGATCTTTGACGCCGGCCGTGTTGTAGCTGGAATCGATGTACTGCGAATCCCACAGGATTTGCAGATCGGCGCTGGGGAACGGCATCGCCATATATACGGTCGACATCATGTCGAAATCGCGTTCACGCATGCGACGGGTGTACTGCGAGGCGTCAATTTCGCGAATTTGCATCTCGATGCCCAGCCGCTGCAGGTTGTGGCGGAAGGGCAATACGTACTGGAAGTTGCTGCCGCTCAGCAGCATCAGTTCGAAGGTGAACGGCTGGCCGGTTTTGGCGTTGACCAGCTTTTGATTTTTGACCACCCAACCGGCTTCTTTCAGCAATTGGGTCGCCTTCAGCAGGTTTTGCCGATCGTTGCCGCTGCCGTCGGAGGAGGGTGGCTGGTAGATGCTGGTAAACACCTCCGGCGGTATCTGGCCTTTGAGCGGCGCCAGCAAGGCCAGTTCGGCGGCGTCCGGGTAGCCGCGGGCGGCGTAGGCGGTGTTTTGGAAATAGCTGTCGGCGCGCTGATAGGCGTTGTAATACAGCGCCTTGTTCATCCAGTTGAAGTCGAAAGCCAGGCCGATCGCTTCCCGTACCCGACGATCGGCGAACAGCGGTTTTTGCAGGTTGAACGCCAGCCAGCGGGTATTCTGCGCCGCCTGATTGGTCTCATCCTGCTTGATGATGTAGTTGCGCGCGAAGTTGCCGCCCTGATACTGGGTGGCCCAGCTTTTGGGTGACGGCTCGATGCGGAAATCGTAAGCGCCGGCCTTGAAAGCTTCCAGCGATACTTTATCGTCCAGGTAATAATCGTAGCGAATGCTGTCGAAGTTGTAGCGGCCGCGGTTCACCGGCAGGTTGGCGGCCCAGTAGTCGCGCACTCGCTGGTAGGTGATGTACTGGCCGAGGCGGTAATCGGCGATTTTATACGGGCCGCTGGCGAGCGGCGGGGTGCTGAGCGGTTCGTTGAGCTTATGGTTTTTCCAGAAGCTTTCCGGCAATACGCGCAGGCTGAGCAGGCTGAGGATTTGCTCACGGTTGGCTTTAGGCAGCTCGATGCGTACCGTCAGCCGGGAAATGGCCTTGACCGTAACGCCTTTGTAATAGGAACGAAACTGCGGTACGCCTTCGGTCATGAATTTATTGAAGGTGAAGGCCACGTCGGCGGCGGTGATCGGGCTGCCGTCCTGGAAGCGGGCGCGGGCGTTGATATCCAACTCCATCCAGCGCATGTCGGCCGGGAAACGGGCCGATTCGGCAATCAGCGGATAATAGCTGCCGGGTTCGTCGTCGGAGTTGGTGAACAGCGTATCGTACAGCTCCATCGTACGTTCGCCGGGCACGCCACGGGTAGCGAAGCGGTTGAAGTTGTCGTAGGTGCCGATGGCCGCCAGCCGCACGTCGCCGCCTTTGGGTGCCGCCGGGTTGACGTAGTCGAAATGGCTGAAGTCGGTGGCGTATTTCGGTTCACCGAGAAGGGCGAAAGCGTAGCTTTCGTTGAGGGCTTCGGCCCGCAGACCGAAACTCAGTGCCGAGAGCACCAGAGCAGCGAAAATGCGCACGGACATCAGACGGTAAGCTCCTGCTGTGGAATAAAGTACAACCTGCGCCCAGCATAACATTCTTCGGGCGGGCGCAGGGTAAAGATGCTTAAAGACTAACTATTTATTTGCCTGATAATCAAAGACCTGATGAGCATTGCAGTAAGCGACGAAATTGTCGATGCTCAGCGGCTTGCTGAAGTAGTAGCCCTGCATGAAGTTAACGCCGTGTTCTTGCAGGAACTGCATCTGCTCGGCGGTTTCCACGCCCTCGGCCACCGTCAGCATTTTCAGCTTTTTCGCTAGCGAGATCACCGCATCCAGCACCGGCGCGGTGACCGTGTCCTGGCCGATGGTGTTGACGAAGCCACGGTCGATCTTCAGGTAATCCATGGTGAAGCGCTCAAGATAGATCAACGCGCTGTGCCCGGTGCCAAAATCGTCCACCGCGATCTCGATGCCCTGTTTGTGCAGCCAGTCAAACTCCGCCAGCGCACTCTCTTCTTCCACCATGCCGCGTTCGGTGATTTCAAACACCAGCGTAAAGTAATCGCCCGGCAGCTGCGTCAACAGTTCATACACGTCCTGGTGAAACGACGGTGCGCTAAGGTGGGCGGGGGAAATGTTGAGGCCGACTTTACCTCCCCGTGGCAGCGCTTTGGCGAGCTGTGGCGCATCTTCGGCGATCAGCCTGAACAGGTGGCGGGTAAGCGGCACGATCAGCCCGTTGCTTTCGGCGTAGGGGATAAAGACATCGGGCGGGATGCGGCCCTCGATCGGATGCTGCCAGCGGATCAGCGCTTCCAGCCCGCCAATGCTGTTGCTATCGGTATGGAACACCGGCTGGTATTCGATAAAGAACTCGTTGCGCTTGATGCCGCGCAGCAGCGCGCGTTCCGGGCTTTGCCGCAGCAGCAGCATGTAGTAGCAGAGTACGCCGGTCATCAATGACAGCACCAGGCTGCCCAGCAGCGTCAGGCGAATGTCGTTGGGGGTCAGTTTCTCGTTGTAGAACAGGATGGTCAGCGGCAGATTGGGCAGCGTCAGGGTATCCGCCTTGCCCTTCGGTAGCTGATTGACCGGCATCAGGTTCGGGCTGAAAGTGGTCAGCGCGCGGTTGCCCATCACGATGGCGATGCCCGGCGCCTGTTCGTCGTGCGAGGTGAACAGCAGGTAGGGCATCAGATCGATGTCCAGCGTAGCGAGGATGCCGGTGGCCTTTTCGCCGGGATGTCGCAGCCAAACCGCAACCGCCGGTTTATTTGGCACCATCGGCGTACCCTGCTGCAGCTTGAGATCCAAAGGCAGATCCCAGTCGATATCCTGGTAGATATTTTTCATTGGCAACATCATGTCGCCCGTGGCGGAGGAGCAATAGGCGTAGCCGTCCTTCACCAACAGGAAGGTGCGCACGCCGCTGGTAAAGGCCGCCTGGTAGGTAATATCCGACTGGCTGGAGAGGCAAGGCTTGTCCAGCAGCGGCATCATTTGCCGCATCACCGCCGTCAGATGCGAGATATAACCCAGCGTGAACTTTTGCGTGCGCGCTTCGACCTTATGTTGATATTGCGTGCGCTGGTGGTTGATCAAAGAAAGCGTGACCGCGGTGAATAGCGTAAAAAATACCAGGGCGGCGACACCGCTTTTAGCCAGGCTGCGTTGTCGGTGAGACACGCTGCGGGCGAAAGCTCTTTTCAAGCCCATAACCGAGTCCTCTGCAACCGGGCGTCAGGCGTGTCGCGCAGCCAGTTAATGGATTGTGCCAACGGCTTTTTTTTCATTTTTGCCTTTTTATCCCGTACCAACCGGCGGCGCCATTTAAATATGCGGCGTCGCCGACAGAAATATCATGCGCATAATATCAGCGGAAACGTTTTAAATAACGCCGGGGCGCCGTTGCCGTCATCTGACGATAATAGGCGAGTTTTTCCTCGACGGGGCGATTTCCCGCCAACAGTTTATCAAAATAATGGCGTGCGGCGGCGTTAAGCAGGGAAAGGTGACGATAAGGCAGGGATCAATTTTGATGATACCTGTTCGACAACCAAAAAAAACGCCGCCCGTGGGCGGCGCTTATCGCTCGTTTGGTATTCAGGATCTTCAGGGCGTTGCGCCGTTAACCGTTGGTCAGCACCCGGCGCGCTTCTCGATAACGTTTATTCCAATAGTTATCGGTCAGCTTGGAAATCATGACCCCACTGCTGGTGGAGGCGTGAACGAACTGATCGTTGCCTAAATAGATGCCGACATGGCGCCCGGTAGAACCGGCGCGGAACAGCACCAAATCGCCGGCGCGCAGCTTGGTGCGCTGAATTTTCTTGCCGAGATCTTCCTGTTCATAGGTCGAACGCGGTAAATCCATGCCGAACTGTTCGCGGAAGGTGCGCTGTACAAACGCCGAGCAATCGATGCCGCGCTTGGTGTCACCGCCTAAGCGGTAGCGAACGCCTTTCCAATCCGCATACTGATCCATAATCTTTGACTTGACGTCAACGTTGCGGACCATCGCTTCGAATTCATCCTGAGAGGCTTGCAGTAAAAGACCGTCTTTGTCATTAACTGCACGCATCTCAGTTTGTGCGTTATTCAAGTTCGAAGTGTGAGTCGAGCTGCACGCTGACAGCATAACCGCAGCGGCAATTGCAGGGACTACCCGCAAAAAATATCTCAGAAACGGTTGAGATTTGACCATTGTTGTTGTTTTCCCTTGAAGTCCTTAACGACGAAAGTCGCTACCTGAAAAATGCCAAACGAAACGAGCCTAGTCCGCACCTGTTGCATCGACAACCAGTTACCGTTGAAAACGTGCGAGAACGCACATTTTTATCGGATTTCATACTGATTCGACTTAAACCAGGCACAAACGCATCTGAGATTACCGGAACCAATAGGGGATTGCGAGCCTTTTTCCCGTCTTTTTTATATGAATTTGTGATGTAACATAATGTAAATCTTCATATAAAAAACGCCAATTGTCCGATGTATGAATCTGGCGTGAAATCAGGTTGCAAAAGCGTTAACGAACGGTGGGGAAATTTTTGCGCGCGGCGAGGGGAAGAGGCCGGGAGGCGTAAGCCTCCCGGCATGAGTCATAGACACAAATTATGGTTGGCCGGGGCGGTGCTTACCGGGCAACAGGCGATTCAACCGATCGACGATCCAGTCGCTGCAAGGCGTCATCAGCACCCAGCTGGCGCCAACCAGCACCACGGACAATGAGCCGACGGCGATATCGGTAAACCAGTGGGCACCAATCATCACGCGCGGCAATGAGAAGACCAACGTAATCAGCAGGGCGACGGCGAAGGCGCCGCGGCCGAAATAGCGCAGCATAAAGCAGGAAAAAATAATCAGCATCATGCCGTGGTCGCCGGGGAAGCTGTCGCCGGAAGCGTCCTTGGTGGGGATGCCGGTCAGCTCGCTGACGCGATGGATATTGTCAAAGGTCAGGGTGGGGCTTGGATGTTTCACCGGCAGCAGGTGGCCAAGCTGGTTCAGCACCACGGCGGTCAGCAGCATCACCACGCCGGTGATCACCAGACGGCGGCGGCCGGCGGCGTCCTGCTTCAGATAAAAGTACAGATACAGCAGCCCCATGGCGAGCAGCGAAATCACATCGAACGCGCGGTTGTTGGTGATGGCGACCAGGTGTAAAAACGCCGGGTCGGTGGCCAGATGGCGGTTAAAGAAGAAGAAAATCGCCGAATCCAGGGTAAACCAGCCGCCGTGATTGGCCGGCAGGAACCAGGACAGAAACAGCGCAACGCCCAGTAAGTTGAAGAAGAGAATGAGGGGTAAATTGCGGCGTGTCATGACATAACCTGTTGGAAAAATGAAAACGAAATAAAACCCGGCAGCCCTGCGGCAACCGGGGGGCAACGGTACGGGGTCTAACTTAAACGAATCTTAAACAAGGCGGATTGCAGGGCATTCCAATCGGCATTTTCGCTGTGGATAAGCTCAATTCGGCTGTCGAGCGGCGCGACCGGGCGGGTTTCGATGTTGAGATCCTGCCCCTGACGATTGATCAGCAATGTGCCTTCGGGGATGCGTACCACGCCTTTGACGCGTTCGACCGGCGCGAGTCGCACCCATTCCATGAAGCCGACGGTGTCGAACCGGGTATCGCCGTCAAAAATCCAGCCGCAGCTGGTGAAGCCTTGCCCTTCATTCAACGCTCGCCGCCAGCGGGCGTGCTCCGGCAGCCGCAGCGCCGCCAGCCCCTGCTTTTTCGCCTGACCATGATGATGCTGCGCGTCCGGCAATTCTGTACGATTCGTGCGAGGAAGTGACAACAGCGCGACATCCGCTTCGCCTTGCGCGATGGCGTAGCAGGGCCGCTGCAGCGGGTCTTGCGCCTTCCAGGCCTCCAGCGCCAGCCTGTCTTCCGGCCGGTAGGTATCGCTTTTGCTGGCCAAAATAATGTCGGCCGCGGCCAGCTGATCGCGGAAGTTTTCGTTGTCGCGGTAGCGCGGCTGGCTGAGCTGGCGGGCATCCAGCAGGCACAGGGTGGCCTGCAGATCGATCCAGCCGGCATAGCTCTCCTGGGTCAGCAGCGACAGGATTTGTTTCGGATGCCCGAGCCCGGTCGGCTCGATCAGCAGCCGATCCGGTTTGGCCTGCTGCAACAGCATATTCAAGCCCACCTGCATCGGCAGGCCGTTGACGCAGCACATGCAGCCACCGGGGATCTCTTTGAGCACCGCGCCGCTGTCTGCCAGCAGCGCGCCGTCAATGCCGATCTCGCCGAATTCATTGACCAATACCGCCCAGCGCTCATGTTCGGGTTTATGAGCCAGCAAATGGCGGATAGTGGTGGTTTTACCGCTGCCGAGGAAACCGGTAATCAAATTGGTTTTGGTCATTAATAATTCCTGGAGCAAAAATTAACCTGCTTAATAAATGAGTTACGCAGCCTTATCGGTGAAACCGCCGCGATTTAATTTGTGCTCTATCTCGCAAATTTTGCACGTCACCATGCGCTTTTCAACCGACAAAATCCACCGTTCATAACAAGAAAATTCTTAGATAAAACCCTGTATTAGATGCGGTTAACTTTTGTTAGTAGCTTGTTTTTACATTGTTAATGACGCGATTAACGATCAAATCTCGTCCCTTTCCTTGCGATTATTCCTAACAAGATCCTCTATGGTTAAATTGGCTTAACTAAAAATGAGGTTGCCATGAATACCTTTCGGTTATTTTTGATCGTAGGAATGTTGTTTTCATGGACGGCAGTGAGTCATGCAGGAGTGGCCGGCGGGGTAATTCGCTTCGTCGGTTCTATCGTTGAAAGTCCTTGCACGGTCAATATTGCAGATTCTAAGGCGAATACGCAATGTTACCGCAACGGCCAGCGTTATCAGGCCCAGCAAGCGTTGTCAGGTTTTGATACTACACGCAAAGAACTTCCGCTAAATCTAGGCACAACCGAAATGAAGTGGGTAGACCAACAGAAGAAACTCGCTGTTATGACGGTCGTTTATCGTTAAGTCGTTCCGCCATGCCGGCGTAACGTTACGCCGGCATGGTTATTCTCGGCCCTGCAGGCTTCTCACCGCAGCACCCACTCCTTCACCGTTTCACGCGCACCGCGATCGCGCAGCGACAAATAGGCTTGCGTCACCGCGTCGGCAAACGCCGCATGCGTTGCCAGCGATTCGCCGAACACCGATTTCAGCGCCAGCAGCGCCGTTACGCGCCGCCGATCGTCCGGCGTAGCGGCAATAGTCTGGTGCAGCGCGTCTGCCAGCGGATCGCGAATGTCGATCGGCTGACCGGCGTCATCGACGCCGCCGACGTAACGCATCCAGCCCGCCACGCCCAGCGCCAGCCCGCTATAGTCGCCGCCGTGCCGCAGATGCCAGCGCACCGCGTCCAGCAGGCGCTGCGGCAGCTTCTGCGAACCGTCCATGGCGATCTGCCAGGTGAGGTGTTGCAGCGCCGGGTTGCTGAAGCGCGCGATAAGCTGTGCGGCGTAGTCGGTCAGACTGATGCCGGTAACGCTCAGGGTGGGCGCCTGTTCGTCCAGCATCAACCGCAGGGCGGCGCGACGGTAGTGTTCATCCGCCATGCACTCGTTGATATAGCGGTAGCCGCCCAGGTAGCCGAGGTAAGCCAGGAACGAGTGGCTGCCGTTCAGCATGCGCAGTTTCATGTGCTCAAACGGCAGCACATCGCTGACCAGCTGGGCGCCGGCCAGCTCCCACGCCGGGCGTCCGGCGGCGAAGTTGTCTTCCACCACCCATTGAATAAAGGGCTCGCAGGCGATGGCGCAGTCGTCGCGCACGCCGCCCAGCGCGGCGGCAATCTCATCCAGCGTGGCCGGCGTGGCGGCCGGCACGATGCGATCCACCATGGTGCAGGGGAAGGTGGCGGCGGTGGCGATCCAATCGGCGAGCGACGGATCCCGCGCCTGCGCCAGATCGAGCACCGCCCGGCGCAGCACGTGGCCGTTCTCCGGAATATTGTCACAGGAGAGCAGGGAGAAGGCGGGCAGGCCGCGTTCGCGCCGCAGCCGCAGCACCTCCACCAAAATGCCGGGCACGGTCTGCGGCTGATGCGGCGTCGCCAGATCGGCGACGATCCCCGGATGCTGCCGATCCAATCGCCCGCTGCCGGGCTCGATGCAGTAGCCTTTTTCGGTGATGGTCATCGAGACGATCGCCACCTGCGGCTCGGCCAGTTTCTCCAGCACTGCGGCGATGCCTTCCAGCTTGCGGTGCAGGCTCTCATGCACCGCGCCGATCACGATGGCCTGATGGCCGTCCGCGCCTTTCTCCAGCACGCTGTACAGATGATCCTGTTGCCGCAGCGCCTCAAACAGCGGCACGCCGCCGGACAGGCTGATCTCGCAGATGCCCCAGTCGCCGCCGTGGGCGTTCAGCACCCGATCGGTCAGCAGCGCCTGATGCGCGCGGTGGAACGCGCCGAAGCCAAGGTGCACGATGCGGCTGCGCAGAGCCCGGCGGTCATAGCCCGGCTGCCTGACGGCGCCCGGCAATGGGGTGTTGGCGATCGTTTTCATCTCATCTCCAAAGCATGTAAGACAGCTGGCGGGCCAGTTGCGCCAAGTTAGCAGACCAGTTTTCTGCCACATCGGCAGGGTGGCGCCGGCGATAAAAAACTGCGACCAGTGTAAGGATGTCGGCCAGCCAAAGGAATTGGTCAGTCCAAAATAAGCCAGAATCGTGAAGTGGATCAACCAATGAGGGGTTCGGTTTTGACAGCGCAGGGCGAAAGAGTAAGTTAAAGGTAGCTGACATCTAAATTAAACTGGTATAACAGCATCGCGGTGCGAGACAGGCATAAGGACAAAACATGGAACAAACATGGCGTTGGTATGGCCCGAACGATCCGGTCTCTTTGGATGACGTGCGTCAGGCCGGGGCGACCGGGGTGGTGACGGCGCTGCATCATATCGCGAACGGCGACGTCTGGCCGATCGATGAGATCCGCGCGCGACAGGCGCTGTTGGCGGAAAAGGGGCTGGTGTGGTCGGTGGTGGAGAGCGTGCCGGTGCATGAGGAGATCAAAACCCACAGCGGCGACTGGCGGCGGTACATCGCCAATTATCAACAGTCGCTGCGCAACCTGGCGGCCTGCGGCATCGACACCGTCTGCTACAACTTCATGCCGATCCTCGACTGGACGCGCACCGATCTGGCCTATCCGCTGCCGGACGGTTCCAAAGCGCTGCGCTTCGATCAGATCGCCTTCGCCGCGTTCGAGCTGCATATCCTGCAGCGCGCCGGCGCCGAGGCCGACTATACGCCGCAAGAGCGCAGTCAGGCGGCGGCCTATTTCGCCGCCATGAGCGAGGAGGAAAAAAACCGGCTGACCGGCAACATCATCGCCGGGCTGCCGGGGGCGGAGGAGGGCTACACGCTGGAACAGTTCCGCCGCCGGTTGGCGGAGTACGACGGCATCGACAAGGCGCGGCTGCGCGAGAACATGGCGGTCTTTCTGCGCGCCATCGTGCCGGTGGCGGAAGAGGTCGGCATCCGGCTGGCGGTGCACCCCGACGATCCGCCGCGGCCGATCCTCGGCCTGCCGCGCATCGTCTCCACGATTGAAGACATGCAGTGGCTGAAGCAGACCGTCGACAGCATCTATAACGGCTTCACCCTATGCACCGGTTCCTACGGCGTGCGCGCCGACAACGATCTGGTGCGGATGATTGAAACCTTTGGCGATCGCATTCACTTTACCCACCTGCGCGCCACCTGCCGCGAGGAGAACCCGAAAAGCTTCCACGAAGGGGCGCACCTGCAGGGCGATGTGGACATGGTGGCGGTGATCGAAGCGATCCTGACCGAAGAGCTGCGTCGGCAGCGGGCGGGCGATCGGCGGCCGATCCCGATGCGCCCCGATCATGGGCATCAGATGCTGGACGACTTGAAAAAGAAAACCAATCCGGGCTATTCGGCCATCGGGCGGTTGAAAGGGCTGGCGGAGCTGCGCGGCGTCGAGCTGGCGCTCAAGCGGCGTTTTTTCCCGGAGTTGCCTTAGCGGAAAATGAAACGGGGCCGCGTTCCGGCCCCGCTGGCGCGACTAGTCGGCGCGGCTCATGTAGCGGCGTTCGGCGATATGAATGCGAATTTTGTCGCCGGCGCTGAGGTATTCCGGCACGTGGATCACCAGGCCGGTCGCCATGGTGGCCGGTTTGTTGCGGGCGCTGGCGGAAGCGCCTTTGATGCCCGGCGCGGTCTCGACGATTTCCATATCCACGGTCTGCGGCAGCTCCAGCGCCAGCACCTGGCCTTCCAGCGTCAGCACCTGCATGCCCGGCAGGCCGCCTTCCGGAATGAACAGCAGCTCGTCTTCGATCTGGTCTTTCTTGAAGATGTACGGGGTGTAATCCTCATCATCCATGAACACGTATTCTTCGCCGTCGATATAGGAGAAGTTCACCTTGCGGCGCGACAGGGAAATGGTGTCCAGGATATCGTCGCCCTTGAAGCGTTCTTCCACTTTCAGGCCGGTGCGCACGTCGGAGAAGCGCATTTTGTACAGGGTGCTGGCGCCGCGGGCGCTCGGGCTCTGCACGTCGATATCTTTTACCAGCAGCAGCTTGCCGTTGTAGCTGATCGCCATGCCGCGTTTAATTTCGTTAGCTCTTGCCATTTCAATTCATCCGCAATGAAGAGTATTAGAGAAGTTGCGACAAGGTACTCGCGCCGCCGATTTCAGGCAATAGCCCGGCGTAAAAACAGTGCGGGAAAGGGAGGGCGCTCGCCCTCCCGTCGGGGATTAGCGGAAGACCGGCAGCAGGCCGAACAGCGAAAGAATATGCGCGGCGGCGTTGATCAGGCCGAACAGGATAACGAACAGGATCACGCCGTTGCCGCCCGGTGCACGGTAACCGGCCTGCGGGTGGCGGCGGCGGCTGGCGCGCGCCATCAGCGCCGGCACGATCACCGCCCAGACGGTGGCCGCCAGCCCGGCGAAACCGATGGCGTACAGGAAACCGTTCGGGAACAGCAGCGCGGCCAGGGTCGGCGGCACAAAGGTCACCAGCGCGGTCTTGCTGCGTCCGACGGCGTCGTCCTTGAACTTGCAGAAGTCTGCCAGGTAGTCGAACAGGCCTAGCGACACGCCGAGGAACGAGCTGGCCAGCGCCATATAGGAGAAGGCGTTCAGCAGTTGGCTGACGGTTTGGCTGCTGGAGACGTTGCCCATTTGCTTGAGCAGGCTGCCGATGTTGCCGCCCTCGGCGATCACTTGCTTAAAGGCGTCGCGCGCGATATTGCCCTGGATCACGTACTGCCAAAGGATGTAGATCGCCAATGCCAGCAGGGTGCCGTACACCAGGCTGCGCACCACGGAGCCGCTGTCCTTATGGTAATACTTCACCAGCCCGGGAATGTTTCCGTGGTAGCCGAACGAAGTCAGCAGGTAAGGCAGCGCCGCCAGGGCGTAAGGCAGATAGCTGGCCTGGTCATCGCCGGTGTTGAACAGCACCGCGGGCTGCACGTGGGTGAACATGTCGCCCACCGACATCACGAAGGTGATCACCATACCGCCGATCAAAATGGTGCTCAGGCGGTCGACCGCGCGGGTGGAGAGCCAGACGATAAACGCCACGACCAGCGCGAACACCAGGCCGGCGGTGGTCTGGCCGACGCCGACGATGCCCTCCAGCGTGTGGGCGATGATCGAGCCGCCGGCGGAGATATAGGCGTAGGTCAGGATGTACAGCACGAACGCCACCGACAGGCCGTTCACGGCGTTCCAGCCTTTGCCCAGCAGATCCTTGACCATGGTATTGAAGCTGGCGCCGCTCGGGTAGTGCAGCGTGGCTTCGAGGATCATCAGGCCGGAAAGTAACATACAGGCCCAGGTATACACCAGCAGCGCGACGGAGCCGCTGAACCAGACACCGGAAGTGACGATCGGAATGGAAAACATGCCGGCGCCAACGGCGGTTCCGGCAATGATCATCGCGCCGCCGAGGACGGAAGGGCGGGCCAGCTTCTGGATGGTGTCCGTAGACATGCGTGCTCCTGGGGGATGGGTTCTTTTGTACTAGCTCAATGGTACATGGGCGCATGGCGCATGTAAAGCGTGGTAATTGCACGCTTCACGCGTTTTTGTCTTTAAATCAAGGTTTGTTGGGCGTTTTTTCGCCATAGGATGCAGCCGGCCGGCGCAGGGCGATGAGTGTAAAGATCGCCGGGGCGCAGGGATTCTGCTGGCGGCGGCCGCGCGCGGCTGCTATTGTCGCGCTTCTTTTCCCCAGCCCACCAGGAGTAGCGCTGATGGACTGTCGCAGCGACTGCGGCGCCTGCTGTATCGCGCCGTCAATATCCAGCCCGATCCCCGGCATGCCGAACGGCAAGCCCGCCAATACCCGCTGCATTCATCTGGATGAACGGCTGTGCTGTGGCCTGTTTCATTCGCCGCTGCGGCCGAAGGTGTGCGGCAGCCTGCAGCCGAGCCGCGACATGTGCCACGATCACCGCGATCAGGCGCTGATTTATCTCGCCAGGCTGGAAGCGGACACCGCGCCTTAAGCTTCCCTCAACGTCCACAGACACAGCGTCGCGCCTGCCGCCATCGCCAGCGCGGCGTAAAACACCGCATGGTAATTCCAGATTTCCGTCACTGCACCGGCGATGGCGCCGGCGATGATCCAGCCTACCCGAATGGTGTTGGTGAACAGCGTGGTGGCCGTGCCGGCCTGACCGGGCATCAAATCCTGAAAGTAGAGCATGCCGATGCCAGCCAGCACGCCGATAAACGCCGCATTCAGCAGCTGCAGGGCAATCAGCGGCCAACTGCCGGTGATAAACAGCAGGCCGCAATAGAACAGCACGCCGGCGACCACCGCCCCGCGCATCAAACAACGCTTGCCGCAGCGTTTCGCCACCATGCCGGCGATCAGCATGATTGGGATCTCCAGCCCGGCGGCGGCGCCCATCAGTATCCCGGCCAGCCGCTCCGGCAGCCGCAGCTCGTGCACCACATACAGCGGCATGTTGATCAGGTACATGCTGTTGGCGGTCCACATCAGGGTGCAGGCGACGAACAGCAGCAGCGAATCGCGGCGATGCTGCCGTGGTGCGGCCAGGGGCGCGTTCGTCGCCGCGGTTTTCGGCATCGAAGGCAGCCGCTTCCACACCAGCAGGCCGCACAGCACAAAGGCCGCCGCGCCCGCCAGATACATGACCTTAAAGCCGAAGCCCAGCGCCAGCGCGAAGGCGATCGGCGGGCCAATGACCCAGGCAAGGGAAACCTGGGCGCGCATGATGGAGGTGAACATCACCGCCTCGCGTCCGGTGCGATCGGCATGCTCGCGCGCCAGCGCAAACATCTGCGGATTGGCGGTGGAGCCGAAGCTGGTGAGCAGCACGCCGACGAGCAGCAGCAGGTAATAGTTGCGGCTCCAGGCGAACAGCGTGAACCCCAGCGCACCCAGCATGCAGCAGAGGAAGATCAGTGATTTGCGGTCGCCTTGTTTATCCGAACGGCCGGCGAGAAACTGGCTGACCAGAATGCCGATCACCGCGCTGCCGGTAAAGAACAGCCCGACCAGCGCCGGCCGTACCTTGACCTCGGTTTCCAGAAACAGGCTCAGCGTCGGGGTTTGCAACGCGCCGGCGATGCCGGTCAGAAACGCCACCGCCAAAAAGGCCAGCGAAGTGAGATCGGGCGCGCGTCGCGTTACTGCGGATGAAGTCGGCATGGCGGTTGATAATTCGTCGAAAAAGGGAGGTCGCGCGCATCATACGCCCGTTGAAATGAAACGCAAACCGCTCCCTTGCGGCGAAGGGTAAGCGGATATGTCGCGCGGCGACGAGAAAAAAGGGGCGCGTTGCGCGCCCCAGTTTATCGCGGGTTATCGCGGGATCAGGCGCCTTGCGGCACCGCGTGCGCGGTATTTTTCAATACCGGCCCCCGATACTTCTCGATCTGCAGCTGCGCCATCTGCCCGCAGTTGCCCTGCGCCAGGCTGGAAGAGCCGATGTCGAAGGTCAGGCAGTTGACGTTGCCGTTCTTGCACAGCGAGCCGGGCTGCGCCGGATCGGCCGGATCGAACCAGGCGCCTTCGCTGATGCGCACCACGCCCGGCCGCACGTCTTCGCTGACCACCGCCCCCACCAGGATCTGGCCGCGATCGTTGAACGCCCGCACCAGATCGCCGCCGCTGATGCCGCGCGGCTGCGCGTCCTGCGGGTGGATCAGGATCGCTTCACGATCCGCTACCGCGTATTTCTCGCGCAGCGGCGTGTTGTCGAGCTGAGAGTGCAGCCGGTTGGTCGGGTGCGCGGTATTGAGCGACAGCGGATACTTGGCCGCTTCCGGCCCGCGATACCACTCGTGCGGCGGCATCCAGGTCGGGATGCCGGGGCAATCCTCGTAATGCATTTTGGCGATGGCGTCGGAGTAGATCTCGATCTTGCCCGACGGCGTGCCCAGCGGGTTCAGCAGCGGGTTGTCGCGATAATCGGCAAAGCGCACCCACTGCTTGTTGGCCTCCGGCACCGGGAAGCGCACGTAGTTGTTGGATTGCCAGAACATGTCGAACGGCGGCAGCGCCACCCGGGCGGCGCGCGCCTGGTTCTTCATGTCGTCGTACATGCCTTTCAGCCACTGGGTTTCATCCTTGCCCTCGGTAAAGGCTTCCTGCACGCCCAGCCTGGCCGCCATCGCCGAGAAGATGTCGAAGTCGCTGCGCGACTCGTGCTGCGGCGGCACGCATTGGTGCATCGGGAACACGTAGAGCTGCGAATAGTCGCCGCCCATTTCCAGATCGTTGCGCTCGTAGCTGGTGGTGGCCGGCAGCACGATGTCGGCATGCTTGGCGGTGGCGGTCCAGTAAGGCTCGTTGACCACGATGGTGTCCGGCCGCTGCCAGGCTTTGACCAGGTTATTGGTGTCCTGATGCTGGTGGAAGGTGTTGCCGCCCGCCACATATACCATTTTCACCTCGGGGTAGGTGACCTTGGCGCCGTTGAAGTCGATGGTTTTGCCCGGGTTGCTCAGGCATTCGGCGATGCGTGCCACCGGGATCGGCGCCGGCGAGTTCTTCGGCGCGTTGCCGGCGGAGATGCCGGCGATGATGCCGCCTTTGGCGGTCGGGCTGCCGCCGGAGGAATAGTGGTAGCTGAAGCCGAAGCCGCCGCCCGGCAGGCCGATCTGGCCGAGCATCGCCGCCACCGTCACCAGCAGCCAGTGCTGCTGTTCGCCGTGGTGCTGGCGCTGAATGCCCCAGCCGCCCATGATCATGGTGCGGTGTTTCGCCATCTCGCGCGCCAGTTGGCGCAGCGTGTCGGCATCGACGCCGCTGATGTCGGCCGCCCATTCGGCGGTTTTCGCTACGCCGTCGCTCTCGCCCAGCAGGTAGGCCTGGAACTTGTCGAAGCCGACGGTGTAGGTTTTCAGGAAGTCCGGGTTATGCAGCTTCTCGGTCAGCAGCGTGTGGGCGATGCCGATCAGCATGGCGCCGTCGGTATAAGGGCGCGGGGCGATCCACTGCGCATTGACGAACTTGGCGCTGTCGCTGTGCACCGGATCGATGCTGATCACCCGGGTGCCTTTCTTCTTCAGCGCCTCGAAGCCGGTCTGGCCGACGTGATCCGGCACGTTCCAGCTGTTTTTCAGCGTGACCATCGGGTTGCAGCCCCACAGGATCACCAGCTCGCTGTTCTCAATTACGTTCGGCCAGGCGGTCTGCTGTTCGTAGACCTCCATCGAACCGACCACGTGCGACATGATCACCTGCGCCGCGCCGGTGGAGTAGTCGCCGGCGTAGCCGAGGAAACCGCCGGTCAGGTTCATCAGGCGTTGCAGCAGCGTGCGGCTGTTGTGCAGCATGCCGACGCTTTTCCAGCCGTAGGAACCGGCGTAGATCGACTGCGGCCCGTGATCTCTTTGCAGGCGAGTGATCTCATTGCACACCAGCTCGGTCGCTTTGTCCCAGCTGACGCGCACCCACTCGTCGCGGCCGCGCAGCTCGGTGCGGCTGCCGGGGCCGCCCTCCAGCCAGCTTTTACGCACCATCGGGTATTTGATGCGGTTCTCGGCGTGCACCTGATAAGGCGCCATGGCGATCAGCTCATTCGGATACGGATCGTCCTGCACCGGCTGCACGCCCACCATCTTGCCGTCTTGCACGATGGCCTCGAACGCGCCCCAGTGGGCGCCGGTCAGAATGCCTTTCTGCGCCTGACGCAAGGCGATGAACTGCGGCAGCGCTTCGCTGATGGCCTGCGCCAGCGCCGCTTTGGGCCATAGGCCCGCCAGCAGCGGGGCGGCGGCCAGCGCGGCGGCTCCGGTCAGGAAGCGGCGGCGGCTCATGGTTAACGGTTGTTGGTTGCTCATTGCGCTTCTCCCTTAAAGCTTGGCCGGTGCGGCAGGTGGCATGTCGCTGGCGTGTTTTTGTACGTATTGCGTCAGCACGCGCAGCTGTTCCTGCGTCAGCGAGGTGCGCGGCGCCATGCCTTTGATGACGCCAATCCATTGGTTGGCGTTGAAGCGATCGAGCGCGGTCAGCCCGTGGCAGCCGGTGCAGTTGGCCGACATCATGTCCGCGGCGTAGCGCCAGATTTTTTGCTGATCGTCAATCAACTGTTTACGCGGCAGCCACACCTGCAGAGAAACCTGATGCCAGACCAGGCCGGTTTCCGCATCGGTCTGGGTGGAGGCGGTCTTCAGTTGTTGGCGCGCGTCTTCACCCAGCAGCACGCTGAGGATGCGTTTGCCCTGCGCGGCGTAGAACACTTCGCTGACCCCGTCCTGCTGCCAGCCGCTCACGGTGGCCAGTACCTTATCGCCATCCTGTTTCACCACCTGCACTTCGGTGGAAGGCATCAGGTTGCCGGCGTTATGGCTGTCGTCCGCGCTGAGGAAGAACGGTTCGGTGGCGATGGTGTAGAGGGTGGTGGCGTCCGGTGCGGTCAGCGCCGCGGCCTTCGCCAGCTCGGCGGCGCCGGCCTCGGTTTCGCCGCTCATGTCCGGCAGGATGTGAGCCACGCCCTTATGGCAATCGATGCAGGTCTCGCCCTGTTTGATCGCCACCGGGTGCTGCAGGCGCGCCTCAGGGCGCTGGGCGGTAATGTCCATGGCGTCGTAGCTGTGGCAGGAGCGGCAGGTGGCTGAGTCGTTCTCTTTCAGCGTTTTCCAGACCGACTGCGCCATCGCCAGCTTGTGCGCTTCGTATTTTTCCGGCGTATCGATGGTGCCGACCATTTCGCCGTAAATGTCTTTCACCGCGCGGATTTTGGTCCACAGGTAATCGATCGGCTGGTGCGGCACGTGGCAGTCGGCGCACTCGGCGCGGATGCCCTTGGTGTTTTGGAAGTGGACGCTGCCCTGATATTCGGCCAGCGGCTGTTGCATGGTGTGGCAGGAAACGCAGAAGGCGGTATCGCTGGTTTTATGGAATACGGTGGCGGTCCCGGCCAACAGCGCCGCGCCGAGGATAATCCCCAGCAGCAAAAGCCATAGCCATCCCCACCGGCGCTTTTTTTCAAAGCCAGTCAGTTTTTTGCTCATGGTAAACCCGCTTATAATTATGAATTTAAAATAAAATCTTGCCAAAAGGCCGCCGACCGGAGGTCAGAATGCCACGTCGATTGCAGGGGTAATATAGAAGAGGGTTAACCCCATAGGGTTATCCGTAGTCAAAAAAAGGGCATATATCGCAAAAAATAGCGTTATATTCTGGTGTATATAGCGATGGGATCGAGCGGCAGGGGAAGCGAACGCAGGACGCGTTCGCGATGGCTCAGGCCGTGGGCAAATAGGGCTGGCCGCTCAGCCATAGCCGGATGGCGGTGCGGCTGGCTTCGAAATGCGGTTCCGGCAGGGCGTCGGGCGCGCACCAGCGCCACTCGGCGCACTTTTCGGGTTCTTTCAACTCGGCGCTGCCGCCGGGGTGATCCACCTGCAGGCAGACAGACACCGTGTGTTTGCCTTCGGCGCGCCAGGTTTGCAGATTGTTGCTGACGCCCACGAAGCGCGGCGGATCGATGAGCAGCCCGGTCTCTTCGGCGATTTCGCGCCGGGCGCACTGCTCGAAGGTTTCACCGGCCTCCAGATGCCCACCGGGGATCGACCAAAAGGGCGCGTGGGAACCGCAGCGCTTGCCCAACAAAATCTCGCCCTGCGGGTTGACGATGATCACCCCGACGCCGGTCACTACGTTCATGCTTTTCTCCGTCAGCAAAGTTTCAGCACAGTATGTCATTTTGCCCCGGCGCTGACCAATGCGCCGGCGAAAGTGTGCGTAAGCTCAAAAATCTGCAATGGCAAAAGGGAGAAAGCTTGCTTTCGCCTTGCGCTGCTCACACACTCCTTGAAACGTTTCAGCGTTATCCGGCCGCTTGTGGCGAGCGGGTAACGCTCCTTTTTCTCAATGAAGCTGAAACGATTCAATTCAGCAGGAGAGGAGAATCATGTTCCAGTTGTCACCGCAAGACATTCATCTGGGCGCCGCTGCCGCCGATAAGCAGGAGGCCATCCGCCAGGTGGCCGCCGCCCTGACCGAAGCCGGCTGCGTCAGCGCCGGTTACGTGGACGGCATGCTGCAGCGCGAACTGCAGACGTCCACCTATCTGGGCAACGGCATCGCCATTCCGCACGGCACCACCGATACCCGCGATCTGGTGCTGAAAACCGGCGTGCAGGTGTTCCAGTTCCCGCAGGGCATCGCCTGGGGCGAAGGCCAGACCGCCTATGTGGCGATCGGCATCGCCGCCCGTTCCGACGAGCATTTGGCGCTGCTGCGCCAGCTTACTCACGTGCTGAGCGATGACGGCGTGGCGGAGCGGCTGGCGAAAACCACCTCCGCGGAAGAGCTGCGCGGCCTGCTGATGGGCGAGCAGCAGAGCGCCGAATTCCAGTTCGACGTTTCGCTGATTGCGCTCGACGTCGCGGCCGACAGCCTGATGACGCTGCAGGCGCTGAACGCCGGCCGGCTGCAAAAGGCCGGCGCGGTCAACGCGCAGTTCGTCAGCGATGCCATTACCCGCAAGCCGCTGAACCTGGGGCAGGGCATCTGGCTGAGCGACAGCGTTGAAGGCAACCTGGCCAGCGCGGCCACCGTCAGCCGCCCGGCGCAGGCTTTCGTGGAAGACGGCGAGCCGGTGGCGCTGCTGCTGACGGTGTCGGTCGCCGACGCGCAGCCGCTGGCGGTGCTCAACTACCTCAGCGATCTGCTGCTGGCCAACAAAGCTGAACGCCTGCTGAAGGCGGATGCCGCCGGGGTGCTGGCGCTGCTGACCAGCGAAGTGGCCGAGGAGAGCAGCGTACTGAGCGCCGAGTTCGTGATCCGCAACGAGCACGGCCTGCACGCACGGCCGGGCACGGCGCTGGTCAACGTGATCAAAAGTTTCAACAGTGACATCACCGTCACCAACCTGGACGGCAGCGGCAAGCCGGCCAACGGGCGCAGCCTGATGAAGGTGGTGGCGCTGGGCGTGAAAAAAGGGCATCACCTGCGCTTTACCGCCAATGGAGAAGATGCTGAAGCCGCGCTGAAGGCGATCGGCGAAGCGATTAATGAAGGACTGGGCGAGGGCGCAGCATGAGCAGAAGAGTAGCAACGATCACCCTGAACCCGGCGTACGATCTGGTGGGGTTTTGCCCGCAGATCGAACGCGGGGAAGTCAACCGGGTAAAAACCGCCGGCCTGCACGCCGCCGGTAAGGGCATCAACGTCGCCAAGGTGTTGAAGGATTTGGGCATCGACGTCACCGTCGGCGGCTTCCTGGGCAAAGACAATCAGGACGGTTTCCAGCTGCTGTTCAGCGATCTGGGGATCGCCAACCGCTTCCAGGTGGTGCCGGGCCGCACCCGCATCAACGTCAAGCTGACGGAAAAAGACGGCGAAGTCACCGATTTCAATTTCTCCGGTTTTGAAGTGACGCCGCAGGACTGGGATCGCTTCGTCAGCGACTCGCTGAGCTGGCTGGGCCAGTTCGACATGGTGGCGGTGAGCGGCAGCCTGCCGGCCGGCGTCGATCCCGATGCCTTTACCGACTGGATGACCCAGCTGCGCGCCAAGTGTCCGTGCATCATTTTCGACAGCAGCCGAGAAGCGCTGGTCGCCGGGTTGAAGGCCTCGCCGTGGCTGGTGAAGCCGAACCGCCGCGAGCTGGAGATCTGGGCCGGCCGCCCGCTGCCGGCGCTGGCGGACGTGGTCGAGGCCGCGCATGCGCTGCGCGAGCAGGGCATCGCCCACGTGGTGATCTCCCTCGGCGCGGAAGGCGCGCTGTGGGTTAACGCCTCCGGTGCCTGGATCGCCAAACCGCCGTCCTGTGAGGTGGTCAGCACCGTGGGCGCCGGTGATTCGATGGTCGGCGGCCTGATTTACGGCCTGCTGATGCGCGAATCCAGCGAACACACCTTGCGTCTGGCCACGGCGGTAGCGGCGCTGGCGGTCAGCCAGAGCAACGTCGGCGTGACCGATCGTCCCCAGTTGGCCGCGATGATGGCGCGCGTCGATCTGAAACCTTTCAATCAATAGCAGGAGGCAGAATGAAAACGCTGCTGATGGTAGACAGTTCGCTGGGGCAGGCCCGTGGCCACCTGGCGAAACGCATGCTGGAGGCCGCCGCGGCCAAAACCGGCCTGACGCTGGTCGAGTCGCTGCAGGACGCCGAACTGGTGGCGGTGGCGGGGCAGTCGGCCCCGGCTGACGCCGGGCTGAACGGCAAATTGGTGTATGTGGGCGATGTAGAACAGGCGGTGCGGGAGCCGGACGCTTTTCTGGCGCGCGCCAAGGCCGAAGCTGAAACCTATCAGGCGCCGCAGGTTGCGGCGCCGGTGAAAGCCGGTGGGCAAAAACGCATCGTGGCGATCACCGCTTGCCCAACCGGCGTGGCGCACACCTTTATGGCGGCCGAAGCCATTGAAAGCGAAGCGAAGAAACGCGGCTGGTGGGTGAAGGTGGAAACGCGCGGCTCCGTCGGCGCCGGCAACGCCATCACCCCGGAAGAGGTGGCGGCGGCGGATCTGGTGATCGTCGCGGCGGATATTGAGGTGGACCTGGATAAATTCGCCGGTAAGCCGATGTACCGCACTTCCACCGGCCTGGCGCTGAAGAAAACTGCCCAGGAGCTGGGCAAGGCGCTGGCCGAGGCTGAGGTGTTCCAGCCGCAGCAGCGCGGTAGCGCGGCGCCGGCGGGTAAAAAGAAAGAGGGCAACGGCCCGTATCGTCACCTGCTGACCGGCGTGTCCTACATGCTGCCGATGGTGGTGGCCGGTGGCCTGTGCATCGCGCTGTCGTTCGTGTTCGGCATTAAGGCGTTTGAAGTCAAAGACACGTTGGCGGCGGCGCTGATGCAGATCGGCGGCGGCTCCGCCTTTGCGCTGATGGTGCCGGTATTGGCCGGTTTCATCGCCTTCTCCATCGCGGATCGCCCTGGCCTGACGCCGGGCCTGATCGGCGGCATGCTGGCGGTGAGCACCGGCGCCGGGTTCCTCGGCGGCATCATCGCCGGTTTCCTGGCGGGTTACGTCGCCAAGGCGATCAGCAGCAAGCTGCGCCTGCCGCAGAGTATGGAAGCGCTGAAGCCCATCTTGATCATTCCGCTGGTGGCCAGTCTGATCACCGGTCTTATCATGATTTACGTGGTCGGCACGCCGGTGGCGAAAATCATGGAAGGCCTGACCCATTGGCTGCAATCGTTGGGCACCGCCAACGCCGTGCTCCTGGGGGCGATCCTCGGCGGCATGATGTGTACCGACATGGGCGGCCCGGTGAACAAAGCGGCCTACGCCTTCGGCGTGGCGTTGCTCAGCTCCTCGGTGTATGCGCCGATGGCGGCGATCATGGCGGCGGGTATGGTGCCGCCGCTGGCGATGGGGCTGGCGACGCTGCTGGCGCGCCGCAAGTTCCCGAAATCCGAACAGGAAGGCGGCAAGGCAGCGCTGGTGCTGGGGCTGTGCTTCATCACCGAAGGGGCGATTCCGTTCGCCGCCCGCGACCCGATGCGCGTGCTGCCGTGCTGCATTGCCGGCGGGGCGCTGACCGGCGCGCTGTCGATGGCGTTCGGCGCCAAGTTGATGGCACCGCACGGCGGGCTGTTCGTGCTGCTGATCCCGGGCGCAATTTCGCCGGTGTTGCTGTACCTGGTGGCGATCGCCGCCGGTACGCTGCTGGCGGGCGTGGCTTACGCCCTGCTGAAACGTGCTGAAGTGCCGGCGGCCAGCGTGGCGTAACGACGTCCAGCCATAAAAAAACCGGAGCCCAGGCTCCGGTTTTGTCGTTTTGGCGCCGCGTTACTGCTGCGCTTTCAGCCAGGCGATCTCTTCCGCCCAGATATCCGGGTTTACCGTTTCCAGAATCAGCGGGATATTGTCGAAGCGCGGATCGCGCATGATGTAGCTGAACACCGTTTTGCCGATGTTGCCTTCCCCCAGGCTGTGGTGGCGGTCGACGCGGCTGTTGAACTCGCTCTTGGCGTCGTTCAGGTGCATGCCGCGCAGGTAGTTGAAGCCGACGATGTCGCCGAGCTGTTTGAAGGTGTGTTCGCAGTCTTCTTCGGTACGCAGATCGTACCCGGCGGCGAAGGCGTGGCAGGTGTCGATGCAAACGCCGACGCGGCTTTTGTCTTCCACGCCGTCGATGATCGCCGCCAGGTGCTCGAATTTGAAGCCCAGGTTGCTGCCCTGGCCGGCGGTGTTTTCGATCACGGCCGTCACGCCGGCGGTTTTATCCAGCGCGATGTTGATCGATTCGGCGATGCGCGCCAGGCACTTGTCTTCATCGATTTGCAGCAGGTGGCTGCCGGGGTGGAAGTTCAGCAGCGTCAGCCCCAGCTGTTCGCAGCGCTGCAGCTCGTCGATGAACGCCTCGCGCGATTTTTCCAACGCGTCGGCCACCGGGTGGCCCAGGTTGATCAGGTAGCTGTCGTGCGGCAGGATCTGCCCCGGCCCGAAGCCGTACTGGGCGCAGGCGCTCTTGAACTTATCGATCACGTCAGCGGCCAGCGGCGCGGCCTTCCATTGACGCTGATTTTTGGTGAACAGGGCGAACGCGGTCGCCTCCAATTCGTGCGCGCGGATAACCGCCTGATCCACGCCGCCTGACGCGCTGACATGTGCACCGACAAACTTCATCTTCATTCTCCTGTGTTATCGGTGACATTATGGCATTGATGGCGGGCGGAATAAATGCGGCCCGCCGAAGCGAGCCGCAGAAGGGGCAGAAGGGAGTGATTAGAGCCAGTGTTGCACCAGTTGGTTTATCGCACCGCCGCCGACCAGCAGCCAGACGAACAGCAGCGTGGCCAACAGAATCGGTTTCATCCCGGCCTGGCGCACGGCGCTGATGTGGGTGGTCAATCCCAGCGCCGCCATCGCCATCGCCAGCATCCAGGTGTCGGCGGTGATCAGGTGCTGCACCAGTGTGGCCGGCAGCAGGTTGAAGGAGTTCAGCCCGGCGACGGCGATAAACAGCACGGCAAACCACGGAATGGTAATCGCGGATTTTTCCGCCTTGCCTGCGCCGCCGCGGCTGATGTAGCCCGACAGCAGCAGCAGGAACGGCGCCAGCATCATCACGCGGATCATCTTGGCGATCACCGCCGCATTTTCGGCGTCAGGCCCGATGGCGTGCCCGGCCGCAACCACCTGAGCCACTTCGTGGATGGTGGAGCCGGCGTAGATGCCGAAGGTTTCCTGGCTGAACGGCAGCCACTGGAAGTGTTCGTTCAGCTGATACAGCCATGGGTAGGCGAAGATCGCCAGGGTGCCGAACACCACCACGGTCGAGACCGCCACCGCTACTTTACTGGAGTCGGCCTTCAGCACCGGCTCGGTGGCCATCACCGCCGCCGCGCCGCAAATGCTGCTGCCGGCGCCGATCAGCATCGCGGTCTGGCTGTCGATGCCGAACACTTTCTTGCCGAGCCAGCAGGCCAGCAGGAAGGTGGTGGTCAGGGTCAGCGCATCGATGATGATGCCGCTGGCGCCCACGTCGGCGATTTGCTGAAAGGTCAGGCGGAAGCCGTACAGGATAATGCCCAGACGCAGCAGGCGCTGCTTGGCCAGCTGTACGCCGCCGTGACAAACGGTTTGCCAGCGGGGATACAGCGTGTTGCCCACCAGAATGCCGAACAGGATCGCCAGCGTCAGCGCCCCCAGGCCCAGCTCCGCCACCCAGGGAATGTCGCCGGCCCAGACGGCCAGCGCGGTGAGCGCGCCGGTCAGCGCCAGCCCCGGCACCAGCCGCGGCAGGCCGAACAGCGGAAAGCGTCGCTCGGGGTAAGTATGAGTGGTATCAGTCGCCATAAAAGTCAGTCCTTCAGTCTGTTTCTTGCTGCCAAGAGTACGTTTGGGCTGAATAAAAGAGAAATTGATTATATATTTATAACCTATCTGAATAAGTGGTATGGCGTCAGGCATTGGCATACAGCCGCATTGCGGCTAGGGTGAGGAGGAGCGGCGAACCGCCGTCAACTTTCCAACTGAACAGGAGCAGGCGATGGATACCGACGATCAACGCAGAGAGCAGATAGACCGGGAAGTGGGCCGCGCGGTGCGGCGGTTGATTGAAGAAAACAAGGCGATCGACCGCGACCATCTCGTGGCGATGCTGCAATTGATACAGCGGGACGAAGCCGGCACGCCGCGCGAGGCGGCGCTGGCTGCGGCGGCGCAGCTGGTCGCCTTGGGTAAGTAGCGCGCCGAATTGGCCGTAAACGGGGTGGCCTCGCTGGGCTCTCCACAGCATGTTGACATCATTTTGCGGTTCTCTGGCAGAACCCTTTTTCATTACCGGGACGGCTATGCATATCACGTTGCGTCAACTGGAAGTCTTCACCGAAGTGCTGAAAAGCGGTTCGACCACTCAGGCCTCGGTGGTGCTGGCGCTGTCGCAGTCGGCGGTCAGCGCGGCGCTGGCGGATCTGGAGGGGCAGCTGGGCGTGCAGCTGTTCGATCGCGTCGGCAAACGGCTGGTGATCAACGAGCACGGCCGGTTGCTGTATCCCAAGGCGCTGGCGCTGCTGGAGCAGGCGGGGGAGATCGAGCAGCTGTTTCGCCATGACGGCGGGGCGCTGCGCATCGCCGCCAGCAGCACCATCGGCAACTACATGCTGCCGGAGATGATCGCCCGTTACCGCCGGGATTTTCCGGCCACGCCGCTGGAGCTGAACGTCGGCAATAGCCAGGACGTGATCGTGGCGGTGGCGGATTTCCGCGTCGATCTGGGGTTGATCGAAGGGCCTTGCCATATGCCGGAGCTGGTGACGCAGCCGTGGCTGGAGGACGAGCTGGTGGTGTTCGCCGCGCCGGACAACCCGCTGACCCGTCAGCCGCCAACGCTGGAGGCGCTGGCCAATGCCCCTTGGATCCTGCGCGAGCGCGGTTCGGGCACCCGTGAGGTGCTGGATCATCTGCTGTTGGCGCACCTGCCGCATTTCCAGCTGGTGATGGAGCTCGGCAACTCGGAGGCGATCAAGCACGCGGTGCGGCACGGCATCGGCATCAGTTGCCTGTCGCGGCGGGTGGTGGCGGAACAGTTGGCCAGCGGCGCGCTGGTGGAACTGCCGGTGCCGCTGCCGCCGCTGCGGCGCACCCTGTACCTGATCCGCCATCGGCAAAAGCACATTTCCAACGCCTTGCAGCGTTTTCTCAGCTATTGCGCGCTGTAATCGACAGCGCGTCACGCCCTCTGCTGCCGCGCAGGCCGGAAAAAGCATAAAAACCTGCGCGCGCTCACGTTAATGAGAGTAAGTAAGGCCATAAGGGCCGCGGCTAATAATTGCCTCTGAATTATGAAGCTATCTTATATCAGTGCAATGTTGCTAGTTCACCGGCGGGTATTTGTTACAATCCGCCCTCATTTTTTCAAAGAGCAGATAGGGTACGAATGGCTCAGCAGGATATAAAAACATCGGGGCAGCAAGCACCCGGATTGCGCCGCGAGCTGAAAGCCCGGCATTTGACCATGATCGCCATCGGCGGCTCCATCGGCACCGGCCTGTTTGTCGCCTCGGGCGCCACGGTTTCTCAGGCAGGCCCCGGCGGGGCGCTGTTGTCTTACGCTCTGATCGGTTTGATGGTGTACTTCCTGATGACCAGCCTGGGCGAACTGGCGGCCTTTATGCCGGTTTCCGGTTCATTCTCCACCTACGGCGCCAAATACGTGGAAGAAGGCTTCGGCTTCGCGCTGGGCTGGAACTACTGGTACAACTGGGCGGTGACCATCGCCGTTGACCTGGTGGCTTCGCAATTGGTGATGAGCTACTGGTTCCCGGACACCCCCGGCTGGATCTGGAGCGCGCTGTTCCTCGGCCTGATGTTCCTGCTGAACTACATTTCGGTGAAAGGGTTCGGCGAGGCGGAATACTGGTTCGCGCTGATCAAGGTCAGCACCGTGATTATCTTCATCGCCGTCGGCGTGCTGATGATCGTCGGCATTCTGAAAGGCGGCGAGCACGCCGGCTGGCAGAACTGGACGATAGGGGACGCGCCGTTCGCCGGCGGCTTCTCGGCGATGATTGGCGTGGCGATGATCGTCGGCTTCTCGTTCCAGGGCACCGAGCTCATCGGCATCGCGGCCGGCGAATCGGAGAACCCGGGTAAAAACATCCCGCGCGCGGTGCGTCAGGTGTTCTGGCGTATTCTGCTGTTCTATATCTTCGCCATTCTGATCATCAGCCTGATCATTCCGTACACCGATCCGAGCCTGCTGCGCAATGACGTGAAAGACATCAGCGTCAGCCCGTTCACCCTGGTGTTCCAGCATGCCGGCCTGCTGTCGGCGGCGGCGGTGATGAACGCGGTGATCCTGACGGCGGTGCTGTCCGCCGGTAACTCGGGCATGTACGCCTCTACCCGCATGCTGTACACCCTGGCATCGGAAGGCAAGGCGCCGCGCATCTTCGCCAAGCTGTCGAAAGGCGGCGTGCCGCGCAACGCGCTGTATGCGACCTGCGTGGTGGCCGGGCTGTGCTTCCTGACTTCGATGTTCGGCAACCAGTCGGTTTACCTGTGGCTGCTGAATACCTCGGGCATGACCGGTTTCATCGCCTGGTTGGGCATCGCCATCAGCCACTACCGTTTCCGTCGCGGTTACATGCTGCAGGGGCGCGATCTGAACGACTTGCCATACCGTTCCGGGTTCTTCCCGCTGGGGCCGATCTTCGCCTTCGTGCTGTGCCTGATCATTACCCTGGGCCAGAACTACCAGGCCTTCCTGCAAGACAAGATTGACTGGTACGGCGTGACCGCCACCTACATCGGCATTCCGCTGTTCCTGCTGATTTGGTTCGGTTACAAGCTGTCGCGCGGCACCCGCGTCGTGAAGTACAGCGAAATGGAATTCCCGAAGATGGACGTGAAGTAATCTTCGGTGAGTGACACGCGGCGGGAGCTCCCGCCGCGTGTGGTTTTACTTTTTCCCGCCTTTGGCTTCCGCCAGTGCCTGCTGCGCCGAACTCATCAAATCTTCCACCGTCGCATAATCCTGCGTCAGTGCCAAAATGCCGGCGTTGAGTTGCATGTTCACCTCGCCGAACGCGCCAAAATCGTAGGGCGCTTCCAGCGGCGGCACAATGCGCGCCAGGAACTCGCTTTCCGCGCCGTAGGGCAGATCGTGCACCAGTATCAAAAACAGGCCGCCGGTGTAGCGGCAGACGTAGTCGCTGGGGCGGATCAGCGTCTTGAGGCGCTCGCCGACGGTGCGCAGCACGTCGTCGCCGATCTGCACGCCGTGGCTTTGGTAAAGCGCCGCCAGCGGGCCGAATTCAAGAATGAACAGGTGAGAGATTGGCTGTGTCGTACCAGGGCGGCAGATGTTGCGCATTACCGCCTCGCCGCCCGCGCGGTTGAGGAAGCCGGTCAGGCGATCGCGGTGGGACGCCTGCTGCTTCTCCCACGCCAGCGTGACGTGCTGTACCCGCTGGCGATGGTAGCGCGCGATCATGCCATGGGCCAGCACCAGCCACAGCGGCGTGAGATCCGCCAGGACGAACAGGTTTTGCACGCGCGACAGCGGCGCCGCCAGCAGGTAGGGCAGCGTCAGCGCGATCACCTCAAGCAGCGCGAAACGCGGCGCGGCGGCATGGCGCTGCATCAGCCAGCAGGCCAGAGCGGTGATCGTCAGACCGGCGAACAGGATCAGCACAAAGCGGCCCGACAGCATCGCCAGCGCGGCGCTGGCGCCGACCAGCAGCATCCACAGCAACACCGTCACCAGCATGGCGTCCGGCCAGGCGGGTTGGCGCCTCTGCGCCAGCCAGGCGCGCCCGGCGGTCAGCAGCAGCAACAGGAGCAGCAGAACGATACCGACCAGCCGCTGGTTCAGCCAGGCGTACCCCACCAACAGCGCCGCCGGCCCCACGGCATTCAGCCAGGGAGTGAGAGGAGAGGGCGTCAGCGTGAGCCGCAGCTGGCGTTTAAACGGCTCGTCATCGGCGTGCAGCGGGCTGTGCAACAGCCAGTTCAGCAGCGCCGGGCGTTTGGGCGTTACCGCCGGAGATGGACTTCTCATTACAGCCTCGTCAATAAGGCCGCTCTTGCGGCGGCCTGAAGTTTTTTGCACGCTCGGTGCTGTGATTTTGGATTCTATGTGGTTTTTTCGTTATTTGTCAGAGTCTGGTCGGATCAGGAATAACTTTCAGAATAATGAACCTGCTGGCCGCAGCGGGGGTAAACGCGATGGATTGAAGAATGGCGTGGAAAAACAATTTATTACATTTCGATAACGCCGTTTTCACCTATTGATATGATTGATAAGTATTATCGTTTGCTTTATTGTTGACGGCTGCGCGCAGGCTGTCGCCGCGCGCTTTCCGGTTTACGGCGGATGCTTTCGCGCCGCTGTCATGATGGTTGTAACAGGTATCTTAACGAATGAGCGTATCCACCGATCCCATGACTGACGCCAAGGGGCAACCCAACGCCGGCGTGATGGGGCGTTATCAGCATATTCTTCGCCATCGCCTGTTGATGATGGGCGTATTGGCACTGGCGATCCTGGGCTCGCTGCTGCTGGATTTCACCATGGGGCCGTCCGGGCTGTCGCTGTCGTCCTTATGGCAAACGCTGCTTGACCCCGCGGCGGCCGATGCCGGCACGCGGGTGATCGTCTGGGACATCCGCTTGCCTTACGCGCTGATGGCGGTGGTGGTGGGGTTTGCGCTCGGCCTGGCCGGGGCGGAAATGCAGACCATCCTGAATAACCCGCTGGCCAGCCC
Organism: Serratia sp. CY38905; assembly: GCF_052168875.1. Classification (NCBI taxonomy): domain Bacteria; kingdom Pseudomonadati; phylum Pseudomonadota; class Gammaproteobacteria; order Enterobacterales; family Yersiniaceae; genus Serratia; species Serratia sp. CY38905. The sequence goes on along the minus strand of NZ_JBJNLV010000003.1, from coordinate 58,248 downwards.
CTTTACCCTCGGCGTGTCTTCCGCCGCGGCCTTTGGCGCCGCGCTGGCGATCGTGCTCGGCATCGGCATTCCGGGCATTCCCGATCAGTGGTTCATCTCCGCCAACGCCTTTATCTTCGCGCTGTTCGCCGCGCTGATGCTCGACGGCATCACGCGCTGGACGCGGGTCGCCACCTCCGGCGTGGTGCTGTTCGGCATCGCGCTGGTGTTTACCTTCAACGCGCTGGTGTCGATGATGCAGTTCATCGCCAGCGAGGACACGCTGCAGGGGCTGGTGTTCTGGACCATGGGCAGCCTGGCGCGCGCCTCGTGGGACAAGCTGGGCATTCTGTTCGGCGTGTTCGCCGTGCTGCTGCCGCTGTCGATGATGAGCTCGTGGAAACTGACCGCGCTGCGCCTGGGTGAAGACCGGGCGGTGAGCTTCGGCATCGACGTGCGCCGTCTGCGGCTGACCACGCTGCTGCGCATCAGCATCCTTTCGGCGCTGGCGGTGGCGTTCGTCGGGCCGATCGGCTTTATCGGCCTGGTGGCGCCGCACATCGCCCGCATGATCTTCGGCGAAGATCACCGTTTCTATCTGCCGGCCAGCGCGCTGATTGGCGCGCTGGTGCTGTCGATGGCCTCGGTGGCGTCGAAAAATTTGGTGCCTGGCGTGATCATTCCGGTGGGCATCGTCACGTCGCTGGTCGGGGTGCCGTTCTTCCTGAGCATTATTCTGCGCCACCGGGGGAACGTATGAGCCAGGGCCTGCGAATAGAACACTTCTCGGCGGGCTACCCGAAGCGCCAGGTGATCGACGATCTCTCGGTGCCGATGCTGCCGCGCGGGCAAATCACCGTGCTGCTGGGGCCGAACGGCAGCGGCAAATCGACGCTACTGCGCTCGCTGGCCGGGCTGAACCCGGCGCAGGGCAAGCTGTGGCTGGACGACGGCGATCTGATGCAGATGCCGTTCGCCCGTCGGGCGGAGAAAGTGGTGTATTTGCCGCAGTCGCTGCCCGCCGGGGTGCACCTGCACGTGCTGGAGTCGATCATCGTGGCGCAGCGCGCCTCGGGCGGCCGCAGCAACGCCGGCAGCGAAGCGGAAGTGATGGCTTTGCTGGAGCAATTGGGCATCGCCCACCTGGCGCTGAGCTATCTCGATCAGCTGTCCGGCGGCCAGAAACAGCTGGTGGGGTTGGCGCAGTCGCTGATCCGTCAGCCTTCGCTGCTGCTGCTGGATGAGCCGCTGAGCGCGCTCGATCTCAACTATCAATTCCACGTGATGGATTTGGTGCGCCGCGAAACCCGCAAGCGCAACATCGTGACGGTGGTGGTGGTGCACGACATCAACATCGCGCTGCGCCACGGCGACCACGTGCTGATGCTGCAGGATGGCGATCTGATCGCCGACGGCGCGCCGGATCAGGTGATTACGCCGCAGAGCCTGGCGCGGGTCTACGGCGTGCGCGGGCGTATCGAGCGCTGTTCGCAGGGCACGCCGCAGGTGCTGATAGACGGTCTGGTGAACCAGCCGACGATTTAATCCAAGAAAAAGCCCGGCATCGCCGGGCTTTCTTTATCGTGCTGCGTGGTTCAGCGCCTCGCTCACGCGTTCGACGACGTGCTGGGCGGTGACGATGCCGCCGGACAGATACACCTCGGCCGCCGGCAGGTAAACCACCTGGCCTTTTTTCACCGCCGTGGTTTTCTTCAGCGCGGTGCCGGTGAGGATCTTCTGCGGCGCCACCGCGTTCGGCCGCCCGGTCGCGGCGTCTCTGTCGATGACGAACAGCCAGTCCGGATTCAGTTTGGCCACCTGCTCAGGCGTCAGCTTGTTGCCGCGCACGTCTTTTTCGTCGGACTGCAGCGCAGACGAGAAGCCGAGGGCGTCATAGACGAAGCTGAAACGGCTCTTGGGGGCGTAGGCGCTGATCTTGCCGCCGGAGAACAGCACCACCAGCCCGCGCCCGGCCTGAGCGGCCTGCGGTTTGACCGCCGCGATCTGCGCATCCAGCTTATCGACCGCCGCCTGCGCCTGTTGCTGCTTATCGAACAGCTCGCCCAGCTGCAGCGTGCGCTGTTTCAGGCTGCCCAGCTGATCCTGCGGATCGACGGACATGTTCAGCGTCGGCGCCAGCGCGTTCAGCTCGTCATAGGCTTTGGACGCCCGGCCGGCGATCAGGATCAGATCCGGCTTGGCGGCGCGCAGCACGGCCATATCCGGCTTGAACAGAGTGCCGGCATTGAGATATTTGTCGTCCTGATAGCGCTTCAGGCTATCCGGCAAGTTCTTGCGGTTGCCGGGCAGCGCCAGCGGCTCGACGCCCAACAGCTGCAGCGTTTCCAGCGAGGCGTAATCCAGCACCACGATGCGCTGCGGGTGCTTTTTCACCTCGGTGCTGCCGTTCAGGTGCTGGACGTTGACGGTGGCCGGGGTTGCGGCTACCGGCGTAGCGGTTTTGCTGTGGCAACCCGCCAGCGCCATCGCTGCCAGCAGGGCGATCATCAGGGGGGAGCGGCGTAATCTCATGGGGCTTCCTCACGGTGATGGAATGAAAAGGGCGCGCAGCGCGCGCCCGGGGGCATCAGAAGTTGTAGGTCATGCCGACGGTGTAACGGCGGCCGTCCAGCGTGGTGTTGTAGTGATCGTAATCCACGGTCTTGTCGAGGATGTTGTAGACCCCGCCGGTCAGCTGCAAGTTTTTCGCCGCCTGGTAGCTCAGGCCCGCATCGACGAAGGTGTAGGACGGCGTGCTCTTGGCCATCGAGGTGCGGCTCAGGTAGTCAGAGGTGCGGCTGCGGAAGTTAACGCGCGACCACAGGCTGAGGTCCTGCGTGGCGCGCCAGTCCAGCACGGTGTTCAGCATGTGCTTCGGCATCTGGTTGAGCGCCTTGCCCTGGAACTCGCCGCTCTTCTGTTCGGAAGCGGTGTAGGTGTAGTTGGTGTTCCACTTCCAGTCTTTGTTGATCTGCCAGCCGAAGGTGGCTTCTACGCCGCGCATATTGGCTTTGTCGACGTTGACGCGATCGCTGATAAAGTCGTAGGACGTGCCGCCGATGGTGCAATCCGGCGTGTCTTCGCAGCGGCGCACTTCGGTGATTTTGTCTTTAAAGTCGGTGTTGAAGACCGTCACGCCGGCGTTAACGCCTTTCAGGCTATCCCACATCAGGCCGATTTCTTCGCTCAGGCTTTTCTCTGGCTGCAAATCCGGGTTACCGACGATGATGCCTTTACGCACGCCGCCGCCGGTGACCTGCCCCCAGTTAGGGGAGGATTGGCGCAGATCCGGCGATTTGTAACCGGCGGAGACGCCGCCTTTCAGCGTCCACTGTTCGGTCAGGTGCCAGACGCCGTACATGCGCGGGGTCCAGTGGCTGCCGAAGTTTTCATCCTGATCCATGCGGATGCCGCTGGTCAGGCTGAAGTCGTTGGTCAGCGCCCATTCGTCTTCAGCGAACAATGCCCAGCTCCAGCGCGTCAGCTTGCTGAGACCTTGAGCCGACTCAAGCTGGTTGCCGCCGTCGCCCAGTTTTTCATAGCGGTATTGGCCGCCGAGGTTCAGCATGTGGGAACCCAGCTCGAACTGGTTCTGGGTGTTGAAGATGGTGTTGTAGGCCTTCATGTTACGGCCCGGGTTACCGGTTTCTTCGCGCTGCACGTAGCTGGTGGAGTTGCCGAAGTCATAATAGCCGTTGTGGGTCAGCGAGTAGTTGGTGCGCGTATACAGGCTTTCGCTGCGGGACGTCGGCGAGCATTTGCCTCTGCTGCAGCGCTCCGCCACCACCGATTTGCCCGGCGTGCTGTTGCGATCTTGCAGAGAACGGCCGATTTCGAAGTCGAATTCGTTTTTCTCGTCCGGCGTCAGGGTGAACACCGCGGTGCCGCTGCGCATGCGCTGTTCGTTGTAACCGTTGACGATTTTATCTTCCGCGCGGCGCGACAGCAGGCCGTTGACCCGCAGGCCGAGCAGCCCTTCAACCAGCGGGCCGGAGGCGTAGGCGTTGGTCTGGAACAGATCGCCGGAATCGCGGTTTTCCTGAATGGTGGCGTCGCCGTGCAGCGAGCCCTTCCACTCGGTGCGGGAGGTCTTGCGAGTGATGACGTTGATCACGCCGCCCATGGCGTCGGAACCGTACAGCGAAGACATCGGCCCGCGCACCACTTCGATGCGCTCGATGGCTTCCATCGGCGGCAGCCAGCCCTGTTCGATGCCGGCGTTGTCGCTGTTCGGGCGGGTGCCGCGGGTGTCGACACGCTTGCCGTCCACCAGGATCAGGGTGTACTTGGAGGACATGCCGCGGATGCTGATGTCACTGCTGCTGGCGCCGCCGGTGATCACCACGCCCGGCACGTCTTTCAGCGCGTCGGTCACGTCGCGATAGGCCTTGTCTTCGATCTGTTGGCGCGGGATCACCGAGATGGAAGCGGCGGAGTCCTGAATTTTTTGCTGGAAGCCGGAGGCGGTGACGACCATGGTGTCCTGGGTGTCGTCCTGCGGCGCGGCCAGCGCGGCGGTGGCGCTGAGTGAGGCGATCACCAGAGCGGCGAGCTTGCTGTAACGTGGCGTTTCCATGAGGTAAACCTTTCCTGGATTGAAGTGAAAGTAATTAACCAATTGAATTTCTAATGAAATTGTTCGTCTTTCGCTGAGAAATGCTTAGCTTCGTCAACGTTGCGTGAGGCTATTGTAAGGATTTTTTTCTGAATGTAAACGCTAATGATAATCCATATCATTTGTATGCTGGTTTTGCTGGCGGGAAAGTTTAACCGGATGAATTAAAGGGAAAAGCGGCGCAGCGGGCGTGCGCCGGGGAGGATCAGCGTTTCTGTATATAGGTGATGGCCAGCGCCAGCGCCAGCACCAGGCCTTTGATAATGTCCATGGCGTAGTAGGGCACCGACAGCATCACCAGCCCGTTTTGCAGCACGCCGAGGATCACCGCGCCGATCAGCGTGCCGAGCGCATTAGGTTTGCCGGCCCCGGCCAGCGAGAAGCCGATATAGGCCGCCGCCACCGCGTCCATCAGATAGCCGCCGCCGGCGTTGACCTGCGAAGAGCCGATACGTGACGCCAGCAAGATGCCGCCAAGCGCCGCTAGCCAAGAGGAAATGACATAAGCGGCAACCCTGTAACGCACGGTGCGGATGCCCGAAAGGCGCGCCGCCTCGGGGTTGCCGCCGATGGCATACATGCGGCGGCCATGCTTGGTCAACGACAGGAACAGCTGCACCGCCACGGTGACCGCCAGCATGATCAGCACGATCACCGGCACCTGGCCGAGGGCGGAAAACACCTCCGGGATCAGGCCTTCCGCCATGTCGCCATTCGGCAGCACCATGTTTTGGGTGATGGATCCGCCGTAGCTGTAGGTCATCGCCACGCCCTGGATCACGAACAGGCTGGCCAGCGTCGCCAGCATATCGGGAATTCTGAACACCACGATCAGCAGGGCGTTGAACAGGCCGACCAGCGTGCACAGCAGCAGCGTTACCACGATGGCGCCGGTGGTGCCGAACCCGTGCCAGACGAACAGCGAAATCACCAGCGCGTTGGCCAGCGAGGCGGTCGAGCCGACCGACAGATCGAAACCGCCAACCGACAGCGAGATAGAGACGCCGATGGCGATCACCGTCACGATGGCGATCGAACGCAGGATATTGATGATGTTGTTGGCATCGAGGAAGTTGTCCGACGCCAGGCCGAACAGGGCGATCAGCGCCGCCACGGTCAGCAGCATGCCCCATTTGTAGAGGAAATCGAACAGCTGTTGGCGCCAGGGCAGCGCAGGCCGCAGGGCTAATTCTTTACTCACGCAGGGGTTCCTCCGGTGGAATAGAGCAATAAGGTTTCTTCGTCGATGTCGGCGGCGTTCAACTCCGCCACGATGCGGCCGTCCCACAGCACGCAGATGCGATCGCACAGGCCAACCAGTTCGGCGAACTCGCCGGAGGCGTAAACCACGCCCTTGCCGGCGCGCGCCAGGCCGTCGATCAGGCTGAACAGCTCCTGCTTGGCCTTGATGTCCACGCCCTTGGTCGGTTCATCGAAGATCAGCACCTCGGCGTCGCCGCGCAGCCATTTGCCGATCGCCACTTTTTGTTGATTGCCGCCGGACAGGCGCGCCAGCCGCTGTTGCGGGCCCGAGGCGCGAATGTTCAGGCGCTGCATGATCTCGCGCGCCCAGCGCAGCTCTTGTCGCCGGCTGAACAGGCTCCAGCGCGAGAAGCTGTCGTCGGCGCTGACGCTCAGGTTCATCGGGATCGCCTCATCGATGAAAATGCCTTCTTTGCGGCGTTCCTCCGGCACCAGCGCCAGCCCCTGTTCGACCGAGAGATGCGGCGCACGCGGCGCCCAGGGCTGCCCGCGCAGTTCGCCGCGCTCAAGCTGCACGGCGCTGGCGCCGAACAGCGCTTTGCACAGCTCGGTTTTGCCGGCTCCCGCCAGCCCGGCGATGCCGAGAATTTCGCCTTCATGCAGCCGCAGCGAAACGTCGCGCAGCTTGTGGCGATCGCGCAAGCCTTGCACCTGCAGCAGCGTTCGTTCGGCGTGCGGCGGGCGCGGCGGCGGGAAAATATCGTCCAGCCGATGACCGAGCATCTTCTCGACGATCTGTTCGCCGCTCAGCCCGCGCATGGCGTCCTCGCTGACGCGCCGGCCGTCGCGCAGCACCGTCAGCCGATCGCAAATGTCGCTCAGTTCGTGGATGCGGTGGGAAATAAATACGATGCCGATACCTTCGGATTGCAGGCGGCGCACCACGTTAAACAGGCGCTCGCTCTCGGCGCGATCGAGCGGGGCGGTCGGTTCGTCGAGCACCAGAAAACGGCAGCGGTGCGACAGCGCGCGCGCCAGCAGCACCTGCTGTTTTTCCGCCAGCGTGCAGTCCGCCAGCCGCCTGCGCGGGTTGAGCGGCAACGCCCATTGCTGCAGCAGCTGCGCGGCGCGGCGGTGCAGCTCCGCCCAGTTCAGCCAGTGGCCCGGTTCGTTCAGCCAGTCCAGCATGATGTTTTCCGCCACCGACAGCGTGGGGATCAGCGCGACGTCGACCTCTTGCTGCACCACGTGAATACCGTGGCGGCGCGCCTGCAGCGGAGAGTGGATCGCCACCGCCTGGCCGTCGATCAGGATCTCGCCGCGATAATGATCGTGGGCGCCGGAGAGGATTGCCATCAGCGTCGACTTGCCCGCGCCGTTGGCGCCGACCAGCGCGTGGATTGAACCGCCCTGCAGCGTGAAGTCCACGTCCTGCAGCGCGTTGAAACCGGCGAAGGCGATCGAGATATTGCGCATCTCGAGGCGTGAAGGCGTTGCGGTTGACATAGGGTATTAAGGCCGTTTAGATGTTTAGATGGCTGTTTTGCTCTGTTGTAACACAGATTGCGCCGTTGGCAACCAACAAAATGGCATAACGGCGATGAAATAAACGTTGGCGGACAGGGGCGCAACCCGCGTCAGGCTGCGCCGGTGCGAGAAGCGCTCAGAAGGTGGTGGGGGTGTGTGCGCTGACGATGCGGCAGATGCGCGCCGAGGTATTGCTGAAGCTGTGCGGAATGCCGGTGTTGATGGCGTAACTCTGGCCGGCGGTCAGGCAGTAGCTCTGGCCGTTGATGGTCAGCACGATCTCGCCCTCCAGCAGGGTGCCGATCTCTTCGCCCTGGTGCTTGATCTTTTCACCGGTGGTGGTGCCGGGCTGGTAGGTTTCCAGCATCATCGCCAGGTTACGCGTCGGGCTGCCGTTGTGCACCAGCTTCATCGACACTCCCTGGCTGCCGATCTCAATCAGATCCTCGGCGTCGATCACCACGCGCGGCTCGTCGACGGCTTCCGGTTCGGCAAAGAATTCAGATAGCGACAGGCCATACACCTTCAGCAGCTTTTGCAGCGTGCTGATGGCCGGGCTGACCTTGTCCTGTTCGATGGTGCTGATCGCACTGTGGGTTAACCCGGACAGTTCGGCGACCCGGCGCTGCGACAAACCCAATTGCTGACGGATCTGCGACAGGCGTTTGCCCGGTGCCAAGCTGGCTTCGCTCATAGCGGTACTTCCTTCTGGTAGGGGCGACAGGCAGACATGAATATCGCTATCGGGCGCCTGTCTGGGCGATAACGATGTTGCATGATATCGGTAGTTAGGGCAGGTTTGGAAAATATATTGCCCATGTTCACTCTCGGTGCGTTGGACGAAATAGTTGACGTAAAAATGGCGGCAAGGCCTTTTCGGTCAATATTTTATCAATTTAGCAGCCGGCGGCGAATAATCAAACAGGATTGTAACATTTGCAAACCTATTCTGTTAAGACTATGTTTCATGGTGTGGATGTTATTTTGAGCGCCCGGCAGCGGCGCAGCCTGGCGAGAAATCCAATCATGTGTTGAATCGAACGGCGGACGGGCGCCAACGCGCCTTAAGAGCATAATGGCGGGTGACGTATGCAAACCAATAGCGCAGCAGTTGAACATTTTGCACAGCATCATGAAGAGAGGCGAAGTAGCGCGTTCCAAAATGAGGTTGCTCATTATTTGGAACGCCATCCCGCCACGCAGTATGTCGATATCCTTCTCACCGATCTCAATGGTTCCTTCCGCGGCAAACGCATACCCGTCTCTGGGTTGAAAAAACTGGAAAAAGGCAGCTACTTCCCCGCGTCGGTGTTCGCCATGGACATCCTCGGCAACGTGGTGGAGGAGACCGGCCTTGGGCAAGAGCTCGGCGAGCCGGACCGCATTTGCCTGCCGGTGCCCGGCTCGCTGACGCCGTCGGCCGCCGATCCGCAGCATATCGGCCAGGTGCTGCTGACCATGCTGGATGAAGATGGCACTCCCTTTGACGTTGAACCCCGCAATGTGTTGAACCGCGTGTGGCAGGCGCTGCGACAGCGCGGCTTGTTCCCGGTGGCAGCGGTAGAGCTGGAGTTTTATCTCATCGATCGGCAGCGCGACGCGGAGGGCGATTTGCAGCCGCCGTGCGCGCCCGGCACCCAGGAGCGCAACACCCAAAGCCAGGTGTACTCCGTCGATAACCTGAACCATTTCGCCGAGGTGCTGAACGACATCGACGCGCTGGCGAAGCTGCAGGGGCTGCCGGCGGACGGCGCGGTGGCGGAGGCGTCGCCGGGGCAGTTCGAGGTCAACCTGCGTCATACCGACGATATCTTGCTGGCCTGCGACCACGCGCTGGCGCTGAAACGGCTGGTGCGGCTGGTGGCCGAGAACCACGACATGCACGCCACCTTTATGGCCAAGCCCTACGAGGATCATGCCGGCAGCGGCATGCACGTGCATGTCAGCATGCAGGACGGCGCGGGCAACAACCTGTTCGCCGACGACGAAGGTGAGGATTCGCCACTGCTGAAACAGGCGCTGGCCGGGATGATCACCCTGATGCCGGCGTCGATGGCGCTGCTGGCGCCGAACGTCAACGCCTACCGGCGTTTCCAGCCTGGGATGTATGTGCCGATCCAGGCCGCCTGGGGCCACAACAACCGCACCGTGGCGCTGCGCATTCCCTGCGGCGAACCGGAGAACCATCGGGTGGAGTATCGCGTGGCCGGCGCCGACGCCAATCCGTATCTGGTGATGGCGGCGATCTTGGCCGGCATGCTGTACGGGCTGGACAACGCGCTGCCGCTGCCTGAGCCGGTGACCGGCAACGGGCTGGAGCAGGAGGGGCTGCCGCTGCCGATCCGCCAGAGCGACGCGCTGTACGAGTTTGAGCATCAGCACGCGCTGACCCACTATCTGGGCGAGCGTTTCACCCAGGTTTATCACGCCTGCAAGACCGACGAACTGCTGCAGTTCGAGCGGCGGGTGACGGAAACCGAGATTGACTGGATGTTGAAAAATGCCTGAATGGGCGTATAAAGTAAGAGGTATGTGCGGCCGACCGGCCTGCCGGTAGTGGATTAATTCGCCTGCCGGGCCGGTTTTCCGTTCGATCGACAAAAAGAATTTGTATTTGAGGGCTTCCGGATCTTGTCATCCGGAGGCATTCTGGTGCAAAATATCTCAAATGCAGATAGCCGACGTTTTAACGCGTCGGTTATTTTTTTTGCATTAAGTTTTACCAACGTAGCGTTTCATACACCAAGCGAGGCCGGACACCGATCCGGATAGATAAATAGTTTCGTGCACGATCAAACAAAACTTTATGGTCGTGACTCATGAGGATTAGAAAGATGGGGCAATTTTTCACTTTAGCACCGGTGCCCGCCGGTTTCCGCTGTGGCCGCAGCGACTATGGAGCAGCCGAGGTTACCTCGACCCGTTATCCAGCTTACAATCCCCTTCTTTTAGAATTAAGTCGCTCGTTGCGAAGTTTCCCCGCAACCTTAAGTCTTGGCGTGTCCGCCATCCGCAAGGCTCAAGGTAAGGGGGGGCTGAACAATGTCCGATAACACCCTCAACGCCGCTCCGGCTCAGCGCACTCAGCTGCGTAAAACCCTGACTTTGGTTCCGGTAGTGATGATGGGCCTGGCTTATCTGCAGCCAATGACCATCTTCGATACCTTCGGCATCGTATCCGGCCTGACCGATGGTCACGTCGCGACCGCGTACGCCTTCGCTCTGCTGGCGATCCTGTTTACCGCCCTGAGCTACGGCAAACTGGTGAAGAAGTTTCCTTCCGCCGGTTCCGCCTACACTTACGCCCAGAAAGCCATCAGCCCGCACGTCGGCTTTATGGTGGGCTGGTCATCGCTGCTGGACTACCTGTTCATGCCGATGATCAACATTTTGCTGGCCAAGATTTACCTGGAAGCGATCTTCCCGGGCGTCCCGTCCTGGATTTTCGTGGCGGTGCTGGTCGGCTTGATGACGATTTTCAACCTGCGCGGCATCAAGCTGGTGGCTAACCTGAACTCCATCATCGTGGTGGTGCAGGTGGCGATCATGATCGTGTTCCTCGGCCTGGTGATCAACGGCGTTTACCACGGCGAAGGCGCCGGTACGCTGGTCAGCAGCCGCCCATTCTGGTCCGATAACGCGCACGTGGTGCCGATGATTACCGGCGCGACCATCCTGTGCTTCTCGTTCCTGGGCTTCGACGGCATCAGCTCGCTGTCTGAAGAGACCAAAGACGCGGAAAAAGTGATCCCGAAAGCCATCTTCCTGACGGCGCTGATCGGCGGCATCATCTTTATCGTGGTGTCTTACTTCGTGCAGCTGTACTTCCCGGACATCTCGCGCTTCAAGGATCCTGATGCGTCGCAGCCTGAAATCATGCTGTACGTGGCGGGCAAATTCTTCCAGTCGGTGATCCTGGTGTTCTCCTGCGTGACGGTATTGGCGTCAGGCATGGCGGCGCACGCGGGCGTTTCGCGTCTGATGTACGTGATGGGCCGCGACGGCGTGTTCCCGACTCGTTTCTTCGGCTATGTACATCCGAAGTGGCGTACCCCGGCGCTGAACGTGCTGCTGGTTGGCGCCATCGCGCTGTCCGCCGTGTCGTTTGACCTGGTGACCGCGACCGCGCTGATCAACTTCGGTGCGCTGGTGGCCTTCACCTTCGTCAACCTGTCGGTGATCTCGCAGTTCTATATTCGCGACAAGATGAACCGCACCGTGAAAGACACGTTCAACTACCTGATCCTGCCGGTGCTGGGCGCATTGACCGTCGGCGCGCTGTGGATCAACCTGGAAGCCAGCTCGATGACGCTGGGCCTGGTCTGGGCGGCCATCGGTCTGATCTACCTGGCCTTCGTCACCCGCAGCTTCCGTCTCCCGGTGCCGCAAGCGAGCGAAGACGCCGCCTAAGCGCGAGCCGTCTCCTCAGCCACAAAAAAGGCCGCATTCGCGGCCTTTTCCTTTTCTGCTTGCTGCGGGTTTACCCCACCAACTCTTTGCCGTAATCGAACAGCGCTTTCAGCAGGGCGGTTTTCTCTTTGTCGCCTTCGTGCAGGTTATACAGCGATTCGAGCTGCAGCAGGTAACTCTGCACGCGCTCCGCGCTCAGCGCTTCCTGGCGGTGCTGCAGCCAGCGGCGCTGTTCGGCATCGTCCAGCGTATTCGGGTAGTTGCGCGCGCGGAAGCGGAACAGCAGCTCTTTCATGCGGCCGTCGCTGAAGGCCAGATCCAGCGCCGGCAGGTTCTGCGGCTTGGTCTGCTGGATAATCCTCATCGCCGCCTTGTCGGCGTCGCTGAAGAAGCCGTCATACAGCCGGGCGTCGACGTCGTCGGAGCCTTTGAACGGCTCGGCTTCGGCGAACAGCGCCACCACTTTCTCGCGCACTTCCGGGTGCTGTTTCAGCAGCTGCAGGTTTTGCAGGCAGGCCTGGCGATCGATGCCCAGCCGCTCGGCGTTCTCCGGCAGCAGGGTTTTGGCCGGCGCCAGCACCGGGCATTTGTTGATGTGCACCAGCTTGATCGGCACCGGCGCCTGATCCGGCGCCAGGTCGTCGCGGCGGGTGTACAGCCGTTCACGCAGCTGCTCGGCGCTCAGCGTCAGCAGCGGCGTCATATCGCCGGCGAGATCGCACATGATCACCGCGTTTTTGTTGTCCGGGTGCCAGGCCAACGGCGACACCCAGCTGGTGTTGCCGCGCGCCGCGCCGAACATGCCGGAGACGTGCACCAGCGGCGTCATTTCGGCGACGTCGATCAGGGCGTTCAGCTTGTGCTTGTTGCGGTGCTGCAACAGGAAATCGAACAGCCGCGGCTGCGCCTGCTTGACCAGCTTGGCCATGGCGATGGTGGCGTAAACGTCCGACATTGCGTCGTGAGCCTGCGTGTGCTCGACGCCGTTGGCGCGCGTGAGATGCTCCAGGCGGAAGCTGGGGAAGCCGTCTTCGTTTTCCGGCCAGACGATGCCGTCCGGGCGCAGGGCGTAGCAGGCGCGCATCACATCCAGCAGATCCCAGCGCGAGTTGCCGTTTTGCCAGCTGTAGGCATAGGGATCGTAGAAGTTGCGATAGAAGATATTGCGGCTCACTTCGTCATCGAAACGGATGTTGTTGTAACCGAGAATGCAGGTGCCGGCCACGCTGAAGGCCTGGTGGATTTGGCGGGTGAATTCGGCTTCGTTAACGCCTTTGGCGCGCGTCACCTGCGGCGTGATGCCGGTGATCATCACCGCCTCGGGTTCCGGCAGGTAGTCGTCGGCCGGGGCGCAGTAGATGACCAGCGGCTCTTCGATAATGTTGAAATCCATATCGGTGCGCACGCCGGCAAACTGCGCCGGGCGGTCCAGCGACGGGCTTTTGCCGAAGGTTTCGTAATCGTGAATATAAAATGTGGCCGTTGCCTTGCTGCTCAAAATCGCGTCTCTTCAGTGGCGGATACAATATGCTCCTATTGTAACGGCGTAGGGAGCGATGCCAAGCGACGGTTAGCGAAATGCGCGCAATTACGCACGGCGATAGTAATCCAGCCGTTGATGAAAGTAGGGGAGCAGGTGGTCGGGGATCTGTCGTTCCGTTTCCGCCTGGGTCGAGGCGATGCCGTAGCGCTCATTGTAGATCACGCTGATGGCCAGCAAATCGGTTTCTATTTTTTCGCGTTGCGCCTGCGGTAAGCTATCCAGCTTTCGAGCCATCGTTATCTCCCTGTTAACCTTAGGGCATAATAGGATCGTTAGCGGGTCTTGTCCCTACCCATTCCGGGGGGCGCTTGATGCCTGTGAGCTGGGTTGCGTGCAAGGGGGCTGGCTGTGGCGAGCGGCGAGCTCGCTCTCCGTGTGGTGAGCCTGGAAGCGATCCGCCCGGTTATACAGCGAACAGGCGCCGCTTATCACCGCCCCCCAAAACAGGGCGCACAGCAGCAAAACCCCCAACCAGATTTTTTGGTTATAGGTCATAAGTCCTCCACGGACGATAAGAGAAATGACATTGACCGCTAAATTAAATCAGGCGCTACATCAATGGTATTTAAACGGCAGAGATTAATCATAAAATAGATGAGATTCTTTTGTTACTAAATCCACATTGGATGTATCAAAAGATTCCTTAAGATAATATTAAGAGAAGTGATTTCTGGCGCCGTAATTCTATTTAATATTTGTTTAAATACCCGCAGATACAATCTCCCACATTCAATACCAATGTGGATGACAATTATGAAAACGCTACTGTTGACCGGCGCTACCGGCTTTTTGGGTGGTGCGGTTCTCGAGAAGTTATTGATTGAAAATCAGTCTGTTAATTATCTTTTGCTGGTGCGCGCCGACGATGCACAACAAGGGCTGGCCCGTATTCGCGCGAATATGGAAAAATTTAATATCGACGCGAGCCTGCTGTCTAAAATTACGATAGAAAATATATTGTTGGGCGACCTTTCCGAGCCGGCCGACTTTTTAACTGACGCACGTATTAACAAAGTCACGCACGTTATTAACTGCGCGGCCGTTGCTTCATTTGGTAATAACCCGCTCATTTGGAAGGTAAACGTAGAAGGCACTCTGGCCTTTGCCGAAAGAATGGCGCAGGTGCCGGGATTAAAACGTTTCCTGCACGTTGGTACCGCCATGTCCTGTTCGCCGGAGCCGGGTTCGCTGGTGGCGGAGAGCGGCGAGTTTGAGGAAGACGCCGAGCATTTGGTGGAATACACCCGTTCCAAATCCACCATCGAACAGCTGATGCGCCAGCGCTGCCCGCAACTGCCGCTGACCATCGCTCGTCCGTCGATCGTGGTGGGGCACACCCGCCTGGGCTGCCAGCCTTCCAGCAGCATTTTCTGGGTGTTCGGCATGGCGCTGATGCTGCGCAAATTCATGTGCTCGCTGCAGGACAATATCGATGTGATCCCGGCGGACTACTGCGCGGATGCGCTGGTGATGCTGATGAACAGCGAAACGCTGGAGAACGACGTTTATCACATCTCCGCCGGTGAGGAGAGCAGCGTCAGCTTTGCCGAAATCGACCGCGCCATGGCGGCGGCGCTGGAAAAGGCGCCGGTGGGCGATGAGTATGCGCAGGTGACCTATGACGCGCTGGTGAAAATGCGCCGCCAGCTGAAAGACATTTTCGGCCCGTGCAACGAGCGGCTGATGCTCAAGGCGATGCGCCTGTACGGATCGTTCGCCATGCTCAACGTGCGTTTCAGCAACGAAAAGATCCTCAAGCTGGGCATGCCGAAGCCGCCGCGCTTTACCGACTATATCGCCGGCTGCGTGCAGTCGACCCGCGGGCTGTCTATCCAGCAGCAGATGGTGGTGGACTTCAAATAACCGCCGGGCGCACTGGGCGCCCGAGGTTGCTCCGCTACCAGGACGAAGAGGACCAGAAGACGCGGCCGAGCACCACCAGTTGCTCCTTGCGCTGCTGATAGCTGAGATGCTCGTCCTGGTACTCTTCCCGGTTGAGGGAGCGGATGACGACGCCGCCGTCCGGCTGCTCGATCAGCACCTTCACCCGCAGCAAATTGCCGTGGCGAATGGCGTAGGTCTTGCCTTCGCGGATGCGCGTATCGTCGGTGTTGATGCCGACCACGTCGCCGTCCTGCAGACGGGGCTCCATGCTGGAGCCGGAGATGCGGATAATGCGCGCGGCGTTGACCGCCACCCCCATCTTGTGCAGATAGTAACGGCGGAAGATCAGCGAAAACTCCTCGCGATCGACGATTTCGTAGCAGCCGTCGCCGGCGGAAAAATCGATATCCAGCAGCGGGATCTCCACAAACTCTTCCTTGTCTTGTTCGGTATCTTCCCATACCACCGGTTTCAAACGGGCGGGCTGGAAGTCCGACTCCGCTGCCACGTTGTCAAACGGGCGCACCAGCTGCTTTTCGTGAAACACGTCGAACCAGCCCTTGGGCAAATTCAGCCGGGCCTCGATCCGCCTGGCCAGATTGTCGCCAAGATTGCGGGAGGATTTTTCCCCGATGATTTGGCTCAGCGTCGGCGCGGAAGACTCAACCAGCGTGGCGAACTCATTCTGGTTGACGCCTTGCCGGGCGTAGCGGGCCATCAATTCGCGCAGATTGTTGCGCCTGATTTCTTTAGTTTCCATCGTGCCATGATCGCACTCTTTAGCAAAAAGGTAAATAACGGTTTTGCTAAAAAACGCTTGCGCATATTTTAGCAATTAGCTAAAACAAAAAGGGTGAGCCAAAGGTTCACCTGTGCGGGGCGGCCTGTCATGATGAGGGGCCGCTCAGTGAAATCAAGCGAGAGAGGGACTTTACGATGTACAAGATTGATTACAATAGCTACCGATCGGTCGCCAGCTTCGGCCACCGCGTGCGTTTTCTGGTGCTGCACTACACGGCGCAAAACTTCGCCGACTCGGTGAAGTCGTTGACCGGAAAATCGGTCAGCGCACACTATCTGGTGCCGGATCCGACCGAAGCCACCTATCAGGCCGCCGGCTTCAGCGGCGTGCGCATTTTCAACCTGGTGGACGAAAACGAGCGCGCCTGGCATGCCGGCGCCAGCCAGTGGGGCACCCGCAGCAATATCAACGACACCTCGATCGGCATCGAGATCGTCAACCTGGCGAGCGGCGACGGTGGAAACATCACCTTCCCGCCGTTCAACCCGCAGCAGATCGAGGCGGTCACCCAGCTGGCGCAGAATATCCTGCAGCGTTATCCGGACATCTCGCCGGTGAACGTGGTGGCGCACTCCGACATTGCGCCGGGCCGCAAGAGCGATCCGGGCCCGCAGTTCCCGTGGCAGCAGCTGTATCAGGCCGGCGTCGGCGCCTGGTATGACGAGGCGACCAAGCAGCAGCGCCAGCAGGAATACTGCCGCCAGGGCCTGCCGGCGCAGGCCGAGCTGCTGAAACTGTTCGCCCAATACGGCTACGATACCTCGGCGGCCAATACCGCAGAAGGCTATCGTCAGCTGGTGCGCGCGTTCCAGCTGCACTTCCGCCAGCAGAAGTATGACGGCGTGATGGATGTCGAAACCGCCGCCGCTCTGCGCGCGTTGGTCGACAAGTACGCCGCCTGAGCCTGACCGCGAATGGGGGACGCCTCATTCGCCTTTTCCTTGCCGGGCTTCCTCCGCTAAAATAGCGGCCTGGCTGGTCTTTATCGGAGGCATCGTGCGCCTCGATCGAAAAATCTCTTCCCTTGAATTGTTGACCTATCGGCACTATCGCATCGTTCACGGCGTGCGCATTGGGTTGGCGTTTATCCTGACCTTTCTGCTGATCCGCTTGCTGGCGGTGCCTGAAGGCACCTGGCCGCTGATCACCCTGGTGGTGGTGATGGGGCCGATCTCATTTTGGGGCAACGTGCTGCAGCGGGCGCTGCAACGCATTGCCGGCACGGTGTTCGGCGCCGCTTCCGGCCTGATCGCCCTGTATCTGGAACTCTATTCGCTGCCGCTGATGCTGGCCTGGTGCGGCGTGGTGATGTTCGTCTGCGGTTACCTGACGCTCGGCAAGCGGCCGTATATGGCGCTGCTGGTGGGGATCACGCTGGCGGTGGTGTGCGGCGCGGGCGCCGGCGACATGCACACCGCGCTGTGGCGCAGCGGCGACGTGATCTTCGGCTCGCTGCTGGCGCTGCTGTTCACCAGCATCTACCCACAGCGCGCCTATATTCTGTGGCGCATGCAAATGGCGGACTGCCTGCAAACCGCCGCCCGCATCTACGGCGCGTATTTTTCGCCGAACGTTATCGAGCGGCCGCGGTTGGATCCGCAGCTCAAGGATCTGTTGAATCAGGTGGTGAAGCTGCGCAGCCTGATCGTGCCCGCCAGTAAGGAAACCCGCATTCCCAAAGCGGTGTTCGAGGCGGTGCAAACCCTCAGCCGCAATCTGGTATGCACGCTGGAGCTGATGGCCGACGCCTACTGGGCCTCGCGTGAAACGCACTTCATCATGTTGAACGCCCGCACGCTGCGCAGCACCCAGCTGCTGACGCTGAGCTCGCTGGAATCGCTGGCGGTGCTGATGCGCGAAGGGCCCCAGGCGCAGCGGCAGGCGGCGGCGGGGCAGTTGGCGGAGATCGCCGGCGAGCTGAAAACGCTGATGCAGGAGGTCAGCCTCGGCCAGCACGGCGAAGCGCCGATTTACGGCTATGTCTGGCTCAGCATGGAGCTGGCGCAGCAGTTGGAAGAGCTGGGGGATCTGCTCCTGGTCTGCACCGCCGCCGGGCGCGAATAAGGGGTCAGATCATGAAGGCGGCGCTTTGGGTTTTGGCCGCCGGGGCAAAGTGGGTAAGATAAGGCAATCACTGTTGTGCCGGACCGCCACAAACCTGTATCTTGGTGCCATGTGGCCGTAAGCAAATGAATCTGTGTATTACTAAAGCAAGGGTATAAAGATGGATAATGCAAATAAGCCGAGTTTCCAGGACGTGCTGGAGTTTGTGCGTATGTTCCGCCGCAAAAACAAACTGCAACGCGAGATCGTCGACAACGAAAAGAAAATTCGTGATAACCAGAAGCGCGTGCTGCTGCTCGACAACCTGAGTGAGTACATCAAGCCCGGCATGAGCATTGAAGACATTCAGGGCATCATCGCCAACATGCGCAGCGACTACGAAGATCGCGTTGATGACTACATCATCAAAAATGCCGATCTGTCCAAAGAACGCCGCGAGCTGTCCAAAAAGCTGAAAGCGATGGGCGAAGTGAAGTAACCCGCTTTAGCGGGCCGGGCGTCCTGCCTGGCCCGCATCCTTATCCCGCCTGATTTTCCGTTCTTGCCGACGCTGCCGTTTCCGTTGGGGCGTTCCCCGGCGGCCGAAGGCGCCTCCCCATCCTGCAGGATCTGCAGGTGACCGCCGGGGAACGCTTGTTACTGCTCCGCACCGTACATGTCGAAGTCGAAATACTTGTCGTTGATTTTCTTGTAAGTGCCGTTGGCGCGGATCGCCTGCAGCGCGGTGTTGAAGGCGTTCAGCAGCGCGGTATCCTCTTTGCGCACCCCGATGCCGTCGCCGACGCCGAAGTATTTGCTGTCGTTCAGTTCGGCGCCGATAAAGGCGAAATCTTTGCCGCCGGGCGTTTTGAAGAACTCGCTGGCGCTGACGCTGGCCAGCAGCGACGCATCCAGACGACCGTTGGCCAGATCTTCGTTCACCTCCTGCTGGCTTTGGTAGGCGACCACGTTAACGCCGGCCGGGCGCCACAGCGCGTTGGCATAGGCCTCCTGGCTGGAGCCTTGCTGCACGCCGACCGATTTGCCCTTCAGCGAGGCGGCGGTAGGCTGCAGGTTGCTGCCCTTATGCGCCACCAGCCGCGCCGGGGCGTTGGAGACTTTGCTGGAGAAGGCGATCTGCTGCTGGCGCTGCGGCGTGATGGTCATCGACGAGGCGATGGCATCAAATTTCTTCGCCTGCAGGCCGGGGATCATGCCGTCCCAGCTGCTTTCCACCCACACGCATTTGGCCTGCATCTGGTCGCACAGCGCCTGGGCGATGTCGACGCCGAAACCGGTCAGCTTGCCCTGCGGGTTTTTATATTCCAGCGGCGGAAAGGTGGGATCGATGCCCAGCTTGATCACCTTGCCGCTGAATTCGCCGCTCAGCGCGGGAAAACTCGCGGCCAGCGGCAGCAGCAACAACAGCCCTTTGATGGTTTTCATGTCATTTCCTCAGCGTTGGCGATTAAACAGTGGGGCGAGCCAAAAAGCGCTCGACCAATTTGACCCAGTAGGTGGCGCCTACCGACAGGTTGTCGTCATTGAAGTCATAGCCGGGGTTGTGCAGGGAATTGCCCGGCGTTGCGGGGCCGTTGCCGATCGAGATGTAGCTGCCTGGGCACTTCTCCAGCATAAAGGCGAAATCTTCGCTGGCGGTAAACGGCCGCAGCGTGGGGATAACCTGGCTCTCTCCGGCCCAGTCCAGCGCCACCGCGCGCGCCAGTTCGGTTTCTGCCGGGTGGTTCACCAGCACCGGGTAGCCGTGCCGGTAGTCGATCTCCGCGCGGGCGCCGAAGCTGGCGGCCTGCGCCGTGACCAGCTCGGTGATGCGCTGTTCCAGCCGTGCGCGCACCGCCGCCGTCAGCGCGCGCACGCTGAGCGTCAGGGTGGCGGTCGCCGGGATCACGTTGGCGGCCTGGCCGGCCTGCATCGCCCCCACGGTGACGATCGCCGTTTCCTGCGGATCGATATTGCGCGCCACGATGGTTTGCAGGCTCATGACGATGGCCGCGCAGGCCACCACCGGATCGACGGTGCTCTGCGGCACCGCGCCGTGGCCGCCGTGGCCGTGCAGGGTGATGTGCACCGTATCGGCCGAGCACATCAAGGGGCCGCTGGCGAAGCCCAGGTGGCCGGTGGGGAAGCCGGGCACGTTGTGCATGGCGAACACCGCGTCGCAGGGGAAGCGCTCAAACAGGCCGTCTTCAATCATCACTCTGGCGCCGCCGCCGCCTTCTTCCGCCGGCTGAAAGATCAGGTGCAGCGTGCCGCTGAAGTTCGGCTGCCGCGCCAGACAGCGCGCCGCCGCCAGCAGCATGGCGGTGTGCCCGTCGTGGCCGCAGGCGTGCATCACCCCGGCATGGGTGCTGGCGTGCGGCAAGCCGGTTGTTTCGGCGATCGGCAGGGCGTCCATGTCGGCGCGGATGCCGAGCGATTTTCCCGGCCCGCGCTGCAGTGTAGCGACAACGCCGGTTTGTCCTACGCCGCGCGTGACGCGGTAACCCCACTCCTCCAGCCGCTGCGCCACCAGATCTGACGTCGCGAACTCCTGGAAGCCCAACTCCGGGTGGGCGTGAATGTGGCGGCGAAGCGCGACCATCTCATCATGAACGGCGGCGATCTCAGGCAGTACGAGTGAAGGGCTCATCACGGTCTCCGGCAAAGGGTCCCGGCCAACGGGCGGGGAATGGGGCAGAGGGGTAGGCATCGAGACTAGCAAACTCCGTTTTTGCCGGGTAGCCGCCGTTCAGTTATGCTGACAACCTATGATTGTCAGGAGGTGAACATGAAACTGCACCAACTGCAGGCGCTGGTGGCCAGCGCCGACAGCGGCAGCATTCGCGCGGCGGCGCGGCATCTGGGGCTGTCGCAGGCGGCGGTGACCCGTGCGCTGCGCGAACTGGAGCAGGAACAGGCGCTGCCGCTGCTGATCCGCACGCCGACCGGGCTGGGCTTTACCCCCTACGGCAAAACCCTGCTGGCGCACGCCCGGCTGGTGCTGAACCAGCTGGAGCAGGCGCAGGGGGAAATGGCGGCGCTGCGCGGGCGGGCGGCGGATCTGGTCAAGGCGGCGATCACCCCCTGGCTGATGCTGACGGTGCTGCCGTCGGCGGTGATGGCGTTTCGCAGCAAGATGCCGGCGGTGCGGCTGGAACTGTCGGAAAGCCTGATGGCCAACGCCCAGTCGCAGCTGCGCGAGGGCACGATGGACTTTGCCATCACGCCGCTGCCGGCGTCGTCGGCGCCGCAGGAGTTCCACTGCGAGCCGCTGCTGGAGTATGAAACGGCGTACATGGTGCGGCGCGGCCACCCGCTGGCGCACAGTACCTCGCTGCATCAGCTGCTGGAACAGGATTGGGTGATGAGCTATACCCCGGAAAGTTTCGATGCGCTGTTCGACGAGGTGTTTCTTCGCCACGGCGTGCGCCTGCCGCGCCAGCGCATTATCCAGGCGCATTCGTTCGGCATGCTGCAGGCTCTGGTGGAGTTCGCCGAAATGTGTACCTGCTGTCCGCAGCCGATTGCCGCGCTGCCGCAGTTCGCCTCTCGCCTGCAACCGCTGGCGCTGCGGGAGAGCTGCCGGCCGGTGCAGCTGAATATCGTCACCCGGCGCAACAGCATTCTGAGCGCCGCCGCCCATGCGTTTATCGACACGCTGGTGCGCACCCTGCGCCAGCAGGCGCGATCGTCGCGGCCGGAAGATCGCCAGATCTACGATCGCGTGCGCCTGCTGATTTAGCGGATCCCCCCGGATCGCCGATCCCGTAAATGGGATCGCGATCCGCATTTGTAGCATTTTTAGCCGCAATGTTAACGATATGTGATTTTGATCAAATAATTATTTTTGCAGCTTTGGTTATATGTTGCTCTATGTTCACGTTGTCATTTTTGGTTTTCTGAGTGTTTTATGATTAATCTATTGAAATTTATCACTTTATAGCGTTTGTTGTTTTTTGTTTGATAAAAATGACAACGTCAACATTAAGAAAATTCAAGCGTTTAACAAGTGTATTGGAGGAAGAGATGAGCCAGTTGCCGGAAAAAATGCGCGCGGTCGTTTGCCACGGCCCGCAGGACTATCGTTTCGAACAGGTGCCCACGCCGTTGCCGAAGGCGCGCGAGCTGGTGATCAAGGTGGAAGGCTGCGGCATCTGCGCCGGCGACTGCAAGTGCAAGAACGGCGCGCAGATGTTTTGGGGGGAGAACCCGTGGGTCAAACCGCCGGTGGTGCCGGGGCACGAGTTCTACGGCCGCATCGCCGCGCTGGGCGAGGGCGCGGAAGGCAAATACCGGCTCGGCGAGCGGGTGATCGCCGAGCAGATCGTGCCGTGCTGGGAGTGCCGCTACTGCAAATCCGGCAGCTACTGGATGTGTGAGACGCATAACATTTACGGTTTCCAAAAAGACGTGGCGGAGGGCGGCATGGCGGAGTACATGCGCTTTTCCGAGAACGCCATCGTGCACAAGATCCCGGAAAGCCTGAGCCATGAAGACGCGGTATTGATCGAGCCGATGGCCTGCGCCATCCACACCGTGGCGCGCGGCGACATCCAGTTGGACGACGTGGTGGTGCTGGCCGGTGCCGGGCCGCTGGGGTTGTGCATGGTGCAGGTAGCGCGCCTGAAGACGCCGAAGAAACTGATCGTGATCGACGCCATCGACGAGCGGCTGGCGCTGGCGAAGGAGTTCGGCGCCGACGTGGTGATCAACCCGCTGAAGGAAGACGCCGACCAGATCGTCAAATCGCTGACCGGCGGCTACGGCTGCGACGTCTACATCGAGGCCACCGGCGCGCCGATCGGCGTCACCCAGGGGCTGCAGATGATCCGCAAGCTGGGCCGCTTCGTGGAGTTCAGCGTGTTCGGCAAGGAAACCACCGTCGATTGGTCCATCATCGGCGATCGCAAAGAGCTGGACATTCGCGGCGCGCACTTGGCGCCCTACAGCTATGAAATCGCCATCGATCTGTTCGAGCGCGGGCTGGTGACCTCCAATGGCGTGGTTACCCACAGCTATGCATTGAACGACTGGGACGAAGCCTTCGCCCTGGCGGACTCGACCGACTCCATCAAGGTGATCCTGGTTCCCTGACCCTCCCGCTGTACCGCGGTTGCAGTCCCGACCGCTGGCCCGCTCGCAATGGGGGGCCGGCCGGTCGGCCAAACGTAAAGACATGCTGTTGCTCTGATAACCACAACAAGAAGCTTCCCTACAGGAGAATTGGCTATGTTTTCATTATTCAAAAAGACCCTGCCTTTTATCGTCGCCGGTGGAATGTTGGCGGCCAGCCATGGGGCGCTGGCCAAGCAAATCACTATCGGTATGTCGTTCCAGGAGATGAACAACGACTACTTCGTCACTATGAAGCAGGCGCTGGATCAGGCGGCGGCGGATATCGGCGCCAAGGTATACGTGGCCGATGCGCGCCATGACGTCGCCAAACAGATCGGCGACGTGGAGGACATGTTGCAGAAGAAGGTGGATATCCTGCTGATCAACCCGACCGATTCGGTGGGGGTGCAGTCGGCGGTGATCTCCGCCCATAAGGCCGGCGCGGTGGTGGTGGCGATCGACGCTCAGGCGGAAGGGCCGCTGGATTCGTTCGTCGGCTCGGAAAACTACGACGCCGGCTTCCAGGCGGGCGAGTACCTGGCGAAAGCGCTGGGCGGCAAAGGCAAGGTGGCGATCCTCGACGGCATCCCGGTGGTGCCGATCCTGGAGCGCGTGCGCGGCTTTGAAGCGGCGATGAAGAAATACCCCGACATCAAGATTGTCACCAAGCAAAACGGCAAGCAGGAGCGCGACACCGCGCTGACCGTGACCGAAAACATGCTGCAGTCGGCGCCGGATCTGGCGGGCATCTTCAGCGTCAACGACGTCGGCGCGCTCGGCGCCCTGGCGGCGATCGAAAGCAACGGCGCCAAGGTCAAGCTGGTGAGCGTCGACGGCCAGCCGGAAGCCATCAAAGAGATCCTCAAGCCGAACTCGCCGTTCATCGCCACCTCGGCGCAGTTCCCGCGCGACCAGCTGCGCATCGCGCTCGGCATTGCGTTGGCCCGCTACTGGGGCGCCACGGTGCCGAAAACCGTGCCGGTCAAAGTGAAGCTGATCGACCGCAGCAATGCGGCCGGCTTTAGCTGGTAACAGCGGCCAGGTTCGCCCCGCTGCGGCGGGGCGTTCGGCGCGGAGGGCAATGCGGTGACACCTTTACTGGAACTGAAGCGAATAAAGAAGAGTTTTCCCGGCGTGAAGGCGCTGGACGGCATCGATCTGGCCATTCAACGCGGCGAAGTGCACGCCCTGCTGGGCGAAAACGGCGCCGGCAAATCGACGCTGGTGAAAATCATGTGCGGCATCTATCAGCCGGACGAGGGCGATATTTTTATCGACGGCGAGCAGCGCCGCTTTAACAACTATCGCCAGGCGATCGAGGCCGGCGTCGGCATTATTTTTCAGGAATTCTCGTTGATTCCCTACATGAGCGCCATCGACAACATCTTCCTCAACCGGGAGATCAGGAACCGCTGGGGCCTGCTGGATCGGTGGGCGATGCGGCGCAAGGCCGAGGCGATCTTCAAGCGGCTGACGGTGGCTATCGATCTCGATTGCCCGGTGGAGCAGCTGAGCGTGGCGCAGCAGCAGTTCGTTGAGATCGCCAAGGCGCTGTCGCTGGAGGCACGGGTGCTGGTGCTGGACGAACCGACCGCCACGTTGACGCCGGGCGAGGCCGAGCACCTGTTCAGCGTGATGAACGATCTGCGGCTGCTGGGCGTCGGCATGGTGTTTATCTCGCACCACCTGGACGAGATCTTCACCATCTGCGATCGCATCACCGTGCTGCGCGACGGTGCTTACATCGAAACGCTGGCTACCGGCGACACCAACGTGGAAGAGCTGGTGCGGCTGATGGTCGGGCGCAAAATCGAGAACGCCTTCCCGGTGAAACAGCACCCGGTCGATACCGCGACGGTGCTGCTGGAGGCGGAGATCCAGCGCGAGAAGCACGGCGCGACCGACCGCTTCCACCTGCACAAGGGCGAGATCCTCGGCTTCGCCGGGCTGGTGGGATCCGGGCGCACCGAGACCGTCTCGGCGCTGATCGGCGCCAGCCGCTGCCACCGCAAACGCGTCAGCCTCGGCGGCCAACCGGCGGCGCTGCGCTCCCCGGCGCAGGCGCTGGCGCAGGGCATCGGTCTGCTGCCGGAGAGCCGCAAAACCGAGGGCCTGGTGCTGCCGTTCTCGGTGGCGCAGAACATCACCCTCAATCGGCACCACCGGCGCGGCAAGATCTTCGTCAGCGCCCGCCAGGATCGCGACGTGGTGCAGCGGCTGATCCGCGCCGTGGGCGTGAAAACCCCGGACGCCGAGACCGCCGTCAGCACCCTGAGCGGCGGCAACCAGCAGAAGGTGGTGATCGCCCGCTGGCTCAACAACGACTGCAACATCCTGATCTTCGACGAACCGACGCGCGGCATCGACGTGGGCGCCAAGGCCGAGATCTACCAACTGATGCAGCAACTGACCCAGCAGGGCATCTCCATCATCATGATTTCCTCCGAACTGCCGGAGATCATCGGCGTGTGTGACCGCGTGCTGGTGTTTCGCGGCGGCCACATCGTCGCCGAGCTGACCGGCGACGACATCGAATCCAACCACATCATGCTTCACGCGACCGGGAGTGCCTTATGATCGGAATTGAACAACCCGCCGTGGCGCGCCGCGCCGCCGGCCCCAGCCTCGGTAAGCGCTGGGAAAAACTGCTGCATCACCCGGCGGTCTTGCCGTTTATCGGCTTCGCTGTCCTGTTCGTATTGATGAGCCTGCTGAACGACAGCTTCCTCAGCGTCAACAACCTGACCAACGTGGCGCGCCAGGTGTCGATCAACGCCATCATCGCGGTGGGCATGACCTGCGCCATCCTGACCGGCGGCATCGATCTCTCGGTGGGGCCGGTGATGGCGCTGGCCGGTTCGGTCGCCGCCGGGCTGATGCTGGCGGCGGTGCCGATCCCGCTGGCGATGGTGGCGGCGCTGGCGGTCGGCGCGCTGTTCGGCCTGGCCAACGGCGCCTGCATCGCCTATCTGCGCATGCCGCCGATCATCGTCACCCTGGCGTCGATGGGCATCGCCCGCGGCCTGGCGCTGCTCTATACCGGCGGCTACCCGATCTCCGGCCTGCCCGACGTCTTCTCCTTCTTCGGCCGCGGCACGGTGCTGGGCATCCAGGTGCCGATCCTGATCATGCTCGGCGTGTACGTGCTGGCCTGGCTGATGCTCAACCAGCTGCCGTTCGGCCGCTACGTCTATGCGATGGGCGGCAACGAAGAGGCGGCGCGGCTGAGCGGCATCCGCGTGCCGCGCTACAAGATGCTGGTGTACGTGATCAGCGGCCTGACCGCCGCGCTGGCCGGGCTGGTGTTGACCTCGCGCCTGATGAGCGGGCAGCCCAACGCCGGCGAAGGCTTCGAGCTGGACGCCATCGCCGCGGTGGTGCTGGGCGGGGCGGCGATCTCCGGCGGGCGCGGAGCCATCGTCGGCACGCTGGTGGGGGCGATGATGCTCGGGGTGCTCAACAACGGCCTCAATCTGATGAACGTGTCGCCATATATCCAGAACGTGGTGAAGGGGGGGATCATCCTGGCCGCCATCTACCTCAGCTCCGTGCGGCGCAAATAGGAGGCGCGATGTCAGTCTTTCTTGGCATAGACGTCGGCGGCACGGTGATCAAGGCCGGGCTGTATCGGGCAAGCGGTGAAGAGCTGGCAGTCGCCGAGCGCGACGGCGCGGCGATTGCCGCCCAGCCGGGCTTCAGCGAACGCAATATGGACGCGCTGTGGGATGACGTGTGCGCGGCGATCCGCCAGACGCTGCACGCGGCGGGGCTGGATGCCGGGCAGGTGCGCGGCGTCAGCTTCTCGGCGCACGGCAAAGGGCTGTACGCCATCGACCGCCACGGCAAACCGGTCGGCAACGGCATCCTCTCTTCGGACAACCGCGCGGCGGCCACGGTGGCTGAGCTGCGCCGCGCCGGCGTGGACGCGCAGACCTACCCGCGCAGCCTGCAGCCGCTGTGGCCCAGCCACCCGGCGCTGCTGCTGCGCTGGCTGAAGCAGCAGCAACCGGCGCAGTACGCCGCCGTCGATCGCATCCTGATGGCGCACGACTACCTGCGCTTTCGCCTCACCGGCGAGGCGGCGGCCGAGGTGACCAACATCTCCGGCAGCAACCTGTTCAATCAGCACAGCGGCGCTTACGATCCGGCGCTGATGGCGGCCTTCGGCATCGAAGAGGCACAGGAGAAAACCGCACCGGTGATCGGCTCGGCGCAGCTGGCCGGGCGGGTGACGGCCGCGGCGGCGGCGCAGTGCGGCCTGCGAACGGGCACCGCGGTGTACGGCGGCCTGTTCGACGTGGTGGGCGCGGCGCTCAGCTCCGGCGTGGCGGACGACCGCACGCTCAGCGCGGTGGCGGGCACCTGGTCGATCGCCACCTGCGTGACCGAGCGCATCATTCCCGCCGATTATCCCTACGCCTGGGGGCGCTACTGCATCGACGGCCGCTATTTCGCGCACGAAGGCAGCCCGACCTCGGCCGGCAACCTGGCCTGGTTCCTGCGCCAGTTCTGCGCCGACGACCGGCAGCGCTACGCCCAGTTCAATGCCTGGGTGGCCGAACGCCGCGAGCAGCCGAGCGGGCTGCTGTTCCTGCCTTATCTGTACGGTTCCAACCTCGGTGGCAACACGCCGGGCGGGCTGATTGGCCTGAGCGCCCACCACGAGATGGCAGACGTGGTGCAGGCGATCTACCAGGGCATCGTGTTCTCGCACCTGATCCATCAGGAGCGCATGGTGCAGCTGAACCCGCGCATCGAGCGGGTGCGCATGACCGGCGGGCCGACGCAGTCCGAGGTGTGGATGCAGATGTACGCCGACGCCGGCAACCTGCCGCTTGAGGTGGTGGAAACGCGCCAGAGTGGTTGCCGCGCCGCCGCCCTGTGCGCCGCCGTCGGCGCCGGGGAGTACGCCGGGTTCGCCGAAGCGATCGCCGCCGCGCCGCCCAAATTGCGCCGTTATTATCCCGCGACCGCCGCCCATCGGCGCCTGCGCGCCCAGCAGGCGCGCTATCTGGCGGTCGCTCAGGCTTTGAGTGAGGTGACTGATGCAAACGACTAACGCCGCCTGTCTGGGGCTGTATGAAAAGGCGCTGCCCGCCGATCTGAGTTGGCCGCAGCGGCTGGCCACCGCCGCCGAGCTGGGCTTTGAATTTGTGGAGATGTCGATCGACGAACAGCCGGCGCGCCAGCAGCGGCTGGACTGGGATCGCCGCCAGCGGCTGGCGTTTATCCAGGCGCGGCTCGACAGCGGGGTGACGGTGCCGAGCCTCTGCCTGTCGGCGCACCGGCGTGACCCGTTCGGCAGCCATGACGCCGCCACCCGTGAGCGGGCACGGATGCTGATGAGCAAGGCGCTGGAACTGGCGACGGATCTCGGCATCCGCAACATCCAGCTGGCGGGCTACGACGTCTATTACGAACCCGCCGATCGCCACAGCCGCGAACGCTTTATCGAAGGCATGCAGTGGGCGGCGGCGCAGGCCGCCAGGGCGCAGGTGATGCTGTCGGTGGAGGTGATGGACACGCCGTTCATCAACAGCATCAGCAAATGGCGCGACATCGCCCGCCACGTCAACAGCCCGTGGTTCACGGTGTATCCCGATCTCGGCAACCTCAGCGCCTGGGGCAACGACGTCGCCGCCGAGCTGGCGCTGGGCATCGGCAGCATCACCGCCGTGCACCTCAAAGACACCGTCGCGGTGGGGCCGAGCAGCGCCGGGCAGTTTCGCGACGTGCCGTTCGGCGAGGGCTGCGTGGATTTCGCCCACGCCTTTGCCGTGCTCAACGCGCTCGGCTATCGCGGCCCCTACCTGCTGGAGATGTGGGCGCGCGAAGACGGGCAGGACAAGCAACGCATTGCCCAGGCCAAGGCCTGGATCGAACAACAGATGAATGATGGAGGCATCGCATGCTGAACGAACTCAAGCGGCAGGTGCTGGCCGCCAACCTCAGCCTGCCGGCATACGGGCTGGTGACCTTTACCTGGGGCAACGTCTCGGCGATCGACCGCCAGAGCGGGCTGGTGGTGATCAAGCCTTCGGGCATCGCCTACGAGGCGATGACGCTGGAGGATTTGGTGGTGGTGGATCTGGAGGGCAAGGTGCGCGAAGGGCACCGCAAACCCTCATCCGACACCGCCACTCACCTGGCGCTGTACCGCGCCTTCGCCGATATCGGCGGCGTGGTGCACACCCACAGCCGCAACGCCACCATCTGGGCGCAGGCCGGGCAGCCGATCCCGGCGCTGGGCACCACCCACGCCGACTACTTTTACGGCGACATTCCCTGTACCCGGCCGATGAGCGAGGCGGAGATCGCCGGGGATTACGAGGGGGAAACCGGCAAGGTGATTATCGAGACCTTCAATCAGGCGGGGCGCGATCCGCAGCAGGTGCCGGGGGTGCTGGTCTACTCCCACGGCCCGTTCGCCTGGGGCAAGGACGCGGCGGATGCGGTGCACAATGCGGTGGTGCTGGAAGAGGTGGCGATCATGGCGATGGCGACGCGCCAGCTGGCGCCGGCCATCGCCCCGATGCAGCCGGAACTATTGGACAAACATTTCCTGCGCAAGCACGGCAAACACGCCTACTACGGGCAATAGCGCCCGTCAGCGATTCAACAGCGAGCCGGTGAAGAACTCTCTGCGCACCGGCAGCTCGCCGCGCGGGCTGTGAATGGCGCTGAACAGCAGCTCCGCGGCGATCTCCCCCAGTTTCTGCGTATCGTGATACACCCCCGGAATATGCAGGCCGTAAGCGCCGGCGCGCGGCGGTTCGTCTATCGAGAAGAACTTCACCTGCTCATAAAGCCCCATCTCGTGGCAGATGGCGATGGCGCCCAGCGTGATGATGCCGTTCAGGCCGATGATGTAATCTGGGCGGTTCTCCGGCTGCGCCAGATAGGCGCGCACCTCGCTTTCCTGCGAGGTGAAATCGTAGTCGCCGTTGATGATATGAATCTCACGCCCGCTGCCCTGCAGCGCCGCGACGATGCCGGCGGTGCGCGTTAAGGTGATCTCCGAATCCGACGGGCCGCCAATGATCAGCAGCTTCTGCTCCGGCTGCTCCGCCAGATAACGGCCGGCCAGCACGCCGATCTCGCGGTTATCGAGGAACACGCCGCTCAGCTGCTGATCGTAGAGATCGCGGTCAATCAGGATCAGCGGCACGCCGTACACCTCCGCCAGCTCGAGATAGGCGGGGCGGTAGCGCTTGTCGTCGCGCACCGCCGAGAGCAGGATGCCGCGCGCCTTGTAGCCGAACAGCGCCTGAATGGCGCGCATTTCCGCCTCTTCGCTGCCGTCGGTGTCGAACAGCATGATCTGGTAGCCCTGCTGACGCGCAATGCGCGACACGGTCTTGATCAGGCCGGAATAGAACGGGTTGTACATGCTGCTGGTGACGATGCCGATAATCTGGCTGCTGCTGCTTTTCAGCCCCTGCGCGAAGGCGTTGGGCACATAGTTCAGCTCTTTGGCGATGGCGTGAATGCGCTCGCGGGTTTCCGGCTTGACCAGCTCGGGCTTATTGAAGGCGCGGGAAACGGTGATATTGGTCACCCTGGCGCGGCGGGCGATATCCACGATAGTGGCATTGGGATTGGCTTTCGACACCGTCTTTCCTTGCGTTATGCCTCAACAGATCCCTTATTGTAGGGAAAGGGCGGGGGCGGTGCTAGGGGGGAGTTGGGGGATGAGGGAGATAACAAAGTGTAAATACATTCAATAATAAATTTTGTTGATTAATGTTTTATTCAATTATTTGCATGACTATATTCTCTTACCGGAAGGTTTATTAATAAGTATTCTACAGGAGATGGCTGGTACGAAAGGCTGCTTTGTGCCAAAAGCGGAAGTAACAAGCATTGCAGAGTGTTAATCTATAGATGCATGTTACAGGTCGCTGGATAAAAGGCACTACTAAATTAAGTGGCTTGCTAGCACATAGTTGATTGAAAATTAGCGAAAGGAGTGTAATGTACAGATAGTTTACTGCATTGGCCTGAACCACAGGTTTCACTCTCGAATAAAAATTATATACCTTTACCTGGAGAATGAAATTGACTGAAGTAGAAATAAAATATGGCTTTCCGCTTTTCTCAAAACCTTCCTCATTGGTAACCCTGGGGAAAAATGAGAAGATCGTAATATCAGATATCTGGGCATTCTGGGACTATGTTATAAAGAAGGCGAGCAATGAACGTAAAGGAGAGGATTTTTTAAGGTCTCTTCTCGAACAAGCAAAACACTTTTATATAACAGCAGAAGCTAGTCCAGTGAAAAGCCAGCCTCTCCTTTACTACTATTCATTTCTAAATTTATCTAAAATCATAATAAATCTTTCGGGTACGCATGGGCCCAGGAAAATGTACATGCACGGAATGAAGGAGGATCATAATAATAAATTTTCGCAGTCAACAATCACAAAGCAAAAACAAAAAATTAATATCGTACAAGTTGCGCATGAAATCGTATCGATATTTGATCCTAATATAGCTACCACTGATATATCCATAAATGTTAAAGAACTTCTAAATCATTGCGTGGGAGTCCATAGAGCCTATTCTGAAATCTATAATCAGACCGAGGTCTTTTACAAGATAGCGAACTACAAATTATACAAAAAAGGAAAAGAGCTAATCTTTAAGGCAGAACTCCAATGTTCTGATACCGACATGACAAGTCTCTCAGCAAAAGGGTACTCGATAGTAGAAGATGAAGAGGGGGTGTTTTATTACACTTGCAAAATAATAATGCCCACTTATACGCCAACAAGAAAAGACTATGCTGAATTAAGCAAGGAAATACAGAGAAAAGGCATTTGGTACTTTATTGGCAATAGCGGATATACAATGTACTTATCAAATTCATCAATTGGCCGTTACAGCCAAGAGTCCATAATATATATGGTAATGTTCTACCTGGGTTCGATAACGCGTTATCATCCATACATGTTTGACGAAATATTCTCTGACAAAGAGCAGTGGCTTATGAGTGAGTTCTTAAACACTCAGCCTAAACAATTTTTATATTTGGCAACCGCTAGAATTCTCGGTCAAAGTGTCTTAAAAGCGTATGCAAGTTTCTAGGTACTAATTGAAGGTTTTCTAAGTTTGTAGATGGAACCGCCCTATAGTAAGACTGACCGCGATCTTCTTATTACGGACATGAACGGATTTCTTTAGCATCCGTTCTTCGCTCTTAGCAGACGTCATGTTCTTTTAACCTGACGACTTAGTGCCAGGAACAGAGACTGGCAGATATCTAGACGACCCTTCTTTTTCTGTTTGGGTCAAAGGAGCCCTTAGGAAATCACTGGCTAAATTTATAGGCAAATTTTTGATAAAATATTATCGTTATCATGTTGTTTATGCAAATTGTGTGATTAAACCATATGATAGATGTAACCAAAAGTGTTAACTTTGGAATTCAATAAATTTTATTTATTCAATATATTTTACAAAGGAGTTCTCGGATGGAATATAAATTGACTGAATTCACTGGTAGAATTGAAGAAATAATAAGAACGTCTGTTAGCAATCATTCTGGCCACGAATGGGACGAGGATTTCATTACACGAAAATTGCTTGCCGATCTTAGAAATGAGTTACGTGGTATCAATCTAGTAGGTAAAGACCAAAAAAGAAATATTAACTGGCAAGCATACAAGCTTAAAGGTACTTATGAAAATAATTTCGGAGACGTAGCATTAGTAGTCAATATTAGCTATAAAGATGGAACATCAATTCATGGGGCCGCTTTCTTAGAAGCAAAAAAAAGAGACTGGAGAAAAACAACTTTCAGTGCAATAAAAACTTCTCAAGCGAAGAAAATACTTAAAAATGCACCACACTCACAATATCTACTTTATGATTATGAAGAAATAACAAACTTTCTTAATAGTTCATTATATTCAGAGGATATTGAACACTACCGTTACCTAAGAGGTTATTGCATTCCTTTTACTGGAGTGACAAAAGCAGTCTGTGTTCCTCTTAACTTAGCTGTGGCAACTGGTAATAAAGACACGCTTCTCTATCGCCATGGGTTACCTCTATCTATGATGTTATCAAGTCGATATTTCCAAGGATTAGATTTAGAGTTTGATGAAACTTCAAGAAATATTGCGACTGGTTTTCTGAAAAGTTTTGGCCTTCCTAAATTTGTTGTAAAGATTGACATATTTGAAAATGATACGGAGGCTGTAGATCAAGGCCTTAGTATAAATCAATCTGAGTATGTTCAATTTGACTAAAACGTAGCAACCGTATTTGCGATAGCAGCTCTTTTTATTACTGTTTTGTCGTTAGAACGAAGCCGCACATATTAGCGGCTTCAATATCCGTTCCTAGCGCATAGCTGGCATTCAGCTCAATTAACCCGTCCACTTCGTTCCAGCAGAAGACGTCGCTAATCACACTGTGTATTAAAGAAAGGGGAAACGATCATGTTGAGTACAAAAAACAAGAAAGACTATGATAAGGAAAATATGCGTGGAGTGACTTAGTTTATTGATTTAAATAATATTTATGGGTGTGAGTGCTTTAAGTAAAAAAAACAAAAATTGAGAAGGTTTAGCTAGTGCCAAAATAAGTTGGACACCGCCCGACATCAGACCCGCTACTACACTTATCACCCCAGCCCAAAAAGTTTCAATGAAACAAGATACATATAGTACTACATGGCGGAATAATTTACTCATAGGCTTCTCCTTACTAACGTAATCGTTAAGTAACACGTTGAGGTAACGGATAAATGCGACTATTGGGAGAGCTGTGATGAGAATTGTAGGCATAGGAATTGAGCCATTGGATGCACTAGCTAAATTCACTCTTTACGAACTATACAGCATTGGAGTGAGTTTGTAAAAACACGCGCCCAAAAGTCAATTAGTTCGCTCCATGAGTGTTGTGTCAGTACTACTAAAGTTAAACGTGCTAAAATAGGCTTCCAATATTCGTGGGTACAATCACTATCTGTGTAACTGGCGGAAGTGCTGGCATGACGACGATGCCTATTCGGGGGGGGGGGGGGCTATGGTCCGTTTTAACTTACTAGAAAATGCGTTGGATTCAGTGGAAACCGGGCTGGACTACTTTAACAAAGCGCTAGAAGGGCATGATCGACGTGACTACAAACAGTGCCTGCTTAACCTCTTTCAGGCCGCTGAGCTGTTGTTGAAGGCCGTAGTTTCGCGCAATGGGTCTGGAGCGATTTTTAATCCAGCATCGCTTCAGGAAAAATGTGTGGATCCGGCGCATCCAACCGAGTCAGAATTACACCAGTGTAAATCTGTCAACGTCAGCCAGCTTTGTAAGCTGTTAAAGACATATTACCCAGCCGAATTTTCTGAATCTGCGTTACAAATGATGAAAACGGTGGGGCAGTTGCGTAATAACCTTCAGCATTTTGCCCTTGAGGTTCGTCCGCAAGAACTGGCAATGCAACTGAGTGAACTGTACCAACAAATTTTTCGTCCCGCATTCGTCATCATTCAGTCAGATGAGACCGAAAATTCATGGAACTCTGATTTACGTCAAGACATCATCGCTCTTGAGCAACAATTTCTTGATATAACTGTTAACCAGGAATACACCCTTGCGCTTTGTCCCGTTTGTGAGAGTTTTTCACATTTTATCCTTTACCAAGGTGAAAGCTTTCCGACACGGACTCACTGTATCTGTTGTGGTTTCAGCCTGAATAATCTGCAAATTTGGGATTTTCAGGAATGTCCGGAATGTAGTGCCCCATCCGTAATTTATTTACCGGAAAAAAGGGCCGGTGTCTGTCTCTGGTATAAATGTGAATACAGCAAGATGGATGGTTTTGTTCCTATGGAACCTTGCGAATGTGGTGCATTCCGGATGGAAGGTCATTGCAGTAACTGCGATCCTGAGGAATAGTAAAATCGTCCGATGAGAATGTGCAGCAGCCTGGTCGATGATTTCCTGATGAATCGCTGAAATATCCGGTATTACGCGACAACTTAATCGCTCATTTCTTTTTCTGGCAATTTGAAAGTTTTACTCTATGCCCCAGAATTCAGCATATACATAAAAAAATCATTTCAGAACGCGTCTTGATCCAAAGAACGACTGCATGATAGATAGGCGTCGACGTGAGGGCAGGAATGATCTGCTCCCCCGTTATTCATACAGAATGCTGTTAGTAATGTCCGCAGATCGCTCTAGAGGGACAACCATACTCAAATCTCCCATATTGCAGGAGATTTGAATATGAACATCATAAAAGCACTTAGGGATTTAAATTTCGAAAGTACCTTTAATTATTTTTTTACTTAACAAGTTTAATTGTTATTCCGGAATTAGGGCCAGGAGGGACTCCTAATGCAGTATCAACGCCTGGGTTATTACGTAAATCCTCAAGGATTTCTTCAGGTCGGAACTTTTTCCCTATTATAGCTTGAGATTCTGGGCGAGGGTTTTCTGAGTGTCTTGCTCTGTAAGCTTCAACAAATTCAATTCCTTCTGCTTTTGCTCGCGAGCTCAAGCCTCGGGCGTATAAACGATTGAATTCTCCCTCCGCTAAAGTTTGAGCAGCAGTGTGAGGGACTTTAGCCTGAATCATCTCAGTGCTGTTAGGCTTTCTCCGAGGGTAATGGGTGGCCAGTAAACCCCTCTTTAGAATTTCTTGTTCAAGCCATGCATCATCATATTGAGATGCTTCTTCTAACAAAGATGGCCACACAGTTTTACCTTGAATAGTAAGAAAGTTGCTTAAATAGAAACTATTATTCTCTTGATCGAATTTAATTTCTTTGAGCATGAATTTTTTGGTTGAATCATCTAAATCAAGATAATTTAAAGACATAAAATCCTCGGTTATATGTGGGGTGTAGGAAGGAAATAATTCAATTCCTTGATTATAAGTCAGTTAATTAACTATCTATTCTGATGCAAAAGGAAAATTTGCATTTTGCAAAGAAGATTTTTTTATTATTACCTTAAGTCCGTTGATCGGAGCTTGACTGATTAAGACAGCGGTATGTAAGTCACATTTTTATCATTTATAAGAACAACTACTAACATCCGCTTCTCGCCCATGGTCGCCCAGCCACCAATACCGTCACGTAAAGAGCAGTGAGGAAAGGACTGGACGGTGAAGTGTCCATCGGGGAAAATGCGGCAACTTCTAACCTGATAGCGATTTAATAAGCAACACTAAGATAGACTACTAGCTATAGCACTTCAAATTTATTCCCATTTTTTCTCACCGACCCAATAAATTTAGTCAATTAGAACAGTATTCTGGCAAAGCTAACCCCCCGCCACAACCCTGGCAACAGCGCCAGCGTCTCATCAATCAGCGCCCGTCGGTCATTGCCCGGCTTCCAGATGGTCACCATGGTTTGGCTGATCCCCTGGCTGCCCACTTCGGTGCGCAGCGTGTTGACGTTTTTCCACCGTTCCGCATGCATATGCGTCGGCAGGAATCCCCAGCCGCAGCCCTGTTCGAGCAGGGCGCGCAGCATCTCCAGTTCGTTGGTGAAAATGGTATGCCCTGAAATTTGCAGGCGGCGCGCCACCGGTTCGTCAGAATCCGGGTGCATGATCACCTGCGGCGTGAGCGAGAGCTCCAGCAGCGAAAGCGGCTGTTCCGCGCCGGGGAAAAGCGTTTTGGCGGCGTAAAAATCCATCTCTATCGCCCCTAAGGCGCGCCACTCCATGGCGTCGCCCACGCTGCGGTGGCGTGCCTGGCAGATGCCCAGATCGGCCTGGCCGCTTGCCAGCAGCCTTTCCGCTTCGTCGCGCGAGGCGTTAATCAGGCTCAGACGCGTGTTACGCTGTGCCATGGCGGCAATCAGCGCCTGCAGCAGCGCGCGGGGCGTGAAGGGATCGTAGACCAGTGAGATTTCCTGCACTGCGCTCTTCGGCACGTCTTTGGCAAACGCCTCAAACGCTTTCACCTGGCGCATCAGCAGGTGCGCCTGGCGTTGCAGCTGTTCACCCTCCGGCGTCAGGTGCAGGCTGCGCCCCTCGCGCAGGAACAGCGCATAGCCCAAGCCATCCTCTAGAAAATCAATCAAATCGCGCAGCGTCGTGCGGTCTTTGCCCAGCTTGAGCGCGGCTTTCGCCAGGCTGCCGTGCTCGGCTACGGCGGTGA
The DNA here is from genome assembly GCF_052168875.1 of Serratia sp. CY38905. NCBI lineage: Bacteria > Pseudomonadati > Pseudomonadota > Gammaproteobacteria > Enterobacterales > Yersiniaceae > Serratia > Serratia sp. CY38905. The sequence continues at coordinate 21,005 of NZ_JBJNLV010000003.1, read as the reverse complement.
AGGCTTCCAGTTGGGCAAAGGAATAAATCAGGCTCGGCATGCGGTTCTCCCGTCGATTTTGCGGGGGATTTTCCCCCATCAGGCGTTTTTTATTATAGGCCGCGTTTTTTTAAGCTGAACGCCTTCCTGAGCTAAGCGAGAGAAAATATGAAAAGCAAAGTGTTTAACCGCAGCCTGCTGGCGGGCGTTGTCATCAGTCTCTGCAGCGGCCTGCTGGCGCCCGCCGCGCTGGCCGCCTGTGCGGGCACCGAACTCAGCGCCTGTCCCGCGCCTTTCGATGCGCAATTGCCGGACACGCACAAGATGCTCACCTGGAGCCAGAGCGACCGGGTGATCGGTTTTCGTAACGACTACCGCAATTATGCGGGAGATGTGTTCCACCACGGCAACGCCGAGCCGCTGCTGGCTGCCGCTAAACCGCTAACGGACGCCAGCTATCGGGTGAATGGCAAAACCTACAACCTGCAGGATTACCTGCAGCGCCAGAACGTCAGCGGCATGCTGGTATTGAAAGACGGCAAAATCGCCTGGAAATATCTGGGGCAGGGTAATACCGACTCTACCCTGTGGACGTCGCGCTCGGTGGGCAAATCCGTGGTCGCCACGCTGGTGGGCGTGGCGATTAAACAGGGCAAGATCCGCTCGCTCGACGATCTCATCACGCAATACGAACCCGATCTGAAAGGCACCGCGTGGGACGGCGTGACCCTCAGGCAGCTGATCACCCATACCTCCGGCGTGGCGTGGAATGAGGATTACACCAACCCGAAATCGGACTTCGCGCAGCTGACCGAGTGTGAAGCCAAGCCCGGCACCTACGCCTGCGTACGCAAGCTGGTAGCCGGTTTGCAGCGTGCGCATCCGGCCGGGCAGAACTGGTCTTACTCCTCCGGCGGCGCGTGGCTGCTGGGCGACGTGCTGGAGCGCGCCACCGGCATGCCGCTGGCGGCCTATCTGCAGCAAAGCATCTGGCAGCCCTACGGCATGGCGAGCGACGGCGTGTGGCATGCCTACGCGAAAGGCCAGCATGACGTGGGCGCGCACGGCTTCAACGCCACGCTGGAAGACTGGGGGCGCTTCGGCGAGTTTATCCTGCATAACGGGACGTTGCCGAACGGCAAACAGATCTTGCCGGCTGATTGGGTAGCCCAGTCGTCCAACTGGACGCGGGCGGCAGGCTCGGTGTCGGCGGCCCATCCTGACGGCATTTACGGATTCCAATGGTGGAACAACGAAGTGCCGGCCAATGCGGCCAACGTAGAACCCGCCCCGCAGGCTTCCCTCAAACATTCCCTGTGGGCGCTGGGGATCTTCGGCCAGATGATTATGGTCAATCAGGCGGAGAATCTGGTGATCGTCCAGTGGTCCACCTGGCCGCAGGCGGAGCCTTCTTTCAGCGCGCAACCACTGGAGGCATCGCTGATGTTTAGTGCCATAGCGAAGGAATTGCGTTAACGTCGGCTGGGCAAGCAGGGGCTGGATGGCGGTTGCCATTCAGCCCCTGAACGGTATATTACATGTTTTCGACGTCGACCTTAGGGGAGTCTCAATTCTCTACAGGTAGTGGAGGCCAGTCACCACCCTTTTTAATTAATAACTCTTTTATCTTGTCAATTTTCTCTTTATCCTCGGCATCTCCTACGCCTCTATCTATAAAGCGCTGAAGCTGATTGCCCATAGTCCAACCAAACTTCCCTTTGATTTTACTATTCGCACCTCTCTCTAACAAAAGAATCGTATGATCAAACGAATGAGAATCCAATGAGCTTATTAACAAGGTGTTTCCCAATGAGTCTCTTGTATTTATGTCTGCGCCATAATCCAGCATCACCTTTAATGTTTCAGGGTTTTTCGCGTCTAATGCTTCGAATATAATTGGCTCGTTATGAACTTTATCTCTAGAATTCGGTGGTAACCCGCCATCCAACATTGCTTTTATCCAGACGTCTTTATCGCCCTGCAGGACAAACTCAGCTGGACTGCTTCCCCCTTCCGGTCTGGGTTGCAATGGGTCTGCACCTGCTTTAACCAAGTCAGTAATAATCCTCAGTCTTTTCGGCGTATTTTTATCGTAGATTGCGTTTAGCACCGACCAAAACAGCAGGGTCATGTCCGCCTTAACCGGTCGATTTAGTTCTTCCTTGCTTATAGAAGGAAGCTTCTCTTTCAGTTTCACCTCATCGCCATCATAAATCAGCTGTGCGATGTCCAGCTGCAGGCCTTCAAAAAAATCCTGTGGCTCATATTCCATGCTTTTGTTGCATCCTTGCACCATGAGGACAGTAAACAGCAGCGCTATTGTCATTATCGATTTGCTCATGTTTTCCCCTGAGAATGGTGACATCCTCGTCTCTTCAATCAGTTTTATTGTGTGGTCTATAGCGTGTTTATCGAAAACCAGATGCAATCTGACAGCCCAGGTATAAAAAATCGGCAGCTGTCAGATCTGCGTTGATGAAATTACTGTGTTTCCTTTGCTCCTTTCAAAAGCATGAGCTCGAGTATTTTCCTACACTGTTCATTGTATTCTGAGCCATCTTGGCTGTCTTTTATTTGCCGATTCACTGCTGTTAACAGCGAAAGATTGTTTATATTTACCGGGTTAGGATTCGCACCCCGATTGAGCAGTAAGGTCATATGCTCAAAGGCTGAGCTAAAAAAAGCATCCATTAATAAGGTTTGTTGCAAGGAGTCTCTGATGTTTATATCCGCGCCATAATCCAGCATCACCTTTAATGTTTCAGGGTTTTTGGCTTTGATTGTTTGGAATACAATGGGCTCATTGAATACCTTATCTTTTGCGTTTGGCGGTAAACCGCCGTCGAGCATGGCTTTGACCCAAATCCCCTTGTCGGCTTTCATGACGAATTCCGCCGGGCTGCTTCCTCCCTCTGGTCTGGGCTGCAACGGGTCTGCGCCAGCTTTAACCAGGTCGGTTATTATTTTCAGCCTTTCCGGCGTGTTTTTATCATAGATTGAGTTCAACACCGACCAAAACAGCAGGGTCATATCTGCTTTCACTGGTCGATTCAGTTCTTCCTTGCTTATTGAAGGAAGCTTCTCATTCAGTTTCACTTCATCGCCATCATAAATCAGCTGTGCGACTTCCAATTGACGGCCTTCAAAAAAATCCTGTGGTTCATATTCCATGTTTTTTTTGCATCCTTGCATCATGAGAACAGTAAACAGTAACGCCATTGCCATTATCCACTTGCTCATATTCTCCCCCTGATAGTGGCGACATCCTCGTCTTTCTGATCTTCAATCAACTTTATTGTCTGGTCTATACCGTGTTTATCGAGCAGGGTTCCTGTCCCTCCGGTAAGAGTGTGCGGTATGCCAGCGGCATCAGGCACCGCCAGTGATGACCACTCTTTCAAGGTGAAAGGCAATGCTACGCCCCAGGGTTTTTGTAAAGAATCGGGTAGGGCATTTTTTATAAGCTCATAGTCACTTTCGTTATTAACCTCCTGTAACGTGGTTAATAGTTCTCCTTCAACTCGATAGGCCTGTATGTTCTTGGCTGAACCAATCATTTCAGCTCCGTATTTCCCTACAGTTCCATGATGCAGCCCGGCTGCATTAAACGTCCAGGCGGGTTTTCCACTGGTCATTGATGCAGCTGAGGCCATTCCCCCGCCCAATGAATGACCAGAAATATCGACACCGGAGGAGTTCTTTACTTGTAATCCTATTTTAACCGCCTGTTTATAATAGTCTGAGCTCGTCCCCATCCCCTGAGCACCATTATTTATCCAGTCATTCACATTTTTAATTCCTGACAAATCGCCCCTAAGGGCCTTTTTGGCGGCGCTGCCGATTCCCTCCGGGAACTCTGGCGCTCTTGATCCTCTGAACACGACTGTCGGATTCATCTCTTTACCAAAAATACTGTTGTCAGGTTGATATACCCTTGCCAAAAAATCCGGCGATTCATCTCTGTCGGAGAGCATATTTCTGTTTAGCCCAATTTTACTCAGGGCCGCATTATCGTTACTGATATCTTTCCAGCCCTCGGGAACGCCGGGTGTATCCTTTAGCGGATTCGTGGTCTTGTAGATATTCTCCGCCAGCTTTGCCTTCTCGACGGCGACATTGTTTGCCGCCAGGCGTTCCGAGGCGATTCGGGCGTCTGGGTAGATACTCCGTTGCCCGCGGCCAATGAGGTATTTTCGCTCCTGCCAGCGTTGCGCTTTGGTCAAGGGGCCAGACACGACCGACTGTGAGGCTCTTCCACCTTGCGCCGGGATATCCGGGCCAAGGGCCGGTTTGGCCCGCGTGACTTGTGCGGGGAAGACGGACGGGCGCGCCCGGCGGCCGCCATAAGACTTCACGGCCTCTTCGTACCGCTTCACTATCTTGTCCACCGGGTAGTTGGGCTCTTGTCTCCCCTGCGGTATCAGGTAGCCGTCGATGTCGGCGTAAAATGGCCCCATCGTCGCCAACACGCCGGGCCGGGTTTCAACCGCTACGACAACGCCGCTCATCAGGTCGCTCTGCACTCTTGCGCGCAGGTTAGAGCTTATTCCGTTTTGCGTAACGCCGACTTCACGGCGGATCCGTTCGCCACCGCGAAAACCAGAAAAAAGCGACAGAATGTCATTGTCCGGCATGTATGAAAGGCCGTGACAGGCGCTGGAAGGGCTGACTATACGGGGGAATTCATCAGGTGAAATAATATCATCGGCGATATACAGCAGTTTCAAACGGGAAAACATAGTGTGTCTCTTCCTTTGCTTGCTGCGTCTTGGCCTGTTCAGGCGGGCGCTCGCACTCCTTGCACTCGATGGAGCCCTGAGGGGCATGTTATCGAACGGCAGTCAGCGATAGCTAACGGCGCATAGGACACCAGATAAGGGATGATAACGGCTCAGGCCAATTTGTAAAGCCGGCCAAAGGTTAACCGGAAAGTTCTTGTTTTCCAAAGGCTGCTGCGGGTTTTTAACCCCGCCGATCAAACCGATAAACCAGCACTAACGCCAGCGCCAGAAGTAAAAGCGGCGGGGCGAGGGCGGTGAAGGGCGCGTTGAGGGCGAACAGCAACCCCAGATTGAGAACGATCTGGTAAGCGATGTAGGTCAGCAACCCGATGATGACGCCAAGCGCTAACCGGCTGCCCATGCCGGGGGCGCGTGGAGCGGTGAAGGTAAACGGGATGGCCAGCAAAATCATCGCCAGCACCAGCAGGGGCTGGCCGAGTTTTTTCCACAGCGCCAGGCGGTATTCGGTGCTGGGCTGCCCCGAGCCCTGCAGGTAATCGATATAGCGCTCCAGCTGTTGCAGCGAGAAGCTGCCTGCCGGCAGGGTCAGCTCTTTCAGGCTCGGCACGGCGAACAGCGAGCGCCACGGTAGGCTGCTTTGTCGCGCTATCGTCTCCTTTCCGCCTTGCCAGCTTTTCTGTATCACGTTGTGCAGCAGCCAGCTGCCGTCGGCGGCGGTGCTGGCGCTGTCGGCGTAGATATAAGATTCCAGCGCGCGGTTGGCCTGATAACGGAAGATCTCAATGCCGTGGGGCTGGTCGTTCTCATCGACGGTTTTGACCGTCACAAACTCGTTGCCGCGCCGCGCCCACAGCGGGTTCACGGTCACGTCGTTATCGTTCGACTGCGCCAGGGCGTTGTTCTTCATCTGCAGCGCGCGTTGCTGCAGCGGCGAGGCCGCCCATTCATCGAGGGCGCCGAGCGACAGGTTCATCAGCAGCCCGGCGGCGAGCATCACCAGCGCGATGCGGAATATCGACATCCCGGCGGAGCGGATCGCGGTCAGCTCCAGGGTTTTAGATAGCTGCCCCAGCCCGACGATGCCGCCGAGCAGCGCGATAAACGGCCCCAGATCGACCAGGCTGCGCGGCAGGGTCAGCACGGTCACCAGCAGCGCCTGCTGCCAGCGGTAGCCGCCCGGGGTCACGTCCTCCAGCTCGTTGATCAGCGTAAAGGTGGTGAACAGCGGGATGAGCAGCCCGGCCGCGGCGGCGAAGCCGATGAACACGTTGCGGATCAGGTAACGGCTAAAAATAGTCATCGGGAGGGTTTCCGCAGCAGGGATAAGTCGCGCGTCAGCAGCAGGGCGATGCCGGCAGCCATCGCCAGCGGCACCAGCCAAACGCCGGGGATCGTCGGCACAGAGCCGTTGGCCACCAGCGTGCGGCAAATGTTGCCGCCATAGAAAATCACGGTAAACAGCACCGTCAGGGGCAGCAGCGCGGCGTAGCGCCCCTGTCGCGGCTTGATGCGGCTAAAGGGGATCGCCAGCAGCACCATCAGCACGGTGGTCAGCCCGCGGCTTTCGCGCCATTGCAGTTCGGCGGCGTCGCCCGGATCGGCGGAGCGCGCCAGCTCCGCCGGCGAGGCCGATTTGTGCCGGCTCTCGGCGCTGGGTACGAACGGTTTGAGCGCGATGTCGAAGTTGTCGTAGTTCTGCCCGTTGTCGTCGGTGCCCTGGCGATCCAGCACATAGGCGGTGCCGGTTTTCAGCCGCACGGCGGGGCTGGCGGGGGAGGCGTCGAGCACTTCCACCGAGTGCGCGCGGTACAGGTTGGTGTGATGGCCGCCGCGCACATAAATCAGGGCGTCCGTCAGGTGGTTGGCCGTTTTGTCGACGTGGTTGGCGAGGATCATGCGGCCGTTGCCGCTGACGTTGAATTTGTCGGCCTGCAGGTGGCTCACGTCCAGCACCGACTGCGACTCTTGCTGCAGCTGATAAATATTGGCGTACGCCCAGGGCCTGCCATACAGCGACAGCAGCGTGACCGCTATCGCCAGCGGCACGGCCAGTATCAGCACCGCCTTGTACAGCCGCAGCGGGCTGGCGCCGGCGGCCAGCATGGCGGTGATCTCCGCATCGCTGTACAGCTGGCTCAGCGCCACCGCCACCGAGACATACAGCGCGACGGGCAATATCATCTCCAGCGCGATCAGCGATTTATAGAACACCACGTCGGCCACTACCCACAGCGCCAGCGTGCCGTTGGCGGCGTCGGTCAGGTAGCGCTGGGCCGAGTAGCTGGCGAACATGAAGATCAGAAACCCGGCGATCATCATCACCAGGCGGCGGATCTCAACCGTGATATAGCGTTCAATTAAAGACATGCGTCATCGGCTCCCGGCGGTGTGCGCTTCATGGCGTCTCCCGGTCGATCAGGGTGCGCAGCAGGGCGATCACCTGATTAACTTCCTGCGGGGTGAGTGCGCCGTCCTTCGCCCACTGCACGCGCCCGGCCTGGTCCAGCACCACGATGGTGGAGCTCTCCTCCGGCAGCCGCCAGGCCATGCGCCCCAGCCCGTCGCTGTCGACGATGAACTGCGCCCAGGGGTAATTCCGCTTGTTTTTCTCAATTTTGCCGCGCACGAAAAAGCCGGAGCCCGGTATCGCATCGTCGGTGTTGACGATGGTGGTGGGCTGGAAGCGATCGCCCGGCAGGTTCGCGTCCTTGACGGCGTTGATCAGCAGCGAGTTCTTCTTCTTGGCGGAGGTGCGCCCGGCGATGTATTGGATCACCCGCACCTTGCCCGCCAGTTTTGCGCTGTTCCACGGCCGGTAGCTGAAATCGCCGTTGCGCAGCAGCAGTTCGCCGCGATCGGCGATGGCGATCGGCGCCACCGGCCGGCCCTGCACGAAGTTATGCGCGGATGCCGCCAGCGGCGACAGCAGCAGCGTGAAGATCAGCAAGCGACGCAACGTCATCATGGCTCCTTGCAACGCGCTTATCTGCCCGCCGCGACGGCCGGCGGGGAAAACGACAGCGGAAAGCGCGCCAGCAGCAGCTCCAGGCGCTGGCGAATGTCGATATCCAGGATCGCCGGCCGATCGTAGATATCGCCGCCGGCCAGTTTGTCCGCCACCATCACGTCGTGCCGGTCGCCCATCAGGCCGTTAATCGCCGCCAGGAAGCGCGAGATCTGCCGGGCTTCGCGATTGTCGGGATCGATCGATCTCAGCGTGTCGTAAAACGACACCTGGCGGCTGACGATTTTGCGCACGTTGTGGAACTGGTGCCCGGTCAGCGCCGGGCTGGCGATCAGCGTCTGCAGCTGGCGCATTTGCTCCTGGCGGTAGGTGATAAAGCCCTGTGCGCTTTCCAGCCGGGTGTGGCGCAGCGCATAGCGCACATATGACCATACCGGCTTGCTGAGCAGCAGCCGCAGCAGGTTGCCGTACAGCGTCAGGTTCTTCTGGTTGCCGTTGCGAAACGCGTCCTGAAAATGGCCGAGCACCACGGTGGTGGTGTGGAACAGGCGGTTGGCGCGGTGGGGCGCGCCGTACAGCTGCTGGGCGAAGCGCAGGTGCTTGTAGCGGGCGCGGATATATTTGTAGCGCATGCGGGTGGGCGCTGCCAACTGCGGATCTTTCAGGAAACCGTTCACCAGTTGCAGCAGCTCGCGGCGGGAAAAGCCGTCTTCCCAAAACTGCAGGCACAGCGCGTAGTTGTCCCGGATGCTCTCGGGGGAACACTGCAAATCAATCTGCTGTGGCAGGCTGATATTCGCCTCAACCAGGTCGTCTTCTTCCACCGCGACAAACAGCGCCTGGGTGGTTTCGGCGGAGAACTTCTTCCAATTATCGGTAGCGGTCATTGATTACTCTCTTTGGGCGCATTCAGCCCCAACATAAAGCGATTGCGGTAGGCGCCGATCGTCGGTATCAGGGATAACAGAACGTCTAAACATTGCCCCAGTAAATAAGCGAAGGCGGCGCCCTGCACGCCGAAGGCATACGCCATCGACACCAGCAGCGCAATGTAGGCCGCCGAGGCCGTCGCCTGCGCGATCAGGAAAGCGCGCTGCTTGCCTGCCATAAACAGTAAGGATTCCTGCGGGAAGCCCATCATGGAGACGATGATCGCGCCCAGCATGATTTGAATCAGGTCATAGGCTTCCAGGTATTGCTGCCCGAACACCGCGGAAATGAGCGGTTTACCCACCAGCAGCATCAACACCGCGACGGCCAGGCCGATGCCGCCGGCCAGCAGCGAGGAACGCAGGCCCAGCAGCCACGGGGTCTTGGTGCGCGGATCCAGGCGCATGATCTCCGGATAGAAGCTTTTCTCCAGCAGCTTGGCCGGGGTGCCCGTCGCATCGAAGAAGGTCATGGCGATCTTGAACAGCCCGGCGGCGGCCGGCCCGAGCACCACGCCCACCAGCACGGTGGTGCAGGAGTTGCGCGCGGCCCAGATGGTGTGGGCGATGTTGGTGGTCCAGACGAAGTTCCAGGCGCCCTCGATGCGGCGCGCGACGTTGAACAGGCGCGGCCTCAGCGCGCCGTGGATATCGCGGCGGCGCAGCTCGCGTGCGGTGAACCACCAGAACAGCGTGCCGCCGATCAGGTTAGAGGCGTACCAGGTGACGATAAAGCCGGGGAATCCCAGATCGAAATAATAGGAGATGACGCTGCCCACCGCCTGCAGGAACGGCTTGATCGCCTGCTGAATGGCGATGAGATCGAAGCGGTTGAAGGCGCGCAGCACGCCGGTCGGCGTGGACGAGGTCATCGACGGGATCAGGGTGCAGTACAGCATGGCGAGCCAGAAGCTTTCGCTGTCCAGCCCCAGGGCGTGAGACAAGAAAGGCAGCATGATCATGCCGCCCAGCACGGCGATGACGCCGCTGGCGATATCCAGCCCGAAGGAGAAGGCGACGACGTCGCGGAAGCGCCCGGTGTTTTGATGCTCCAGCGCCGGGGTACCGAATTGCACCACAAACTGCCAGGTCTGGAATTTGATGAAATCGCTGACCGCTTTGGTATAGGCCTGGATCACCACCAGCACGCCGAACATTTCAGGCGACATGCCTTTACCGGCGCAGGAGAGCGCCAGCAGGCCGAGCAGCGCGCTGGCCACGCTGCCGGAGCCTAAGTAGGCGGCATTACGTAAAATGGAGCGAAATGCGCCATCGGAAAACCACCGTTTCATAACCCAAACCAGCCGTTATCGTTGTTTTGCTGCATCTTGTGTTCCGCTGTCATGCGCTTGCCCTGTATGCGTTTAATAAACCTGAGTTTCTTCGCCGGCGTTTTCGCCGGGTTGCCCGATGTCGCTCTGTGGGCGCTTCGCGGGGTTCACCACGGCGGAAATGGCGTTGAGCGCGTTGCTCAGCACCTCGTCGTAAGGGGCTCTGGCGTCCAGCTCGATGATGCGCGCGCCGTTGTACTGCAGGCGCACCATGGCGGAAATCTTGTCTTTCAGCTCTTCATAGCTGTGATCGGGCTTGCGGGAAAACGCCGTATCGACGTCGATATCGAGGCGAATGATCAGCGCCGGCCGATAGACGGCCATGCGTTGATATAAACGGCGTTCGCGCGCCGCCAGGCGGCTCAATAGCCAGCCTTTTGCGCGTTCCACGCCGATGCCGGGCCCGTCGTAGTAAAAACCTGAAATTTCCGCCTGCGGGTAGCGATCGCTGATCACCAGCACGCCGCTCTGCGCCAGCCGCCGCACCTTGCGCAGGTTGGATGCGCGCCACAGCGAAAAGCCGTACATGATCAGCGCCGCCCACAGCGCCGGCGGCCTGTTGCTCATGCGCTGGGTTTTATCGGATTTGGCCGCCAGGCGCCGTTCCAGCCACACGCCGATGAACGGCAATTTCTTGATTTTGTCGCCGTCTTCGCCGGAGATCAGCCCCAAATAGCGCCGCTCAGTGGGGCGATGTTGCTGCAGGTTCTTGACCAGATCGGCGGTCAGCGTGGACTTGCCGGTGCCGTCGCTGCCCACCACGGCAATCAGCCCGGTGATGCAGGCGGAAGAGGTATTCTGTTCGGCGGTGAGTTTATTTTTTTTCATCTGTTTCGGTACGAAAAGGTTATTTGGCGGCTAGGCATTGGCGGCCCTCAGCGATATTTTAACGGCGCGCAGAGACTCGTCGAAAATATGATTGGCCGGCTCGCGACCGTCTAAATCCAATATGTTAGCGCCGTTAAACGTCAGGTGCGGGATGACGGCGATCTTTTCGCGCAACGCCGCCAGCGAGTGATCGGGTTTGCGTGAATAGGCCGTTTGTTCGTCAATATCCAGCCGAATTAATAATAAGGGCTGATAAGACGCCATCCATTGGTAGAGGTTTTGTTCGCGCTTTCTCAGCCAGCGGATCCAGCGATTGCCGCCGGCGGTTTTCGCCAGCTGCGGGCCATCGAAACGAAACCCCGCCACTTCGGCCTGCGGATAACGATCGGTGATCAGCAATGCGCCGCTGCGGCTTTTCTTCAGCATGCGACGGAATTTATAAACGCGCCAATAGGAAAGTAAAAAAATCACCAGCGCCGTGGCATTATCCGGCGGCGTGGAAGGGCGCTCATGCACGCGCTCCGACTTCTTCAATAAATAACGCCCGAAGGGCGCGCCAATAATCGGCAGCGTACTGATCCATTCGCCGATGCGCCCGGAAGACTGGCCGAGATAAAGCAGTTCGGCAGGTTCTTGTGGCGCTAAGGCGTTGACCAGGCTGGCGGCTAACGTGGATTTTCCCGAGCCGTCACAGCCGGTTATCGCTATTACGCGCACGGGCGAGCGATCAGATGAAGGTCTTATCTGCTGACTCACAATAATTGATCCAATGCGAAAAAAACTATTGTATTCCAATACGCCTTGGGTTCAAGATATTTATTGTGCTTTGCCGCGATAAAATAATGGGATTGCTATTCCTGTTCGTTATTTGAATTGATATTTATGGCGTTCGTTCTTGTTATTTTGTGCTAATTGTTGGTGCGTGGGCCGGTTTCGCTTTTTATGTTAATTTCCGGCCGGGCTAACGGCGAAAAAAGAGCAGGGCTTTTCAATTTTCGCTTAATGTTTTGTGCTTTTTGGCGTCGCGTTACGGAAAATTTTTTCCACGCGGCCGCCACGGCAATGATAAGCGGTAGTTCGCTTCAAATATGGCACGCCGTTTCTGGTGTATTGAAAGAGAGTCTTATTATGAGTGCAAAATTTCCGCCGCTGATTGCGGTTATCGGCAGCGACGGATCGGGTAAGTCCACCGTTTGTGAACATTTGATCGCGTATATGAAACATTATGGCCCGGCGGTGCAGGTGCATCTGGGCAAACAGGCGGGCAACGTCGGCCGCGCGGCGGCGAAGTTGCCGCTGCTCGGGCGCTCGGTGGGTAAGGCTATCGAGAGCAATACCAAAAAAGTCAAAACGAAAAAATCCCGCATTGGCCTGCTGCCGTCGGCGGTGATCATCGCTTTCGTGGGGCGGCGGCTGCTGCGGTTTCGCCGCATGCTGGCGTATCGGCGGCAAGGGTTCATCGTGTTGACCGACCGTTTTCCGCAGGCGCAGATCCCCGGCGCTTACGACGGCACGGTTTTTCCCGTCGACGTTGAAGGGAGCCGTTTCGTCCGTTGGCTGGCGGCGCGCGAGCGGGCGGCGTTCCAATGGATGGCGGGGCAAAAACCGGATCTGGTGCTCAAGCTGAATGTCAGTCTGGCGGTGGCCTGCGCGCGCAAACCCGATCACCGCAAAGCGGCGCTGGAGAAGAAGATCGCCGTCACGCCGTTATTGACGTTCGAAGGCGCCGACATCGTGGATCTCGATGCCGATCGGCCGATCGAGGAGGTGCTTTCGGCGGCGGAAAAAGCCATCGCGGAATTTATGGCGGCGCAGGGTTATCGCTATTCCGCTGATGAAGTATCAACGGCTGCGCACTGAGGCGCGCATCGGTTCGGCAGGGCGGCGATGCCATTTTCGGCACCGCCGCCGCGGCCGAGAGGGAAGGCTTTATTTTTTCAGCGCCGCAAAGGCGCGCACGATGGTGTCAATCTCTTCATCGCTGTGCGCGGCATTGACGCTGCAGCGCAGCAGGGTAACGCCCGCCGGCGCGGCCGGTGGCAGCACCAGGTTTACATACACGCCGTGGGCGATCAGCTCGCGCCAGAAACGCAGCCCTTCTTCCTTCGAACCGATCATCACCGGCACCACCGGGCTGATGCGCGGCCCCAGGGTATACCCCAGTTCGGCGAGGCCGTGGTACAGGCGGTGCGCGTTGCTCCACAGCTTTTCCCGCAGTTCGGGATGGCGCGCGATTTTTTGCAGCGCCATGCGCACTGACGCGATGCTCGACGGCGACGGCGACGCGGTAAAGATATACGGCCGGCTGCTGTAGCGCAGCACGTCCATCCCCTTGCCGCCAACGGCGAAACCGCCGATCGAAGCCAGGCTTTTGCTGAAGGTGCCCAGGATGATATCCACGTCTTGCTCGACGCCCAGCGCTTCGGCCAGGCCGCGGCCGTGCTCGCCCATCACGCCGAAGGAGTGCGCTTCGTCGACCAGCAGATACCCGCCGAGCCGCCGCTTGATGTCGACGATTTCCACCAGCGGGGCGACGTCGCCCAGCATGCTGTAGATGCCTTCCACGATAATGATCGCCTCGCGCGCACGCTCGCCCAGGCGCACCATGCGGCGCTCCAGATCGGCGGCGTCATTGTGGCGGAAGCGAATAATCTCCGCGCCGCCGAGGGCGCAGGCGTCGTAAATGCTTGCGTGGCTGTCCGCGTCGATCAATACCACGGCGCCCGGCCCCGCCAGCGTGCTGATGACGCCCAGGTTGGCGGTGTAGCCGGTGGAGAATACGATGGCGCTCGGGCGATCGAAGAATTCCGCCAGCTCCCGTTCCAGCGTCAGGTGCGATCCGTAGCTGCCGTTCGCCATGCGCGAGCCGGTGGTGCCGGTGCCGAGCGCGGCCAGGGCCGCCTGGCCGGCGGCGATCGCCTGCGCATCGAACGTCAGGCCAAGGTAATTATTGGTGCCGGCGAGGACAATCTTTTGATCGCCGATGCGGCCCTGGGTGGCGGAATAGACTTCGTCGATACAGGTGCCGAACGGATTCAGACCGGACGTTTGAAATTGTTCGCGGTCATTGGCGAGGCGCGCAAACTTATCATACAGTCCCATGGTTTTTCTCCAGATAAGGGCGCAGCGCGTCAAGCAGTTGCTCAGGCGTTCTGACATCAAGCAATATATTGATAGGAATGGAGATATCTAATTCATCTTCCAGCATCATCAGCAGATCCAGGACTCTGATGGATTCCAGGCCAAGATCATTGACGAGATCGCTATCAGGTTTTATTTCCACTCCGCCTTCGACGATACCTTGCAAACACGTCAGGATATAATCCATTACAGCATCGCGATTTAGCATAAGAACGTTGACACACCTCTATTTGGAATAATTAAAACAGCCCTTCGCGCAGCGCGCGCTCCAAACTTACCTGTGGAAACCAATTAATCTGTTGCGACAGCGCGTGATTACTGGCGGACCAGTCGTGATGGGTTAATTCGCGTATTTTGCTGCGCGTCAGCATCGGCTCCTGTTTTACCAGGCGGTTCCACACCACGCTGATATCCGCCAGGGCTTTCAGCAGCGGCAGCGGAATGCCCACCAGGCGCACCGGCCCGTGCCGCACGGCGGCGCCGATGTCCCGCAGGCGCAGCCAGTTATAGCCTTCGGCCACGCCGTCGCACAGTTCGTAAATATTCGGCTGCGCAGGTTCGGCCTGCACCCATTGGCTGACCGCCTTGGCCAAATCGCTCACGTGCAGAAAAGAGAGCCTGGCGTCAGGCGCGCCCAGCCGGGGCAGCACGCCGCGCAGCAGGCCGTTGAACAGCGGTTTCAGCTCTTTATCGCCGGGCCCGTAAACCGCCGTCGGGCGGAAAATCCCCAGCGCGATCTCGCCGCTGGCGGCGATGAGTTGCTGCTCGGCGGCCTGTTTTGAATGGGCGTACCAGGACAGCGCCGGATGGCGGGCCGCCAGCGACGACATGAACAAGAAGCGACGGCAGCGGCCGTTCTGTTTGGCCGCCTGCATCAGGTTCAGGCTGCCGGTGACGTTGCAGCGGGTGAACACCGCTTCCGCGTGCCCGCGCACCTGGCCCGCACAGTGCACGACGCACTCCGCGCCGCGCACCAGCTCGGTGAGCGAGGGCCGATCCTCCAGCGCGCCGGGGATCCACTGCAGGTTGTCGGCGGCGGTTTTTCCCGCGCGCCGCGTCAGGGCGCGCACGTTAAACCCTTGCGCCAGCAGTTCCTGGACGATGTGCCGGCCGATAAAACCGGTCGCGCCCGTCACTGCCACCGTGCCGCTCATTGCGCGAAACCGGCCAGCTGCGGCATGTGCGGGTAGAGCGAGGCGCTCAGCCAGCGTTTTTTGGCCTCCGCGCGCGCGGGTTTGCCCGACGACGTGCGGGGAATGCTGTGCGGCGGCAGCAGCTCGATGTCCACCGCGATGCCGAACTCGCTTTGAATGCGCGCGCTCAGCGAACGCACGATTTGTTCCCGGCGTTCTTCCGAGATGACTCGGCACTGGATTTGCAAAATGATCCTGGCCGCTTCGTCGTGCTCTTCGGTTACGAAGGCGATCGCATCGCCGGAACGGATTTCCGGTTCGGATTCCGCGACGTACTCGATATCCTGCGGCCAGATATTGCGGCCGCGAATGATGATCAAATCCTTCTTGCGGCCGGTGACGTACAGATAGCCGTCCAGCAGGTAGCCCAGATCGCCGGTATCCATCCAGCCGGTCACCTGAATTTGCTGCTGGGACTCGTCGTCGCAGAAATAACCGTTCATCAGGCTGGGGCCGGAGATCGTGATATGGCCGACCTGGCGTTCCGGCAGCGGTTGCCCGGTTTCGCTGCGGATCTCGATGCGGTGGCCGGGCAGCGCTCGGCCGCAGTTGACGAAGGTCGAGACGGCGCGGGTTTTCTTGCCGGGCGCGACCGCTTTACCCTCGTACTCCAAAATATCGCGGTCGACCGCGTTGGTTTGCGGGCCGGAGCAGGGATCGGAAAAACTCACCGCCAGGGTGTTCTCGGCCAGGCCGTAGCACGGCATGAAGGCTTTGCTGTCGAAGTTGATGCTGCTGAAGTGTTCGCCGAACTGGCCGAGCAGCTCGGCCGGGATCGGCTCGGCGCCCACGCCCGCAACCCGCCAGCTGGAAAGATCCAGATCGGCCAGCTCTTTGGCGTTGCTGCGGCGCAGGCACAGATCGTAGCCGAACGGCGGGGCGACGGACACCGTACCGCGATTCTTGGCAATCAGTTTCAGCCACTGCATCGGGCGCATGGCGAAATCTTGCGTGCGCAGATAATCGACGGACAGCTGGGTCGCCACCGGCGTCAGCAGGAAACCGACCAGGCCCATATCGTGATAGAAGGGCAGCCACGAAACGCAGCGGTCGCCCGCGCGCAGCTTGATCCCGTCGCGACTGATCGCGTTCAGGTTCGCCATCGCCGCCCGCTGGGTAATGATCACGCCGCGCGGAAAGCGGGTGCTGCCCGAGGTGTATTGGAGATAGGCGATATCGTCGGGCGAAGGCGCCGGCAAGGCGATCTCCGGCTCCGGCAAGGCGTTAAAGTCCGCGTCGCTGAGGATGTGCAGCGCCGAGGTGTTTTCCGTGGCCGACGCGATCAGCGGCGTCCACTCTTCGCTGCTGACGATCGCCGCGGGGTTGCAGCTGGCGATCAGCCCTTTCAGCTTGGCGGTGTAGGAGTCGCGCTGGCCCACGCCCATCGGGATCGCCAGCGGCACCGCCACCAGGCCGGCGTATTGGCAAGCGAAAAAGGCTTCGACGAATCCCGCGCTGGTTTCGGCGATCAGCGCCACGCGATCGCCTTTCTTGAGTTTCAGGGACAATAAACGCCGCGCGCCCGAGATCGCTTTTTGCTGCAGCGTGCGATATTCGAGAACGGTCACGAGTTGATTGCGACGGTCGTAAAAATTCATTCCCGTATTGCCCAGCGCCGCGTAATCCAACGCGTCCACTAAGGTGGGGAAGTCCGCATAGCGCATGGGAAGAGAATGAACGGAACTTGTTTCAGACATAGACAAACTTAGCCATAGATTAAAAATCACCAAAAGAGAAAATCACTCTTGGCGAGGTAATTGATGTTTTACTATGAATAGGTTTTGAATAAGTTTGTTATTCAACCATCTTCATTCCGCGAACAGCGTATATTGCCGTGCTTGAGGGCACGCCGGTTATTAACCGGTCAGAGCGTGAGTAGCCCGTGTTATCAGCCTTGAGCGGCACCCTGGCGATATACGTGAGACTATTGTAATATCCGGGCAGCGCCGTTCTTTAGCCTGTCTCTTTCGGGCAGGAAATAACTGTCGGCTCATAGATTATGACCTCATGCATGGCTATCTTGGAACTTAAACACTTCCTAAACAGTATGCCGCAAGAAATCCAAAAGTGAACGATTCATTTAAGGCTAATCTTAAAAAGAGCATTAAGTGGTAAAGATGGCGGCACACCTCCTGATTAAAGTCGGTACACTAAAAGCGGCGAGTTTCTTTTGCCGTAACAGCACGAAATAATAAAATAGCACCATTAGCGTAGCCTGGCTGCGCCGCTTTCTGTTTCCTTTTTTATCAATTACGGACATCACAGGGTGAATGTCGGGCGCAATAATGCGCTGATTCACAGGGGGTAATATTCGGTTTTTCTTATCATTGAACCGGAGGCAATACACAATCCAATAAATGAGAACAGCATAAAAAATGCTAAAGGCGTTGTCGCGCGCTTATTTAATTATTTTATTAAAACGTAAGGCTATTTATGATCCGTGTTGAGAAAGTTCTGAGTAAACGCGAACTTAAAGAATTTATTGCTTTCCCCTCGCAACTGTTTCGCGATGATCCGAACTGGATTGAGCCGCTGCATGTAGAGCGCGAAGAGCACCTGTCAAAGAAGAATCCCGGCACCGACCATATTGAATGGCAGGCATGGGTGGCCAAAAAACAGGGCAAAGTCGTTGGGCGCATCACGGCGCAAATCGATGCTCTGCACCGGGAGTTGCATGGCGAGGATACCGGCCATTTCGGCATGATTGACGCCGTTGACGATCCCGCTGTTTTCAGCACTTTATTCACGGTGGCGGAGGAGTGGCTGAGGTCGAAAGGCGCGCGCAAAATCACCGGGCCATTCAGCCTCAATATCAATCAGGAAAGCGGCCTGTTGGTCGAGGGGTTCGATACGCCGCCTTCCGCCCTGATGACACACGCGAAGCCCTACTATGCGGCGCAAATAGCGCAGCAGGGCTACAGCGAAGGGATTGATTTGCTTGCCTATTGGATGAAAAGAACCGACCTGCATTTTTCGCCGTCGTTAACCCGGATGATGGATCAGGTGCGCAAAAAGGTGACCGTTCGCCGCCTCAACCGCAAGCGCTTTCGCGAGGAGATGCAGGTGCTGCGCGAGGTGTTCAACTCCGGATGGCAGCATAACTGGGGGTTTGTTCCGTTCACCGAGCACGAGTTCGCCACCATGGGGGATCAGCTGAAGTTTCTGGTACCCGACGATATGATCCATATCGCCGAGGTGGATGGCGCCCCCTGCGCCTTTATCGTCGGTCTGCCGAACATCAACGAAGCGATTGCCGATCTGCAGGGGCGGTTATTGCCGCTTGGCTGGGCGAAGCTCTTGTGGCGGCTGAAAGTCAGCGGCGTGCGCACCGCGCGCGTGCCGTTGATGGGCGTGCGCCAGGAATATCAATTCAGCCGCATCGGGCCGATTATTGCGCTGCTGCTGATTGAGGCGCTGCGCGAGCCTTTCGCCAAGCGCAATATCGACGCGCTGGAAATGTCGTGGATCCTGGAAACCAATACCGGCATGCGGACGATTTTAGAACGCATCGGCGCGGTTCCCTATAAGCGCTACCGCTTATACGAGAAAACGCTTTAACCGGCTGATAACGCATCGCCTTTTCACGTTCTCAGAATAATAACCGCGCCGGGGCATTTTCGGGCGGTGCCGTTTCAGGGGCAGGGTGACGGCGCGTGAGTGCATGCATCGCCTCCGGGAAGAGAACGGTTAAGGCCTTTAATTAATAAACTCGAGATAAATTCACGCCGCGTGATTTATTCGCGAGTGATTGTGGCAGTATTGACGAGAGCTGATTGCATGCCTGTGGAAAAGAAAAAAGGAATAAGCCGATTAACCTACAGCATAAGGAATTCCTGGGCCGGATTTATTGACGCCGTGCTTACCGAAGATGCGTTTCGCCAATTATTGGTTATTAACGCCATTTTACTGGTTGTTACATTTGGTTTAGATATTACAAATATAGAACGGCTGTTATTAATCGCCTGCAGTTTTCTGCTATTGGTGGTTGAGCTGCTTAATACGGCGATTGAAACCGTGGTCGATCGCATTTCGCTGGAATTACATCCGTTATCCAAACGCGCTAAAGATCTGGGCGGCGCTGCGCAGCTGGTGGCGGTGGTGATGACTATCATTATTTGGGGAATGGTGCTGCTGGGGCGATAAGGGCTTGGGTGGCTCAATTGCCAGACCGGTTGCCGTGGCGCTCTAAGCGGTTATCATCGATGTTTTGCGTTCAGCAAGGAGAGTCGGCCGCTATGCCCGTGAATTTTGATCTCAACGATCTTTATGCCTTCCGCGCGCTGGTGGAGTACGGCAATTTTCGGCTGGCAGCAGAATCCATCTGCCTGTCGCAGTCGGCCCTGAGCCGCAGGATTGAGAAGCTGGAAAACGCGCTGGGCAGCAAACTGTTCGATCGTACTACCCGGCGCGTGACGCTGACGCTGTACGGGCAGGCGTTTGCCGAGCGTTCGGATCAGCTGCTGATGAATGTCGAAGCGGTGTTGGCCGATATCGATAAGGTTAGCCAGGAACGTACCGGGCTGGTCACCGTCGCCACGGTGCCGTCGGCGGCCTACTATTTCATGCCCGACGTGATACGCCGTTTCCGGCTTCGCTATCCGCGCGTGCGCGTCAAGCTGATCGACGGCAGCGCGGGCAATGTGATTGAGGCGGTCACCGGCGGCCAGGCTGACTTCGGCATCTGCTTTGCCGGGCGGCTGCAGCCTAACCTTGAATTTGTGCCGTTGGTGGGGGACGTTTACGTGGCCGCCTGCCGGCGCGATCATCCGCTCGCCGCTAAAAAGAGCCTCACCTGGCGGGAATTTTATCAGCAGGATTACGTGTCGCTGGATAAAACCTCCGGCAATCGCAATCTGCTCGATCAGCGCCTGGAACACCTCGTGCCGGAGCGCCCCAGCGTGTGCGAAACTCGCCATGTGACGACCATGCTGGGCATGGTTGAGGCGGGCATCGGCATTGCCGCCGTGCCCGCCATGTCGATGCCCGCTTCAGAGCATTCGGTGTTGACGTCGGTGCCGCTGGTCGAGCCGGTGGTGAAACGCTCCGTGGGCCTGATCCGGCGCGGCGGCCGCATGCAGTCTTTCGTCGCCGCCGAGTTGGAAAAGCTGATTACTGAACGGTATCACTCTGCCTGACCGGCTGCTGCGCCGGCACGCTTCGCATGCCGGTCGCGCGAATGGTCGGCTGTGCCTGAGAGGAGGCGAGGAACTCCAGCAGCGCTTTGCCTTCGCGGCGATGTTCCGCCTTGGCGGTTACCGCGCCGGCGAAGCGGGTGATGTACTGCACGTTTTCCGGCAGTTCGCCGATAAAGGTGACGCCCGCCACGGGCAGCAATTCGCTGACCTGCTGGAAGCCCAACGCGTATTTCCCCTGCGCCACTTCAGAGGCCACCGGAATGCGCTCAATCCTATGCGCTTTTCCTTTCACCTGTTCCTCGATGCCCAGCTTTTTGAACAGTTGGCCGCTGACGTAGCGGCCGCTGGCGCTGTCGGAATAGGCGAAAGAGTCGGCTTGCAGCAAGGCATTACGCAGCTCGGCATCCGTTTTTATCGCCGGCTTGGGCGCGCCCTGTTTCACCACCATGCCGATCGGCGAATCGGCCAGCTCTACGCGCGAACCCGGCTGGATCCAGCCGCCTTTGTCCAGTTGGGTCAGCGCGTCGCCCACCATGATCACCACATCGGCTTGCTCTCCGCGCGCCAGCCGCGCGGGGATCGCCTGCGGCGTTTTCCCCATGGAAGGGCCGGACACCAGAATGATTTTGTCGCCGCTTTGGGCTTCATATTCCGGGGCCAGTTTCTCCAGCGCGGCCTTGAAGCCGCCGGAGATCATCACGGTCACGTCTTTGGCCAGCGCCGCGGTGCTGAAGGAGGCGCACACCAGCGCGGCGAGGATCG